>NZ_CP024621.1:3216730-3538403 GCF_009846525.1 Halomonas meridiana | reverse complement strand
GCCACTCGCCGGGAGCGGCTCCTGGCACAGATGGATACCCTAATATCATTGCAGCGTCTGATCGAGGCGTTGTCGCCGTCTTACTTTCCTAAATCGGTGGGCAAGCGCGGTCGGCCACCAATCGGTCTAGAGCGAATGGTGCGGGCCTATTTCCCTGCAGCAATGGTACGGACTGGCCGACGAAGCGCTCGAAGATGCCATCTATGACAGCCAGGCCATGCGTGACTTCATCGGTATCGACCTTGCCATCGAAAGTGTTCCCGACGTGACCACATTGCTTCGCTTTCGCCATCCGCTGGAGAAGCAGTAGCCACCCCGCGCAGATTGTCTGATCAGAAAGTACGATCACCGCGGCCAAACCGATAAAGCACCCATGCGTCTGGAAGGTATCGAAGTTGTGGGGAATATAAGAATTATTAACTGGTAGACCCCCCCAGAGGTGCCGCCAAGTCAGCGGCTTCAAGCTCGCAAATGGTCTCACGCATAATGCGCGCCAGGTAAATGTTATGAAATACTCAATTAACAAGCAGGCATATTAGGCGAACACCTCTCGCGACTGACGTATTAACTAAATAGCTATAAATTATTTCATTTATCCTTAAAACGCTTAATATTATTATACACTGCATAACCGCCAGCAATTAATGTAGCGATCATGATAAATAAAATCGGCGATATACCTATCCAGAACTGAGACGCATCATTCATGTCTTCACCTCTAATAATGTCGTTCATATAGATATTAGCAGAAAATTCACGAGTGGGAGACATATGCCAAATGAGTATCTCTTCAAGAATCCGCACAATCACGACCCGCTTATCCCAATATGCAGCCTCTCGAGCTTCTCCTGTTTGCACCGACAATGTCTGCAACAGTAGCTCATTCTTCTCGACCGACTTTTTAAGATTCTACCGGGCAATATTATCAACAGTCTCAGGCGCTGAAGGATCACACTGATGAAGCAGCTCTTTGAGCGTATACCTGGGTGAATCACCTGAGAGGACGCTGATCAATTCATCCCCGGGCAACTGCAGCGAACAATGTTCGCCTGAGTGTTGTCCCCGCGATCACTATTGAGCCACTGTCGGTGGCATTTTTTCCGGGCAGCCGTGTTTTCCGGCTGCCTGGCCAGATTCAAGACACACTACCCCCATGAACGTGTTTCTGGCATCGTCCGGCCAACACCAGGTTGGCCAACGCAAATAGGCTGAACAGCTGAGCTTGGTTCTTCTTAGTCAGCCCCTTATAGCAAACCTTGCGATAGCCAAACAGGTTCTTAATGACATGAAACGGATGCTCGACCTTGGCATAGATATTGGTTTTGGTCTTTTCGAAGGCCAGCATCAACGTTTTCTTCCAGCTGTCTTCCATTTTCTTAATTGCGCTGCGTCTGACAGGGGCAAAGCACCGCGTCTCCGAACTCTGCTTTTCTTCAACTAGATATTTCCCCATGCCGAAACACCCTGTGTCGCCATCTATCCGTTTACCATCCTCTCTGACCAGATGCCTCACCATGGTGACATCGGCGACGATGGTGCCCTCGCGCATGAACAATCCTTTTTCGGCCAGGTGAGCATTGATCTCCTCGAAGATCCGCTGGGTCAGGGCATGCTTTTCCAGCAGATGGCGGAAGCGCAGCAGTGTGGTCGCATCCGGCACGCTCTCGATGGCCAAATCGATTCCCACGAAGTCACGCATCGCCTGGCTGTCATAGATGGCATCCTCCAGCGCCTCGTCAGCAAGCGCATACCACTGTTGCAGGAAGTAGATCCGCAGCATGCGCTCCAGGCCAATGGGCGGTCGGCCCCGCTTGCCCGCCGCGTTCGGGAAGTAGGATGGCGACAGCGCGTCGATCAGCCGTTGCCAAGGCACCAAAGCCTCCATCTGGGCCAGGAACCGCTCTCGACGGGTGACCTTCTTCTTGTTCTGGTGCTCTGCCTGGGCGAACGAGATCTGCTTCATCGGATGGCTCTGTCAGACGGTGGCGGGATGGTCAGATTCTACCCTGCCGGCCGCTGCGAGGCAGCTCCGGCGGATTTGTGCAGCGTTTCCTTAATAAACTAGACGATAGTCTAGTTTTTGCCGATATGCGTGTCATGTTCTGCCCTCGGTAACCACTTATCCAACATGATGAAGGCTACTGGGTGTTCTTTCTATCTATCTGAATTAAAATCTTAAATTCTCAATCTCAGGCAGGTTCTTATGCGGCATCGCCGCTCACTAGGACCGCATGAGGATATCCCTTATACGACTTTAGCAGGTTTGACTCCCGCGTCGGAGAAGCTATCTTAGATCTGTAAGTTAGATATCTAATAAAATACGTCGCCACCCAATGGTGACCTGGGACCCCCCCCAAGATGAAGGAGACCGTGAGCTATGTTGACCCCGGAAGAAAATGAACTGCTGTGCCGTGTCGAAGGCGAGGCCCCAATGGGGGAAATCATGCGTCGTCACTGGCTTCCTGCCTGCCTGTCGGAAGAAATCGAGGAACCGGATGGGGATCCGGTGCGGGTGAGGCTGCTGGGAGAAGACCTGGTGGCTTTCCGCGATACCGACGGCCGCGTGGGCGTACTGGACGAAATGTGTCCCCACCGCCGGGCGTCGCTGGTGTTGGGTCGTAATGAGGAGTGTGGGCTGCGTTGCCTCTATCACGGCTGGAAGATGGACGTCGACGGCAATGTGCTCGAGATGTCATCCGAACCGCCGGAGTCGAAGATGACCGAGAAGGTCAAGCACAAGGCCTATCCCACCCATGAGGCGGCGGGTTTTGTCTGGGTCTACATGGGCCCTCCCGACGAGCAGCCGGAATTCACGGCCCCGGTGTTTCAGCCGACACCCGATACCAAGGTGTCCATCTCCAAGGTCATCATCGACTGCAATTGGGCCCAGATTCTCGAAGGGGCCATCGACTCGGCGCACTCGTCCAGCCTGCACTCCACCGACATGGTGCCCGCGCGGACCACCGGCGCCGAAGCCACGGATACGCTGTGGCTGCGTCCCTCCACGGACAAGGCGCCACGCCTGCAGGTCCAGAAGACGCGCTTCGGCTTCCGCTACGCGGCGATTCGTCGGCCGATCAAGGATGCCAAGACGCACGACTACGTGCGTACCACGCTATTCATTGCCCCCTATACCGTGCAGATTCCACCGAACAACCAGTACGACATCGCCATTCTGCACGTGCCGATCGACGACACCCACACCGCCTTTCACTTCATCGCCTGGGGCGACGCTGCCACCACACCGGATACGGAGTCCTGGCGCAAGTTCCTGGGCACGCAGATCGGTATCGATGTCGATAAGAGTTTCCGTAAGTTCCGCACCCGCGAGAACAACTACTGGCAGGATCGGCGGATCATGCAGCTGGGCACGAGTTTTACCGGCATCAAGGGGATCCCCAACCAGGACATCGCCATGTGGGAAACCATGGGACCGATCGCCGATCGCACCCATGACCGGCTGGGCGCGAGCGACCTGGCGATCGTCGAGTTCCGTCGCCAGATGCTCCAGGCGGCCAAGACCATGCAGCAGGGTGGGACAGCCATCGGTGCCGAAGAGCCACGCATTCCGCATTACAAGCTCAAATCCTTCCAGGGCATTGTGACTAAGGAAACCGACTGGCGTGAGCTGGGGACGGCCCCGGAAGAGGCAGAGTATTACGTAGAAGAATGAGTTCATGACACCCGCTCAGCGGTACGGTCATAGCTTCGCGTGGGAGGCGTGCTCGCCTCCCAGCATGGCGATTCTCTGATCACAACACAGGAACCCTGATGAACAAGCTCGAACTATCCATTGCGGTGGGTAATTATGACCGCATGCGCCCCTTGATCGACGGTGAGGTACAGATCGATGGCGTGGACCCGGTGTTCATGCTGCATGATCCGGAAGAGATCTTCTTTCGTGCTTTCCGACATGCCGACTTCGACATCACCGAGTTGTCGCTGAGCAGTTACACGGTGAAGACGGCGGCAGGGAGTTGCCCCTATATCGGCGTGCCGGTTTTCCCCTCGCGCGCCTTCCGCCATACCTCGATCTATGTGCGCACCGATCGCGGTATCGAAACCCCCGCCGATCTGCGTGGCAAGCGCATCGGTGTGCCCGAGTACCAATTGACCGCCAACGTGTGGGCGCGGTTGTTTCTCGAGGAGGATCATGGGCTCGAACCGCGTGATGTAACCTGGATGCGTGGTGGCTACGAGGAGCCTGGCCGGGTCGAGAAGATCAACCTCGATCTGCCCGATGGGGTACGCGTGGAGAACATTCCCGAAGGGGAAACCCTCTCCGGCATGCTGGCCGCAGGTGAGCTGGATGCGGTGATGGGGCCGCGCGCGCCCTCCTGTTTCGAGCAAGGGCATCCTCACGTGGGCTATCTGTATGCCAACCCGCAGCAAGCGGCATCGGATTGGTACCGCCGCACGGGTATCTTTCCCATCATGCACCTGCTGGGTATCCGTAAGACGCTCGTCGAGCGTCACCCCTGGCTGCCGTTCTCCGTCTATAAGGCCTTCGAACAGTCCAAAGCCAGAGCCCTGGCCAAACTCAGCGACACTTCGGCCACCAAGGTGACCCTGCCGTTCGTCGAAGATCAACTACGGGCCGCGCGCCAACTCATGGGGGATGACTTCTGGTCCTATGGTTTTGCTCCCAACCGCCAGACCCTGGAGCGATTCCTCCGGCAGCATCACACAGAAGGGTTGTCACGACGGCTGTTGGAGCCCGAAGAGCTTTTTCATCCCGCTACCCTGGAGAGCTTCAAGATCTGATCACCCTTGGCATGGCTGAGCCGATGTAGAGTGACGCTAACTAACAGCCTTATAACAATCCATAACGACTGTAGACTACAAGGTACAATAATGAAAATATCACTCAAGAAAACCCTGATGACCGCGGCTCTTGTCGTTCCCAGTCTGGCGATGAACATCGCTGCTGCGCAGAGCTACAATATGACCGTTGCCGGTGCCTCCCCCGGTGGACTCTGGTCGTTGCTCGGTGCTGGCCTGGATAGCGCCATGAAGGCCGAGTTCCCCGGCTCGACCGTCACCTACCAGACCTCCGGTGGTGGCCTCGCCAACGTGGCCGTCCTCCAGCGCGATGACGCCAGCCTCGCGATCATCGAGGATGCCGTTCTGCAGCGGGCTCGAGAGGGCGAGGCGCCATTCCGCGAGCCGACCGACGATATCCGGGTCCTTGCCTACCTGTACACCTGGGCGCCGATGCAGGCCGTGATGCGCGAAGACTTTGCCGAGGAGTATGACATCACCAGCTTCGAAGACATCGCTGAGATCCAGCCGCCGATCACCATTGCCATTAACAAACGCGGCAATATTGCCGCGAGCGTGGCCGAAAGCATGCTCGAAACCATCGGGGCGAGTCCCGACGAGGTCAAGCGGTGGGGCGGTAACATCATCTACGCGGCCTCCGGTGAGCAGTCGGGACTGATCCAGGACCGCCGCATCGACATGTTCCTCAACAGCCTGTTCGTCGGTCAGAGCTCGATCATGCAGGCAGGGGCAAGCGTCGACCTGACCCTGTTGCCGCTGTCCGAGGACACCGTGCAGGCCGTTACGACGAGCACGGGCACCACGCCCTTCGTCATCCCTGGCGGTGCCTATGATTGGGCCCTCAGTGACGTCCCCACCGTCTCGATCAGCGCCGCTTTGGCGGTGCGCAGCGATATGGACGAACAGCAGGCCTATGACCTGACCAAGGCCATCTACAAAAACTACGAGAAAGTGGCCGGTGTCCATCCAGCCATGCAGAGCCTGACTCCGGAGATCATGGCTTCCGTGGAAGTCGTTCCCTATCACGACGGGGCCGCACGCTACTTGAAAGAAACGGGCCTTCGTTAAGTGGGTGAGCCGGCATCAATGCCGAGGAGATATCGATGAATCAGATTCTTTCGGTCTTTACGGGGACCGGCGCCAAGCGACAGTTAACGGGTAAGCTGGGGATGGCAGTGCATGGATGCGCTGCTCTGGTGGCACTGGCGGTCATCTATACCACGACGATCGTGTATGTCGATCTCTACGTCATGATGGTGGTGTTCCTGTCCGCCATGCTGGCCCTGCTGTTCATCAATATTAGTCCAGGCCCCCTTGGGCGCAAGGACCGGCCAGGCCTGATCGACTGGTGCCTGGTGCTGGCCAGCATCGCCGTCGGCGTGTATTTCTTGCTGGAAAGTCAGCGGATCGCTGAACGCATCACGCTGCTGTTTCCACTGGAAACGCCGGACCTGCTCGCGGCCAGCGTGTTGCTTGCGCTTACCATCGAGGCGACGCGGCGCACCGTGGGCTTCGGCCTGACCAGCGTGGTCATGGTGTTCGTGGTCTATAACCTGTGGGGACATGGCCTGCCGGGAGCGCTCGGGTTTCGGGAAGTCAGCTATAATCACTTCCTGGATATCATGATGTTCACCTCGGATGGCCTGTTCGGCGTGCCGCTGCGTGTCGCCGCGACCTATGCGTTCCTGTTCGTGATGTTCGGGACCTTCCTGTCCAAGGCGGGTGGTGCTGAGTTCTTCTACAATTTATCGTCGGCGCTCGCCGGGCGTCGTACCGGGGGACCGGCGAAGATCGCCGTGATCTCTTCCGGCCTGTACGGCACCATGTCGGGTAGTCCGACCTCCGATGTGGTCACGACGGGCTCCGTCACTATCCCTATCATGCAGCGTCTGGGCTACAGCAAGCCCTTGTCCGGCAGCGTCGAGGTGGCGGCCTCCACTGGGGGCAGCCTCTTGCCGCCGGTGATGGGCTCGGCGGCGTTTATCATGGCGGAATACACCGGCATCGAATACCGTGAGATCGCCATCGCCGGCATCGTCCCTGCTCTGTTGTACTACCTCTGCGTCTACGCCCAGGTGCACCTGCGTTCCCAGAAATTGGGCCTGCGTGGCCTGTCCAAGGAAGAAACCCCCCCGTTGAAGGGGACCCTCAAGAACGGCGGCCTGTTCATCGTGCCCCTGGTGGCGCTGTCGGGCGCGCTGCTGATGGGCTATTCACCGACCTTCGTGGCGGCCATCGCCACGGCGGTGGTGCTGATGGTCGCGATGGTACACCCTTCGACCCGTATGGGCCCCCGGGCGATCTGGAATGCCCTGGCCGTCACTACCCTACGCATGGTGTCGGTGGTGGCCGCCTGCGCGGCGGCCGGTCTGGTAATCGGCGGCATCTCCATGACCGGCCTGGGCGGTAAGTTTGCCGACCTCGTCTACTTGATGGCCGGGGACAGTGCCTTCCTAGCGTTGGTCATTTCCGCCGTGCTGGCGATCATCCTGGGGATGGGCATGCCGACGCCGTCGGCCTTCATCCTGGGCGCCGTGCTGGTGGGGCCCACGCTGCTGTCGATGGACTTCAGCGTCCTGCAGACCAACATGTTCATCCTCTACTTCGCGGTGCTCTCGGCGATGACCCCGCCGGTGGCGGTGGCGGCGTTCGCGGCCTCGGCCATCGCCGATGCCAGCCCGCTGAAGATCGCCGTCGGCGCCGTCAGGCTGGCCATCACGGCGTTCATCGTGCCGTTCGCGTTCGTCTACGGCGAGGGGCTGCTGATGGTCGGCAGTTGGCAGGCGATCGCGGTCTCGTGTGTGACGGCTATATTGGGAGTGCTGCTGTTGAGTATCGCCGTGGAGGGCTACTGGCGTCAGCCCCTGGCCATACTCCAGAGGCTTGGCTTCGGCTTGGCAGGGCTGCTTTTCATCACCCCCAGTTGGTGGGCCGTGGTGGCGGCCGTGCTGGTAGGTGTCGTGGCGATCATTGCCTCCCCACATCTGCGGCTGCATGGGCACAAGACCCCTGTATGACGGTGTCGTGCGCTGGCCGCTAACCCACAGATCGCGTCATCCCTGCCGATGAGCAGGACGGGATGGCCCCGGCAGCGTTTCCAGCGGTGCCGGGGCCACTGCCGCTGGTGATGTTACCCAAATCATGACGACCAAAGGAGCGTACATGTATCGAATCGATAGCCAAGCACTCGGCGAGGCGATTACCCGTAATGTCACCGAGGCGCTGGAGGAAGACATCGGCAATGGTGATATTACGGCGCAACTGGTCGCGCCGGACGATCAGGGAGAAGCCCGCATCACGGCCAAGGAAGACGCGACCCTGTGTGGCGTCGCTTGGGTCGGTGAGGTCTTCCGTCAGCTCGATCCGGCGGTACGCATCGAGTGGCACGTGGCCGATGGTGACCGAGTCGAACCCGGCCAGACGCTCTGCCGTCTGACGGGCAATGTCCGCTCGCTGCTCAGTGGAGAACGCAGCGCGCTCAACTTCCTCCAGATGCTCTCCGGCACCGCCACCCGCAGTCGCCACTATGCCGACCTGGTTGAGGGCACCGCGGTGAAGTTGCTGGATACGCGCAAGACCCTACCGGGACTGCGTCTGGCACAGAAGTATGCGGTCGCCTGCGGGGGCTGCCACAGCCACCGGATGGGACTGTATGACGCCTACCTGATCAAGGAGAATCACATTGCTGCCTGCGGCGGCATCGCCCCGGCGATCGAGGCGGCGCGACGCCTGGCCCCCGGCAAGCCCATCGAAGTGGAAGTGGAAACCCTCGACGAACTCCGGCAGACGCTCGAGGGGCTCCCCGACATGATCATGCTGGATAATTTCAGCCTCGAGGACATGCGTGAGGCCGTGTCGCGGACCGCTGGTCGGGCCAAGCTCGAGGCCTCGGGAGGCGTCACGGAAGCCACCCTGAGCGATATCGCTGCCACCGGGGTCGATTTCATTTCATTGGGGACCTTGACCAAGGACGTGGCGGCGATCGATCTCTCGATGCGCCTTTCGCTGAGGCAATAGTGCCAGGCCGACCCTGGGAGACGGTTGAAGCATGGGGGAGGTAAGAGGGCGGCCGGCGTCAGCGTCGGCGCGACCAGCTCGAGGAGCGTGAAATCGAGTAGGAAGGAGGGCTTTCCCTCGTCCTCTTACACTCCGTCTGTACCATTCGGTATATAAGTGCCTATTCAAAATTAATCGCGTGATCAGTTCCGTAACCACCGAGTAAGCGGTGTACCTCTTCACATAGACGTTCAAACGAGAGATAGGCACTCAAAGGCAGCCAGGTGTACTTCATCTGCCGCCACAGAATCTCTATCAGATTCAGCCCTGGTGAGTAGGCAGACAGATAAGTGCCCAATCTAAAGTTTTCGTGTAATATCCATGCCAGGATTTCTGGCACGGACAGAGCCATGGAAAAACGCTTCGTTGCCCCTCTCACTGAACCTGAACAACAGACGCTGACCTCCGCCTATCACCATGGCGAGAAGCGCGCTCTCCGTCGTCGGGCGCATGCCATTCTACTGAGTGACCAAGGCCATACGATTAACTAAATCAGTGAGATACTTCAGGTTCGCCGCGATGCCGTATCACGATGGTTCAAGCAATGGGAAGTGTCCGGTTTGGATGGTCTCATTCACTCAAGACCCAGCGTGACGAAACGGACTTTCGCAAAACGCAAGGCCTGATGAACGCGCTTCACGAGCGAGAGAACCAAGGCGAGCACGAGCTCTATTACTTTGATGAATCAGGTTTTCGTCGTCGGTGCCGTATGCGTGGAGCCCTATCGGCAAGCCTTGGGAAGTCACTGCCTACTCCCGCAGCCGAAGGCTAAACGTGTTGGGATTCTTCGCCGTTGTGGTGCTCGACAATGCCAGCATGCATCGCTCCAAGGCCTTTAGACGCAAGAGGGTGGAGTGGATGTCGCAACGTGCGCACCTGATCTATCTGTCTGCCTACTCACCAGAGCTGAATCTGATAGAGATTCTGTGGCGGCAGATGAAGTACACCTGACTGTCTTTGAGTGCCTATCTCTCGTTTGAACGTCTATGTGAAGAGGTACACCGCTTACTCGGTGGTTACGGAACTGATCGCGCGATTAATTTTGAATAGGCACTTAACATGCATTATAGGATCATATCAAGAAGTTAATAACGACCCAAGATTTACCAGATACTCGAAGCCATAAAGCAAATTCCACTTCTCCTTCAGGGGGCGAAAGAAGCGCTCAACAGGGTCATTTTGTAGGGCGGCGGCCATGCAGTCGCCTGCGTACCTCCAGTTCATCAATTCAGATTATTCTATTTTTATCAGTGCTCTTTCATCGGTACAGTTTCAAGTCCGTGTGATAGCGCGTGAAGTTGACCCGGTTTGGTGGACACCCGACCCTTTGAGAAGGGGGAGTCCACTATGCCCAAGTTCCGAGCCCCTTATCCTGCTGAATTCCGGCAGCAGATCGTCGAACTGGTCCGAGTCGGCCGAACCCCGGAAGAGCTAGCCAAGGAGTTCGAACCCACCGCTCAGACCATCCATAACTGGGTGAAGCAGGCCGACCGTGATGCGGGACATCGTCACGATGGGCCGACCAGCACCGAACAGAAAGAACTGCGACGCCTGCGTCGCGAGGTCAAGCAGCTCCAGCCAGGGCCTGCTCTCGGGTTGAGACATCTTGCTGCTGCTGGGCCTTGGTCCGCCACTGGTAGAGCTGGCTGGCCTGAAGGCCCAACTCTCACCACACAGTAACTCCGAGACACCACCCTCGGCAACAGCGTTAGTCTGGCGCAATCGGGTAGGAGGCGGGGTTACCCCCGCCGTCCTCCCACACCACCGGGCATACGGTTCCGTACCACGGCGGTTCATGAAGGCTATCTGAGTCGTTGTATCGTACCGAGTATCGAGACCAGCCCCTGATCCATGAACCAGCTCACGGGGAGAGCATGATTCAAATGGGACGCTCCCGCGTTCCACCATGGCCCCTGCCGTTGGTGGCCGAGCGCCACGCCCGTTCCTTCGGGAGCCCTAGCTTCATCAGCCGCCGTACCCTCGGATACACCCGTTTCCATTGCCGCCACAACAGGCAACGTAGGCGGCGACGTATCCAACCATCCAGCGTTTCCAGAGGCCTCTTCACATCCACCCGTCGGTAGTAGCTGGCCCAGCCTCGAAGTACCGGGGCCAGTTCCTTGAGGACTCGCTGAAAGCTGCCTCCTCGTCCGCGCCGGAAGACCGCCTGAACACGTTGTATCAGTCGGCGCAGACTGGTCGGCGCCAACGTCAGACGAGGTTGACGATGAAACGTCAACTGATAGCCCAGAAAGCTTCGACGCCACGGGCGATCCACCGCGCTCTTGCGGCGATTGATCTCCAGCCTGAGTGAGTTCTCGAGATAATCACTCAGGCTGTCCATGACCCGCTGCCCCGCTCGGCGGCTGCCCACATACACCTGCAGATCATCCGCGTAGCGGCAGAAGCGGTGCCCTCGTCGTTCCAGTTCCCGGTCCACATCGTCCAGCAGGATATTGGCCAACAGGGGGCTCAGGGGCCCACCTTGTGGTGTCCCCTGCTGCCTCTTCACGACCCGGACATGCTCGACCACTCCCGCTTCCAGGAAGCGGCGTATCAGGCGCAGAACCCGACGGTCACGCACACGACGTGCCACACGAGCGATCAACAGATCGTGGTTCACCCGGTCGAAGAAGGCCGTCATGTCGAGGTCAGCCACCCAACGGTGACCTGCCTCGACGTGGCTCTTCATCGCCGACACGGCCTGCTGGGCGTTGCGTTTCGGGCGATAGCCGTAACTCGACTCAGAGAACTCCGGGTCGAATATCGGCATCAGCACCTGCAACAGGGCCTGCTGGATCAACCGATCCACTACCGTGGGAATACCGAGTTGCCGCATTCCACCCTGGGGTTTGGGGATCTCGACGGCCCGGATCGGGCCGGGGTGGTATTCGCCTGCCAGCAGCCGCTCGCGCAGCACTGGCCAATGACGCTTCAGATTATCCGCCAGTTGAACCACCGTCATGCCATCGGCACCCGGCGCCCCCTTGTTGCGCATCACCCGCTGGTACGCTCGCTGCATGTTGCCGGTGGCAACCACCTGCTCCATGAGCCAGCTCGACTCCGCGTTCGTCCACGATGATGACGCCGGACAGCTCTCGGCTCCCACCGGCCGGGACTCGGGGTTCTTCCCCTGCCCCTCTGGGTAGGCCGTCCTGTTCGGATCGGTATCAGCCTTGTCGAGTCTATCGCGAGACATCATCGCCTACTTGCGGTCCTTCATGTTCGGCCCTTGGTGCCGTGGTGAGCCGGCACTTACTATGGCCTCTGCTGACTTCTGGGCAGCCATCCCGTCGCCTCTCGACGCCGGTAGCCCCTTCGGGCAGCTATCCCAGACCTCCCAGGGTAAGACGCGTGACCTTCCCGCTTATGCCTGTCGGATTTACGTCATGGCGTTCCGTGCAAGTATCGGGCTTTGATGATAGTGGCCATCTCACCCCGCCATGCCGCCTCGTATCCGCTTCCTGTTCGTCAGGCCAGCGTTTTGCCTTCGACTTCCTTCAGATTCCACCTCGCGGTGGACACCCTTGCCGTTCGGCTAGCACTTCCCCTTGCCGGGTGTGCAGGGGACTTTCACCCCCAAGTCATCCCGAAGCACCACCCTCGGGAACAGCGCCGTCACGGCGCTATGCGCCATGCCTGGCGCACCAAAGAAACGACCGGTGCCACGGGCACCGGTCGCCATCTCAGCTTGTGCTTGTGGCGCGCGCCTGACGTGCACGCTGTTTCCATAACTGCCAGGGCCTCTCCACCTGGCCTTCGGTGGTCTCCATCGCTGACCTAGCCTCGCCGGCGGTGAGGTATTCGACGGGGCCGAGGCGCAGGGCATCGGCCTGCAGACGCGCATTCACTTCGACATAGATGGCCCGATAGACTGCTTGCTTGAGCGTGGCCGCGGTCACGGTGGCACCGTGACCGCGCATGAGCACGACGTTGTTCTCCCCCAGGGAGTCGGCCAGGGAGGCACCGAGGGCGCGATCACGGATCAGCAGGTCTGTGGCCGTACCGGCCACATCGCGGATCTCGAAGATTGGTGCTCCGTCTCCCAGGAAGCCGCTCATGTGGCACATCGGGCGCAACGGGGTCGACTTGACGGCACTGAAGGGCACCACCGAAGGGGAGTGGCTGTGTACCACTGCCATTACATCGGGACGGAGCCGATAGATCTCGCCATGAATGAAGCGCTCGAGGTACACCTTCCGCCCATCGGCATCGACGGGCGTACCATCGAGCTCGAAGGTCAGTATGTCGTCGCGGGTAACCAGGCCCGGCGCCATGTTGCGGGCCAGAAGAAAGCGTTCTGGATCGTCCGGGTCGCGGATGCTGATATGTCCGAAGGCGTCGAGCACGCCCTCATCGAAAAGGATATGGTTGGCATCTACCAGGTCGTCAAGGAGTGCCTGCTTGTCTTGTGCCGTTGGTGTCGAGTCGTAGGGAGTCATCGCCTGTTCTGTCCTGTCTTGGGGTCGTTATCAGGCAACCAGCCCGCCCGGTCATTCGTTGGCGTCGGCCAGGTTGCGGATGATCGTGAGCAAGGTGCGCCGGGTTGCCCGTAGGTCGTCGTCATCCACACCTTGTACTGCGATGTCGTTGACCTCTTCCGCCAGGGGCACCAGGATCTCCTTCAAGTCGCGTCCCTTCTGCGTCAAGTAGATGTGGATGTTCTTGCGGTTGCCGTTCAAATGCCGCCGTTCGATCAGGCCGTTGGCCTCCATGGCTTTCAGGGCGGTGAAGGTGGTCGGCTCCATCAGCCCGGCCTGTTCGCTGAGTTCTCGCTGCGTCAGTCCTTCGCTGACCCACAGGATGCGCAGGAACGACCAGTGGCCGAAGCTGACCGAGTGCTCGGCCAGTCGTGTCTGGAGGCTCTTGGTCAGGACGCGCCCGGCGTCCCGCACCAGGTGGGCCAGGCGGTCGTCCGGCACATCTTCCCGCCAATGACGCAGGATCGTGTGAGTTTCCTGAGTGCTGCTGCGTGTCATGGAGATATTCTCTCATTTGCCCTGAACGAGGCTCCAAATTATAACCGACCGCTCGAGGGCAGGCCTACCTGATGGGACAGCGCAACATCCTTCTCCGTGGTGGCGGAGTCGAGCATGGCTAGGCACACCTCCATGGTAGCCATGCCCCAGGCACCGGAGTGAATAGGTGGGCGGTCGTGACGGACGGCGGCGATCAGTTCGTCGAGGACCTCTCGTCGCGGTATCGTCGGCGCGGAGAGGGGTTCAAGATAATGTCGATCGTTGGCATAGACCTCCACGCCCTGAGGCGTGGGACGCAGGTCGGCACCGTCACAGGAGACCACCACGAAGCCGAAGTGATTATGGGTGATACCTGCCAGGCTGCTGGTGGCCAGCGACAGGCCGGCACCGTAGGTGCGGGCGTTCTTGAGCTGAGCTTCCTCTTCGACACCGCGAAGCCCCGCCAGGGCGGCGCGGGCCTGGCCGTAGCATTGCGGATCGCGGGGCTGTCCCAGCTCTCCCGTCCAACCACAGAGTTCGTCGCTATCGAAATGGGCGTATCCGCTATAGGTCATGTTGGCGAAGGCGCCATCGTCGAAGTTCAGTAAGGCACTATAGGCCCCTTCGGTGGGGCGGGTCGCGTCCCAACGACCGGTGGCGGCGCGCACGCTCGCGACGCGACCACCGCCGAGCAGGCGCACGATATCTACCTGGTGGGCGGCCTGGCTGAACACCACGCCGCCGCCTTGCGCCGTGTCCAGCTCCTCGGGGCGACGCGGGCGATAGAGGAAGTCGGTGAAGTTCAGGGCACTGATCATGCGCACCGCGCCGAACGCCTGGCTGTCGATCAGTTTCCGGGTGTGCAGATAGGGCGCATCGAAGCTATGGCTGTGGCCAACGATCAGCCAGCGTCCGGCATAGGACATGGCATTGATCATCGCCTGGCAGTCCGCGAGGGAAAGTGCCATGGGCTTTTCGACCAGCACATGCTTGCCGTGTCGGGCGGCCAGTTCGACGTGCTCACGGTGATACTGGTGGGGTGTGGCGATATACACCGCCTCCACCTCGGGATCGGCACATAGCTCGGCCACCTCGGCATAGGCGTTAGCGGAGAAATCGGCGGTGAATTGCTGGCGCGCTTCTTCGCGCGGGTCGGCTGCCGCCACTAAACGTATGCCGGGATGGGCCGCGAGGGTGGGTAGCAACAGCATGAAGCCGCGTCCCAGCCCCGCGATGCCGAGTCTCAAGGGGGATTCTGACATGGTGCGTCCTCCGGGAGCAGAGCCGGCTCACTCCGGCAGGTCGATCACCAGTTCCTTCGAACAGGCACGCGAGACGCAGACCATGATGTGATCGACACGCTCGGCCTCGGACAGCACGAGATCGCGATGGTCCGCTTCGCCCTCGATCAGCGTCGAACGACAGGAGCCGCAGGTGCCGCTTTCGCAGGAGTAGGGTACATGGTGGCCGTTGACCCGCAATGCCTCGAGGATCGAGACCCCCGCGGGCACCGGAATCGCTTCGCCGGTCTTGTGCAGGCGCACGGTGAACGGCGTGTCGTTTTCTGCCGAGGCGTGTTTCTGGGCGCCGAAGTCCTCGAAGTTCACGCTGGAGGGCGTCCAGTGGCCGGTCATGTCACGCACCGCCTCCATGAGGCCTCGCGGGCCGCAGCAGTAGATGTGGGCGCCTTTGGGATGTTCCAGCACCGGCCAGAGGTCGAAGGAGTCGTCCGGATTTCCGTGGTCATGGTGGATCACCACCTTGCCGCGGTATTCGGGACCGCTGAGCTCCTCGAGGAAGGCGGTCTGTTCCGGCTCGCGGGTCAGATAGTAGAGCTTGAACGGCTTACCGCCGGTGGTGCGTAGGTGGTGGATCATCGAAAGGATCGGGGTGATGCCGATGCCGCCGGCGATGAACACGTAGCGTGCCGGATTGCCTTTCAGTTCGAAGTCGTTGACGGGTGCCGACACCTGCAGGCGATCCCCCACGCGGGTGTCATCCACCAGGCTCTTCGAGCCCCCGGTGCCCGCCTCCTCACGCTTGACCGCGATCACGTAGCGGTCCCGCTCTTCGGGATCGTTGCACAGAGAGTAGCGTCGTACCTGGCCATTCGGCACCTCGACATGGAGGTGGGCGCCCGGCGTGAACTCGGGCAGCTCGTCGCCCTCCGGGTGAGCGAATTCCAGACGGTAGATGCCTTCGGCGATGGCATCCAGCGTGGTGACCTCAAGCTCGGTCATGGGTATTGCATTGTCTGTGGTCGCCATGGGGGATCCCTTTGTTGTTGTGGTGGTACAAATATTCTTTTATATCTAAGTATTTTTGCAGCAAGAATGCAAGGCATGAGGCTGCGACTTTAGTCGAGAGGCAGTGAATCGGTTCCAGAAGGGCGATAATGCATCGACAAGCGCTGCATAAGGCTTCTTCAGTGCAGCATCCCAATCGGATCACCCACATGGTGCTGGGGCGCGTTTCGCGCCCAAGAGGTTGATGTATTTAGGGTAATGCAATTGACTATAATAGAAATATATTCTTGCTTTCCGCAGGTCGTTGTGAAAGGGGTGATATGCCCATCGGTCAGACAGGAAAGAGAAATGACGTTAAATCTAGATAAGCTGATATTCGCCAAAACGCCAGCTTAAGGCCGCCGCGTGGCATGGAAGCTCCCCCCTGGTTTCCTGTTTTGGAAAGGCTTCATAACCTTCCTGAACCGGATCCCCAGCGCCTCTAGCCTGAAGTGGCTGTGGATTGCCCCAGGGCTCGTAGTCTGTTCCAGGTCTTCAGGCGCAGCATGGCCGCGACATCCCCAGGGTTCTGCATCGCTTTCACTCGTACCTGAGTGTGAAGAACCTTGTATTCGGGTTGCTGCATGGGGGCACACTCCTGGTGAGATCACGGAGGTGGTCAATTCTCCGTGTCGTCTGGGGAGCTGTTTACCATGTCGCCTGACAGCGGAGGGAGGAACTACGCTCCAAGACCGGTTAGCGACGATATCCTTGGCCGCTATGGCTTGCAATCCAGTGTGGTATCCTCAAATCAAAGGTAGTGTTGTGGCAAGGAACTAGAGTAAGATGATTCTCCAGTTTTATTAATCCGGTGTCAATTTACGTCTGATATAATACCTGCATGAATACAGACGCACGCAAGCTCAGCACGGAGCAACAAGAACTTCTCAGGCAGAAGGCGATTCGACTCCGCGAGAAGGGCAAAACCTTCCGCCAGATCGGTCAGCTTCTTGACGTTCACCCTGACACCGTCGGGCGCTGGTATAAGCGCTATCAAGCGGGTGGTGCCGAGGCTATCGCTGTCCAGAAACGCGGCCCCAAAAACAAGCCTCGACGGTTGACCGAACAGCAGGAACAACGTGTCATCGAGGCGATTCGTGACCAGATGCCCGACCAGCACAAGCTTGGCTTTGCGCTGTGGACGCGGCGCGCGATTACTCAGTTGATCAAGCAGTTCTGGGGCATTGATATCTCGGTCCGCACGATGGGCGATTACCTCAAGCGCTGGGGCTTCACGCCTCAGAAGCCATTGAAGAAAGCGTGGGAGCAGAACCCGACCCGCGTTGACGCTTGGCTGAAGGAGGAATACTCGCAGATTCAGGCCCGTGCCAAAGCAGAGAACGCCCAGATTTTCTGGGGTGACGAGACGGGTATCAAAAACAATACCCAGCACGGTCGGAGCTATGCACCAAAGGGACAAACACCGGTGCAACCTTTGCCGGCCAAGCGTGTATCGCTCAACATGATCTCGGTGATCACCAACCAGGGCACTGTACGATTCATGCTCTATGAGTCGACCATGACCGCCAAGGTCCTGAAGAAATTTCTGCGCGCGCTGATCGAATCGACGCCCGGTAAGGTCTTTCTGATCCTGGATAACTTGAGGGTACACCACGCCAAGGTCGTGAAACGCTGGCTGGAGCGCAAGACAGTCAAACGCTATCTGGAAGTATTCTTCCTGCCAGCCTACTCCCCGGAGTTGAACCCGGATGAGTACCTCACTGAAAGCCATGGTGCATAGTGGGCCTGCTGCTCGCTCTGTCGACGATCTGAAGAAACGCACGCGATCATGCATGCTGACGCTTCAACGCCGTCCTGAACGAGTGAAAAAATACTTTGATGCTGGGCATATCGCTTATGCCGCATAACAGACCTAAATTTCCGCCGGGTTAATAAATGAAAAGCTCTATTTTAGTCGAGCTCTACCATAAATCTTGAAAAGAAGTGGTCGAGTTCATCGAAGCCGTCAAGCGGTAGCACAAGCGAGACGTACTGGTCCGGGCGCACCACCACCAGCGCGCCGGCGCCGCGGTCGATGCCGCGCAGGTCGAAGATGTCCCGGTCGGTGCCCGGCACCGGCGCATGGGCCTTCTGGTAGTCCTGCAAGCCGAGGGGGCCCTTGTGGGGCTTGAGCAGCGCGTGCATGTCGGCCCAGTCCACCTCGAGGTGGGATTGCTGGATGATGCCGTGGACGTCGAAGATGGCATCCGGGTCGGCCCCTTGCGGGGTGAAGCGGCGGATCGGCGAGGCGTCGCTGGCCAGGTAGTCCATCAGGGCGTTGAAGCGTGAGCCGGGGCTGCGCGGGTCGACCATGTCGGCGAAGGCGTAGAGCCGCCAGCGGCCGTCGGCGCGATGCACGTGGCCCAGGTGGACCTGCTTCGCATCGCCGAGGCGAACCACCTCGGCGGAGTGGAAGCGGCGCCCGGGTGGGAAGCCGGTGGCCAGGTGCAGGTGGCGATCGTCGCCGGTGAGCAGGGCCGGGGTGTAGTGGGTGGCGAAGCCGGCGGTGAACTCGCTGTTGGTGACGAACTGGCGCTGCACCTCGGCCAGCCCCTTCATCGCGGCCTCGGGATCGTCGGAGCCCTGGGCGGCGCCAATCGCCCGCGACCAGCGGGTATCCATCTCGATCAGGTTCTCGGCGATGACGTGGCGCTCGGCGTTGTAGGTGTGCAGCAGGCTCGCCGGGCTGCGCCCCTCGAGCACCGAGATCAGCTTCCAGCCCAGGTTGAAGGTGTCCTGCATCGACACGTTCATGCCCTGCCCGGCCTTGGCGGTGTGGGTGTGGCAGGCATCACCAGCGATGAAGACCCGCGGCGTGCGGTTCTCCACTTGGTCGTCGTCGACGTCGTCGAACTTGTCGGTGACCCGGTGGCCAACGCGGTAGACGGAGAACCAGGCGGTCTCTTTCACCTCGAAGGTGTAGGGCGCCAGCACTGCCTGGGCCTTGGCCAGCACCTCTTCCTTGGTCAGCCAGGCATCCAGGGCGATGTTGCCCATGTCGACGTAGAGCCGGACCATGTAGCCACCCTCGCGGGGGATCAGCAGGATGTTGCCCGCCTCGGCGGACTGGATGGTGCACTTGAAGCGGATGTCCGGGAAGTCGGTCACCGCCAGCACGTCCATCACGCCCCACGCCTTGTCCTCGCCGTGGCCCTGAGGCACGCGGCCGATCGACTCGCGCACCACGCTGTGAGCGCCGTCGCAGCCGACCACGTACTTCGCGCGTACTGTCTTCTCGCCCTCTGCGGTCCTGAGCCGCACCGTGACCCGCTCGTCGGGCGCCTCGGGAACCTTCACCGCGAGGGTCTCGTGGCCGTAGTCGACCCCCAGTCGGCTGGGGGAGTTGTGCATGTACTCGAGCAGGAAATCGAGCAGACGTGCCTGGTTGACGATCACGTGGGGGAACTCGGAGAGGCCGTCGCGCACGTCCTGGACCCGGCCGAGGCGGGCGATGCGCGACTTGTCCTCGGGGGCCGGCCCCCAGAAGTGGGTCTCGTTGATCCAGTAGGCCTCGGTGGTCAGCTTCTCGGCCAGGCCGAAGGCCTCGAACATCTCCACGGTGCGGCAGGCGATGCCGTCGGCGCGCCCCACTTCCAGCGGCCCGTCGGCCTTCTCCACCACACGGGTGACAATATCCGGAAAGGTCGACAGCTGGGCCGCCAGCAGCAGGCCGGCGGGACCGGTGCCGACGATCAGCACGTCCACCTCCTCCGGCAGCGGGCCCTGCACCTCGCTGCGACCTTCGGCCACGGGCTGGATACGCGGGTCGCCACTGCGATAACCATTGAGGAAGTACTGCATCTGTTCGCTCCATCCCGCTTGTCGCGGGTCGTTGTTGGGGTCGTCGGGGGGCGGATGTGTCTGCTGCAGCAATTCGACACAATAGTGATTATCAGTATTGTGATTGTAATCGTGACGAACAATACGACTTTCCGCTAAGAACTTGCCCGCAAGGTCCGGCCAGACCGTCGTGCTATCGACCTTCGGATGATTGATCATCACTGTGATGATCACAATACTGACGCAGATCAAAGAATGACCACTTCCCTATCCACCGCCCCGACCAACGACAAGCGAGCCGACAATGACAACCACCGCACGCCACGCCATCCGCTACCCCCTGGCCCTGACACTGATCTCCGCCTCCCTGCTCGCCGCCAGCGCTCCTGCCCTGGCGAAGGAGCTCAGGCTCGGCATGATCACACCACCCCAACATATCTGGACCCAGACCGCGGAGAAGTTCGCCAAGAACGTTGCAGGGCAGAGCGATGGGGAGCTGACCGTCGCACTGTTTCCAGCCGGCCAGCTCGGCGACGAATCCGCCATGTTCTCGCAGATGGAGTCCGGCCTGCTCGACATGGGCATCATGACGGCGGCCCTGACCAGCCAGCGCGAGCCCTCCATGGTCGGCTGGTTCACTCCCTTCCTGTTCGACAGTGTCGAGCAGGCCGCCCAGGCCACCGAAACCGAGGCCGCCCAGCTCATGCTGGACAACCTGGAAAGCAAGGGCCTGCACGCCTTCGGCTACACCTTCGCCGGCATGCGCCACATCCTGATGCGCGACCAGCACGTCACGACCATCGAGGACGTCGCCGGCAAGAACATGCGCATTATCCCCTTCACCGCGATGAACACCTGGTGGCGCGCCATGGATGCCCGACCCACCCCCATCAGCCTGCCGGACGTCTACCAGGGCCTGCAGAACGGCATGCTAGACGGCGTCGACATCGACCTTGATGCCTTGGTCGGCTCCGGCTTCTACGAAGTCGCCGAGCACCTGACCCTGACCAGCCATATGGCCTTCCCCGCCGTCTCGGTGATGAGCCAGGCGACGCGGGCCTCCCTCTCCGATGAGGAGCGCGAGATCATCGACAGCGCCATGCAGGAGGCCCTGGTCTGGGGTATCGAGGCGCAGATCGAGGCCGAGCAACGCAACCTCACTACCCTCGAGGAGAGCATCGACGTCTACACCCTCGAGGAGGCCGAGGGTGTCTTCGCCGAGGCCAACCAGGCCTTTGCCGAGCGCTTCGGCGATCACCCCCTGATCCAGGCCTTCCAGCAGCAGGCCGCCGATCGCCTCACGACCGAATAATGCCACCGGGGCGCCACGGCGCCCCGGCGTGCACCGAAGGAGTCCCCATGCCGTCTCGATCCCTGACCTGGCTGAGCCGGGCGAGCCGTCGACTGAGCACGCTCGAGCAAGCACTGTGCAGCCTGCTGATCGTGGCCTTCGGCGCCCTGCTGATCGCCAACGTCTTCGCCCGCTACGTACTCAACAGCCCGCTCTACTTCGCCAATGAGCTGGCGGTCTACATCCTGATCTGGATGGCCTTCCTGGCCGTCTCCATCGCCATCCACCATGACCAGCACGTTCGCCTGACCATGCTGGTGGGCCTGCTACCGGCCCCTACTCAGCGCGCCTGCTACTGGCTGACCGAGCTGCTCTGCATAGCGATGCTGGCAGTGATGCTGTGGTACGCCATCGGCTGGCTGCGCTCGCCGTCGGTGAACTACGACATCGCCATCACCCTCGACTGGCCCAAGTGGCACTTCTACCTGATCGTGCCGATCTTCTGCGCCACCTCCCTCTTCCACCTTATCGCGCGCCTGCCCGATCGTTCCCGCACGGTCTTCAGCCTGCCCAGCGACGAGGAGTGACCCATGACGCTCGCCGCCTTCCTGCTGTTCATGCTGCTCGGCATGCCCATCGCCTTCGTGCTGCTGGGCGCCACCTTCACCTTCATCATCGCCTCGGGCAACTTCCGCTTGCTGGAGAACTTGCCCCAGGTGATCTTCGGCTCGCTGGAGGTCTTCGACCTGCTGGCGATCCCGCTCTTCATCCTGCTCGGCGAGATCATGAACGAGGGGGGCATCACCCGGCGCATCATCACCGCCGCGCGCGCCTGGTTCGCCTGGGTACCGCACAGCATCGCCTACGTCTCGCTGACCTCGAACCTGATGCTCGCCTCGATCATGGGCTCCGCCACCGCGCAGATCGCTATCATGAGCCGGGTGATGACCCCGGAGATGGAGCGCGACGGCTACGACAAGGGCTTCGCCGCCGCCCTCACCGCAGGGGCCGGCCTGCTCGGCCCGATCATCCCGCCGTCGATGGTGTTCATCATCTACGGCGTCATCGCCCAGGTCTCGATCGGCGCCATGTTCATGGGCGGCATCATCCCCGGCCTGGTGCTGTTCCTGCTGATCAGCGGCCTGATCGCCCTGGTGGCCAGGCGCGCCCACAAGAGCGGCGGCGCCGAGAAGTCACGCATCCCGTTGTGGGGCGCGACGCGCGGCGCCCTGCTCACCCTGAGCATTCCGCTGGTGATCGTCGGCGGCATCGCCTTCGGGGTGGTGACCCCGACCGAGTCCGCCGCCGTGGCGACGCTGATGGCGCTGGTCCTCGGTGGCCTGTTCTTCCGCGAGCTGCGCTGGGGCCAGTTTCCCGGCGTGCTGGCCAGGACGGCGCGTAACACCGCCATCGTGCTGTTCCTGATCGCCGCCGCAAAGGCCTTCGGCTGGGTGCTGGTCTACAACCAGATCCCGCAGCAGGTGGCCGGGCTGATGCAGGGCACTACCGAGAGCCCGGTGGTCTTCATGCTGCTGGTCTTCGTCATGCTGATCCTGGTGGGCATGGTGCTCGACGGCATCGCCGCGCTGATCATCCTGGTGCCCATCCTGCTGCCGGTGGCCCAGCAGAGCTACGGCATCGACCCGATCCACTTCGGCATCGTCACCTGCATGACCCTGAGCCTGGGGCTGCTGACCCCGCCGGTGGGGGCCGGTCTCTACGTCGCCTCCGCTATCAGCAACGTTAGCTTGCCCCGCATTACGAAGTGGATCTTTCCGTTCATCCTAGCAGCCTGCCTCGTTATCTTGGCGGTCATCTTTAACCCGTGGCTCATTAGCGTTTTCCGTTAAGCCTAGCCACTTACCTCCCGCTTACTTTTCATCGATGTGAGTCACTGGCGACTAGTGGGTTAGCCAGTGATCTCATTCAGTGCCTATTACAGAAACTTCTGCTATGGTCACAGCTTATTTTGCCCTTTATAAGACACTATATGACTCGAACACCGCTCTCTGAAGCTTTTGACCTGCCCGGTAATCTGTTAAGGCGCTGCCACCAAATTAGCGTGGCTATTTTTCTGCGCAAGTGCGAGGCATTCAACCTTACTCAACTGCAATATATTATCCTTTCTGCACTTGAAGAGATGGGTACCAGCGACCAAGTTACCCTAGGTGGCTATACAGCGCTGGATCGCAACACTGTCGCGGTCGTGGTTCGGAAGCTGGAGGAGCGTGGCCTCATTACTCGGCACCGCAACCCTGAAGATCGTCGTTCCATGGTAGTAAAGCTAACCAAGGAAGGAGAGGCGCTACGAGAAGCTGTAGAGCCTGCTGTTGAAGAGGTGCAAAGTGATATTCTGGCGCCACTGAACGCCGAAGAACAACAGATACTGCTTTGTCTTCTTCAAAAAATTGCCAACGATAATAATCACTTAAGCCGAGTTCCAGTACGCTTAAACGACATTTAGCGCTTTAACTTTCAGCAAAACCTAAGCTTCCAAGATATTCCCCTTTATTTCTTTGGATAGATGTAGTGCTATGACGACCCTATGCGCTAGAAATCACTCCTTTTTTCAATCGTAAGACTCGGAATGCTAATGGCCCTTTAAAAAGGTTCTTCGTCGTTTCATGTGGATTTGGCCTAATCGAACAGGCGGCCCATCGGGCTGCCAATCAGGTAGATCATGGCGATGAAGTTGGCCTCGTTCCGGTAGCCTCGGGCGCGTGATCTAGCCGCCTGGAACAGGCCGTTCATGCCTTCCAGTCGTGCGTTCGTCAGTCCCGAGATCCAGCGCCTCACCACCTGCTCGGCATGCCGCTCCAGGGTCGCCAGGGCCTTTCCCATCGGCTTCAGCAGCGGCTTCTCCGAGACCGCCGCCTTCATGACCTTGAGATAATTCGTGATGCGCCACCGGGCCGCTCGCGGCGTCGGCGCCTTCTGGATCCAGCGCAGCTTCTCCTTGATCACCCAGGCATCGGACGTGGCGCTCTGGTCAGCTACCAGCTCCTGGAGCGCCGCTAGCTGCTTGGGCGTGAGGTTCTCGTTGTCCAGGCTCTTCAGCAGGGCCCAGCGCAGTGACTTGGGGTGTCCCTGCTCCCGGTGCTCTTTCTTGCGCACCTCGTCCAACCGCTTGGTGAAGGTCTGCACGATATGAAACCAGTCGACCGTGATCTCAGCCCTGGGAAGGTGCTCGGCCACACCACTGAGGAAGGCTTGTGACATGTCGCACACGACCTCGATCACGTTGTCCGGGTCGCCGCCATGGGCCGCCAGGAAGGCGCTGAAGGCCTCGATGGCCTCCTTGCCGTGGCCGGGAACGGCGAAGATCACCGGCTCCTGCTTGCGTTGCATATCAAGGAACACCGTCACATAGCGTTGACCGCGCCGGGACGCGGTTTCGTCCACGCCGACGGTGGCCACGTTGCTCAGATCCAGCTGCCCCAGCATCCGACCGACGTAGTGATGCACGATGCGCCACAGCCGCTTGTCGGAGATCTCCAGCTGTCGGGAGACGGCCAACACCGGCATCTCCTTGACCAGTGGCATGGCCGCCTGCTCGAACAGCAGGGTGAAGTCGCTGCCCGGCCTCGCCCAAGGGACCTCGATACGCTTGACGCCATGCTCCGGGCACTTGGTACGCGGCACGCGGGCGTGCAGGTAGCAGTGATGCTGGAAGAAATTCAGGTGCCGCCACGTCTTGTCAGAGAAGTCATGAGCCGGACAGGCCTGGCCGCACTCAGGGCAGGGGTAGAGGCTACCACGCTCGGCCTCGACGTAGAGGTCCAGACGGTGGGGCGATACGGAGGTATCCAGGTGCTGGTCCTTGAGAATCCAGGGCGCTTCCAGGCCCAGGCTTAGGGTCAGAATCTGGGTGCCGTCCATGTCGTACCTCCTGTCGTCGTGGAGGTCATATCCTGGCCCAGCTCAGGGGGGGGAATTCCACACCCAACGACGAAGAGCCAATTATTTTTCCCTTCGACAATATTTTTTTGAATAGCCCTCTTGGTCAGTAGCCGTTAGGTTCTAGTGAACCAATAGTTAACTGAATCAATTCACCAAAAGCGGTATTGGGAAAAAGGGGTAGGCCCGCCTCATTCACGAGGGGGCCGATTGCACGGTTTGAAGGTGGTGGCTGTTGACATCGCTTACCAGGACCGGACTCTTCAGCGCGAGTAGCTATTGAGTAATACCGGAGCGCGGTCCTTTTTTCGCTTTTTGATAGCTCTTTGGAATCGATTGCGGCCGTCCAAGCAGTCGTGATCGCCGACCGCCGCCGCGGTCGCTCGCTTTCTGATGCTGTGGTGGTCTCGTTGGAGCGTCAACTCAACGCGGTCAGCTTTGGCAACCCCTTCAGCAGCGTCGGCCACCACTTGTCGGTAGCGGCTCCGAGATGAACGGTGATTCGCCGAGCGTGCAGCCTTCAGCGTGGCGGCCGCCTTCAGCACCTGCTCGCGCATCCGGCTCAGGCTCCAGCCTTGTCGGGTTTGCCGCTCCAGGAGGCAGCGCAGGCCATGCAAGACCTGGTAGGCGTAGAGGCTGAGCAGCAGACTCACCTCGTTGCGCGCCATCACGTCCTGGACGGTGGAGGCGCCGCGATCTGTCGACGAGAGATGCACGTCGAGTGCCGACTTCACCTCGCCCATGTGCGCTTCGGCGCTGCCGCGCTTGCGGTAGAGCGCCAGGACCTTCTCCGGCGGCCAGTCGAACTTGCCGAGGTTGATGACCAGGAAGAAGGCATGCAGCAGCAGATCATCGGGGTGCTCTTGCACCACCAACACCACGCGACGCGGTGCCGGCCAGGAGCCGGCTTGGTACTCCAGATCGTGGCACCACTCCCGAGGCTGCTCGGGTGGCCGGCCGGGTGGCCGCTTCAGGAGCGGCGCTGCCAGCTTCTGTAGACCGGTGTGGCTGCGCAACCGGCCCAGGTATTCGATCTCCCGATCCTCCAGGGCCTCCAGCGTCGCGTTATCGGTAAAACCGGCGTCGATGCGCACACGAACCTGGGCGCCGGTGCTCTCATTGAGTCGCCGCACCAGATGCGGGATCCAGGTATCAGCGTTCTCGGCCGGACCAGCGTTGCCCTCGCGCAGCACCCCACCCACCATGTCACCGATTTCGGCCAGTGAGGCGACCAGCGGCGAGTCAATGCGTGCCCCGTACAGGCCATGAAACGCCGAGCCGCCCTGATGGCCGTGGACTTCGATCGGCAGGCCGTCGATGTCCAGCGTCAGCTGCTTGGGACGTTCACCGTTCTTCAGCGAGGTCAGGCGCCAGAGCACCAGCCGCAGCAGGCCTTCGTGCACGACATCGATGTTGTCGTTGCGGCCCAGGCAGGTCAGCAGCCGCGACAGCGTGGCTTGCGACGGCCGGTCTTGGGCCAGGGGCGTCGTCCCGCGCGCGTCGCTGCAGCACCAGGGTACGCAGCTGACTGGCCAGCGAATGAGGATGCGCAGCGGGTTGCGCTGGTCGACCAGGTTGTCCTCGAGCGCCTCGATCACGCCGCTGTTGTCGAGGGCTTCACGCAGCAGCAGCGCGCCGCTGTCGCTGGTGGTGCGCTGGCCGCTTAGCTCGACACGCACAGCGCCGTTGCACGAGGGCGTCCAGGTGGACAGGCTTTCACCCATAGCGGATGGCTCTCTTGGTTCAGGTTCTTGGCGGAACACACTGAATTTTCAAGAGAATACCATCCGCTATCTTCGTTTTCAGGCCGGCCTCATGAATAAGACGGGTTAAGTAGTGGACGATGATGAGCAGCAGCGTACTACAGCGTCTCCACGTCAAACGCTACGATTTGCCGTTGAGCGCTGGAAAACTCTACGCCTACTAAGTGAATAGGCTTGCCGCTAGCACGGTACTTGTCGGCATAGCCCTTGGTTTTGATCTGCTCAATCGCTTTGCCTTTAGGCAGTTGTTCAACCACCTTGAACTCAAACAGGTAAACATGCCCGTTAAAGTCTATGCTCATATCCACTTTGCCGTGGTGGCTGGCGTCTTCCACCGTCACATTCACACCCAGCGCGGCGAAGTGGCTGTAAAACACGCTGGCGTAATGGCCTTCGTATTGGGCAATGGGGTTGTTGCGGTACCAGTCGTGTGGCAAGCCGGCATAAAGCGCTTTGAGGTGGGTTTCCAGGCCTTGGAGATCGTGCGCTTGCAAGTTACGGAACAGCGTAAGCCGCTCCCGAGGGGGGGCTTGCACACCCAGCACAGGTAAAAGCGCTTGGTTAAGGCTGGCTTCCACCTCAAGGTTGGGGTAGCCCAAGGTGTAGAGCCAATAACCGGTCATCGGCTCCTCGACAGCATGCGCGGTCAGGTAGCCCGTTTGGAACAAGAGCGCTTCGGTGGCGATATGGTCGACATCAAAGCGGCCTAACAATTCGGCTTCTGTTTGCAGTTGGCTCAAGGCAGGAGTGAACACACCGCGTTTTTTTAGCAGTTCGACTAAAAACGTAGGGGTAGCGCTTTCAAACCAGTAAGGGGTGAATTTCCGCTCTTCTAACAAGAGCAATACATCAAACGGGTTGTAAACGCTGGGCACGTCTTGCCCGCCCCAGCGATAGCCGTTGTACCAGCGGCGAATCTCGTCACGGTCAAGCCCAGGCAGTTCAGGCGCAAACACCGTGTCCACATCGTGGTCGGTATAGCCACAGATAGCGGCATAGTCAGATGAGAGTGTGATGTCGCGCAGATTGTTCAGCCCTGAAAACAGGCTGACTTTGCTGAACTTGGAAACGCCGGTCAGCAGTACAAAGTGCAGGTGGGGGTCGGCATCTTTCAGCACGCTATAGAGGTTTTTCAGACCTTCGCGCAGTTCGCGCGCCCTATCGCTATCGAGAATATTATCAAGGATGGGTTTATCGTACTCGTCGATCAGCACTACTACGCGTTGACCGTGAACACGATGCGCTTGCTCAATCAAGCTAGCAAAGTCGTCCGCAATACGCTTAGGAGGCGTCGACGTAATCTGCAGACGTGCACGCTGCTGCTGCAACTGATATCGAATGTTCGCATCTAGGTCCTCTCTGTCAGCCGCCACTCCATTGCCAAAGCTTAAACGCACCACCGGGTATCGCTGCTGCCAGTCCCACTTGTCGTGAATATATAACCCGTAAAATAGCGCTTCGCGGCCTTCAAATAGGCAGCCCAGGGTATCTAGCAGCAGGCTTTTGCCAAAGCGACGCGGGCGGGAGAGAAAATAGTATTTGTTTTGGTTCGCCAGCTTTTCAATGAACGGCGTTTTGTCGACGTAGTAATAGCCGCCTTCTCGGATATCCGAAAAAGTTTGAATGCCTATAGGCAGCTTACGACGATGAGCAGCTGGCATGCTGGCCTCCAATGCTGAACCGATGAAACACAGGACAGTTTAGCACGGTGGCGATAAGGGCAGGTGGCGCGTATGGAGCTGTGTTTTTTTGCATAGGTACTGCTGGCGTTCTACGCGTAGCCGAATCAATAAAAGGAGTCCGTAGTGCGCGGTGACCAGAGGTCAAATTTGGTAGAAAACAGGACACAGAAAAGTCACGGTGTGTGCCAACGTTTGGACAATGAAGGGCACAGAATGGCGTTAATGGGTGTGATAGAGAAGATTTGAAATGCATTGGAATGTTAATTAACTTGTTGTTTTAAATATTGTTTATTGGTTTTTTGACGGTGGGGAAGGGCGATGCTTGTGCGGCTTAAACCGGCCTCCGAAGCCGAAGGTCGCAGGTTCAATTCCTGCCGGGCGCGCCAAAATTTCTTAAAAAGCCCGCGATGTTGATCGTGGGCTTTTTTGATTTTTGAGCGTTCGTCTTAGTAATAGGCATTCAGTAACTTCAATAATGAAATATATTTCATCTTCCCCGATCGCGTAAAAGGCACGACTTCAAGCTAGCTACGTTTCAGCGATAATGTTTAATGGGATCCCTCATGGGAACGCTCAAACTCACGTTCCCAGCGTGCCATGAAAGCACGGCGACGTTGAGGATCGACGAAGGCAAGCACCGAAGCATTAAGCGGTATGGGGTAGAGGCGGTCGCCGACTTGGTCACGGAGTCGCTGTGCCGTATAGGGGCCTATGATGTCGGAGCGGACGCTGAACAGTGGGGTTTGCGCTGCGAGTACACGTTGACCATCTCGACTGAGCAGAAAGTTCATGAAGGCTTGCGCCGCTCGAGGATGGGGCGCATCACGGTGGATGAAGCCGGTTCGCATCACGACCAGGGCGTAATCCTGGGGAACCTGGACGACCACCTCGGGATGTTCTTGGGCCCACACCATGGCATAGGAACCCAGCAGGTTATAGCCCAGCCAGTAGCGTTCTTCCGATAACCCCTCAAGCATCTTTCGGGTATTGGGTTCGAGGTTCGTATCGTTCGCGCCTAGTGCGGTGACCAGATCCCAAAATCGGTCGGTATAGCGGGCATCTTGCTGAAAGAGCGTGTAGCCGATCCCGCTTTCTGACGGCGAATAGGTGGTGACCCTGCCTTGCAACGTATCGCTTTGGGTATCCAGTAGACGCTGTAAATCCGCATGGGTTTGTGGCGGCAGCATATGGCGCGCTAAATCGAGCCGGTAGGCCATGACGATCGGCTCGAAGGTAAACCCAAACACCTCATTACGCCATTTCGCCCATTCGGGCCATTCGTTGGCCAGCTCGGAGTCCAATCGTTGGGCGTAGCCTTGATTGATGCGGTTCATCTGCCAAGGCATGGCGGAGCTGATCACCACATCGGGCGGCGGGTCGGCCGCCACGACTAAGCGATCCACTTCCAAAGTGCTCCGGTCACGGTAGCTCAACTCGATGCTCGGGTGGGCCTGCTCGAAAGCGGCCAGCAGCGGTGCGACTATCTGGCGGTCCAAGGCGGCTTCGACCACGAGTGGCGTGGCGGCCTGACTGGGTATGGACGCAAGCGAACCCCACGCCAGTAGGGCCAGTACCCATACGCGCTGCATTACACTTGCTCCTCTGCCTTTTGAAAGTGCACTTCGATGCGTAGTCCGTGGGGGAGGCGCTCTTTGATCTTGAGCGTGGCTGCGTGACGTTGAACAATGTTATCCACAATGGCAAGGCCCAGCCCTGAGCCGTGAGTATCTTGACGCCCGCCGCGTTCGAAAGGCTGCAGTAATCGGTGCCGCACCTCCTGCGCGACTCCAGGGCCATTATCGTCGATGTACAGCACGAGCCAATCGCCGTTGGCGTAAAGGCCTAGCGTTATTTCGCTACCCGGTGGCGTATAGCGCAGCGCATTATCGATGAGATTACCCAACAGCTCGCGCAGTGCCCAGGCTTGCCCCTGCACGATCATCGGCTCACGGGGCAGCTCGGCGAGCCCCAAATCATGCCGAACGGCCATTTCGCGCTGGGCCCACTCGAGCACACTGTCGCGGAGTAGTGCGCAGAGGTTGATCGGTTGGAACTCGTCTGCCTCTTCCATGTGGCGAAGCCGCGCAAGGCTAAGCAATTGACCGGCTAATCGGCTTGTACGCTTTGCGCCGTCATGCACGTCAGAAAGTGCGCGATACCATACGTCGGGATCATGACTTTGCAACGCCAGTTCGCTGGTACTTTGCAGACCCGCCAGCGGCGTTTTGAGCTGATGACTAGCGTCGGCTGTAAAGCGTAGTAAGTTTTCGCGGCTTTTGCGCTGTCGGCTAAACAGGGTATCCAGTGCTTCGACCATCTCGCGCAACTCTTCTGGCACTTTAATATTGAGGGGGCGCATATCGTCGGCTTGGCGCATCCTCAAGCGATGACGCAACTGCCGCATCGGTTTTAATGCCACCCGCATCGCCAGCAGCATTAAGATAGCGGCCAGCAGTACCATCGCGACGAATCGAAGGATCGCGCGCTCGAAGAGTTCGTGGGTCAAGACGCGTCGCCCTTCAGTCGTATGACCGACCCATATCTGTACCGGGTCTTGAATGTCCCAACCAGCCGAGTCGTACTCACGCCCATGCAGCCGCCACCGCGTGCCAGCCTGCGTCGTATTCCGCCAGATCGGGGCGGTTGCCGCCGCGGCCTGATCGGCCTTGGGAATGACGATGTCGAGGTTATCTGAAATACGTCGACCGTCGTGGTCGAGCACGGTGTAAAAGACCCGCTCTTGATGGGAGGTGGCGAGTATCTGCAGCGCGGCGAGGGGAATCCGGACGATAGGAACGCGGCCTTCCCATTGAACCGCGTCGGCTACTGTTAGCGCGGCCGCGGCAAGCTGGCTATCGTAAGCGCGTTCGGCGGCGCGCTGTGAAGAGCGATAAGCTTCCATCAGCAGTAACGTACCCAGCCCGGTCACCATCACCAATAGCCAGACAGCCAAATGTGCCTTTAACGTGCCAGCCACTTGGGTCACGTTAACGTTTCCTCAAGCCGATAACCCAGACCACGAAACGTGCGGATATGTAAACTGCTGCCCTGAAGACGCTTGCGTAACCGGCTAACGTATACCTCAAGTGCATTAGAGCCGACATCACCAAAACTGAATACCCGGCTTTCTAGCATTTCGCGTGGGGCGATACTGCCAGCGTGCAGCAAAAGACCTTCTAGTAAGCGTCGTTCGCGTCGGGGTAATTCAAGCATCACCCCATTGAGCGTCGCCGTTCCCGCCATTGGATCAAGGCACAAAGGGCCTAATATTAGCCGATTATCGCTACGCTGTTGGCTGCGGCGTAGCAATGCGCGTACGCGGGCCTCAAGCTCCGCTACCGAAAACGGCTTGGCAAGATAGTCATCTGCGCCTAAATCCAACCCTTTGACACGATCTTCAATGCTGTCTCGTGCCGTCAGGATCAGGATGGGCGTTCTATCACCCCGTTCACGCAACTCACCCAACAGCTCAAGACCGTTGCCATCAGGCATGCCGAGGTCGAGCAATAGCAAATCGAAATGGTCATTGCGTAGCGCCGTGCGTGCGTCCTTGAGCTTGGAAAAAACGTCGACGCTATTACCCAGCGGCGTTAGCGCATTATCCAGCGAGCGGGCGATCATCGGGTCGTCTTCGACGATGATTAGACGCATATGACTAAAGTCTCAAAAGGTGATCAGGTAAATGACAGGTTGATGAAAGGTTGTCTGCCTAACATGGCGAGGGTCGTTCCAGTATGACCGGGTTCAGGCTTTCCTGCTCCCGAATACAATAAAACAACAGGAGTTCGTCATGAAGCTCAACTCAACCTTACGTTACGCCTCTGGCCTCGCTTTGATGAGTAGTGCCTTGTGGGTAGGGCAAGTACAAGCGCAAGCCATTCCTGACTCCACCGAGTGCATCGCACCCGCTAAACCTGGCGGTGGCTACGACTTGACGTGTCGCCTAGCGGCTAACGGCCTTCAAGAGACGGCATTAGTCAGTCGGCCCATGATGGTGAGCTACATGCCAGGCGGTATCGGCGCAGTGGCTTATAACCATGTCAACGGCGTGCGTACGGATGACCCCGGCCTTATCGTGGCGGCCAGCACCGGTGCTGCGGTGAACCTTGCGCTGGGCAAGTTTGGCGAGTACGACGCTGATGAGGTTCGCTGGCTAGGGGCTTTGGGGGTGGATTATGGCGCGATTGTCGTCAGTGCCGATGCGCCTTGGCAGAGCCTGGGCGAGCTAATGACGGACCTGAAAGAGAATCCGAACGAAATCGCTTTCGGTGCCGGTGGCACTGTCGGCAGCCAGGACTGGATGAAGGCGGCCCTGATTGCGAAATCGGGTGACATGTCACCCAGAGACCTCCGTTACGTGGCCTTCGAAGGCGGTGGTGAAGCATTGGCGGCCCTGTTAGGCAACCACATACAGGTATTCACCGGCGACCTGTCCGAACTGAGATCACAGCTCGAAGGCGGGACCATCCGCGTTTTGGCAGCGCTTTCCGAAGAGCGCATGGATGGCCCTTACGCAGAAATTCCGACCGCGGCCGAACAGGGCTACGACGTGGAGTGGCCGATCTGGCGGGGATACTACATGGGGCCGGAAGTCAGTGATGAAGCGTACCAGGCGTGGGTCGAACGCATGCAGCAATTGGCGGAAGACCCCGTCTTCGCCGAGCTACGTGAAGCGCGAGGCTTGTTCCCCATGGCGCGGTTCGGTGACGACTTCGATCGGTACGTACAAGAGCAAGTTGCCGAGTTTAAAGGTTTAGCCGAAGAGGTAGGTCTGACCCAATGAAAATCGCCGCCGACCGAATGCTGGGTATTGCGCTCATCGGTCTGGCGGCGTTCATCGCCGTCCAGGCCATGCAGCTAAAAACCACTTTTAGCTACGAACCCGTGGGCCCCAAGGCCTTCCCGATAGTACTCGCCATCGTGTTGGCGCTGCTTTCATTGGTCATGGTCTTTAGACCGGGCCCGAATGGTGAATGGCCTCATAAGGCGCTGGCCCTTCGGCTACTGCTGGTCCTGGCGTTGCTGTTGGCCTATGCCGTGCTATTCACACAACTGGGATTCATCGTCTCATCGCTACTGACAGTCACCGCGCTGGCAAGGCTATTTGGTGCCTCCTGGGTGAAAGCACTGATGACCGGCGCCCTCATGTCGGTAGTCGGTTATTTTCTGTTTACCACTGCCCTCGGGATCAGCTTGCCCTCTGGCTACTGGTTCGCCTCCTTTCTTTAAAGGGTTGCTACGATGTTCGATTTCCTTATCGACGGGTTTGGTGTTGCGCTAACCCCGCTCAATCTAGGCTTGGCGTTGCTGGGTGCGCTGCTAGGCACGCTGTTTGGCGCGTTGCCAGGCATTGGCCCCATCAACGGCATTGCGATTCTCATGCCGCTTGCCTATACGCTAGGGTTGCCCGCTGAGTCGTCGCTCATTTTGTTGGCCGCGGTCTACACCGGCGCCGAATATGGTGGCCGCATGTCGAGCATTTTGCTCAATGTCCCGGGCGACGCCGGAGCGGTCATGACGACCTTGGATGGCTACCCATTGGCGCAGCGAGGTCTTGCAGGCCCTGCGCTTGGGCTATCAGCCGTGAGCTCCTTCATTGGTGCGACCATTGCGATTCTAGGTTTGACGCTATTTGCGCCGCTGCTTGCCAAGGTGGCAGTGCTGTTCGGCCCGGCAGAGTTTTTTGCCCTCATGGTGTTCGCGTTTTCGTCCATGTCGGTGATGATGGGTAAAGACCCCATCAAAACGGCGATTGGCGCCGTCCTCGGGATTTTGATTGGTACTGTCGGCATTGACTCGGGCAGCGGTGTATTGCGTTACACCTTCGGCATGCCCGAACTTTACGACGGGATTGATTTCGTCGTAATGATCATCGGTTTATTTGCCATTAGTGAAATTCTGTTGATGCTGGAGCATGCCCAGCGTCAAGATAACGACGGGGAACTACCGGTTCTCGGGCGTGTCTTCGTGCGCCTCAAGGAGGTGTTGTTCTGTAAGGGGGCCATCGTCCGTTCGGGACTGATCGGTTTTATCATCGGAGTGCTGCCGGGGACAGGTGCTTCTGTTGCTGGGGCCGTCTCTTACACGACTGAAAAGCGACTCTCCGATAAGGACAATACCTTTGGCACGGGAGATATGCGCGGGTTAGCTGCGCCGGAGTCGGCCAACAATGCAGCGGCGGTGGGCTCTTTTGTACCCATGCTCACCTTAGGTATTCCAGGCTCGGGTACGACGGCAGTACTGCTGGGTGCCTTAATGCTCTATAACATCACGCCTGGCCCAATGATGTTCACCGAGCGCCCTGAGGTTGCCGGTGGTCTTATCGCTTCCCTGTACATTGGCAATATCGTTTTGTTGATGCTCAACTTGCCGCTGGCTGGTGTCTTTGCTCGCGTCCTGACTATTCCTCGTTGGGTGCTGGTGCCCGCCATTGCGATCCTGGCATTCGTGGGCGTTTATCAACTTCACTCCGATCTGTTTGCTATTTACTTGATGCTGGTCATTGGCGTATTTGGCTATTTATTGCGCAAACTGGGCTTCTCTTTAGCACCCGTCATCCTTGGTTATGTATTGGGTGGCTTGATGGAGCAGAACCTGCGTCGCGCACTCTCCATCAGTGGGGGGGATGTAGGCATCCTCTGGCAGTCGGGAATCTCATTGGGGTTGTGGGTGGCGGCGGTACTGCTTTTGGTACTTCCCTGGTGGATACCCAAGCTGCTGGCAACCCGTCAACCTAGTACCCACTAACGACATTGCTTGTTCGACAATATCACCCTTCTCGCCCTGGGCCGTGTCACGGCGCCAGGGCGCTTGTCGTTGTAAACAAATAAGATGACAAACGATGCAACCACGATACTTGGAACGATGTAGACGTTTTCTACCCACACTAACCCTTGGATTGGCCGGCGGTGGGCTGGCTTATTGGTGTCAATTACCGCTTCCCTGGCTGTTGGGTGCCATGGTCGCTACTACGGTAGCCGCGTTAGCGGGTGTGCCGTTGCAGTCGCCAGGCAAAGGTCGCCAGGGGGTGCTGGTCGTCATAGGGGTCATGCTCGGTTCTGCGTTCACTGCTGACATGACCGGAGAGGTGGCCGCGTGGGGCATCAGTCTGGTGATCATGCTGGCAGCGACGGCCGTCATGATGATCTTCTCAGTATGGTTCTCGCGGAGGATAGCGGGGCACTCCTGGGAAACGGCGCTTTATGCAGGTGTGCCTGGTGGCGTGTCTGCCGTGACCGGGATGGCACTCTCGTCGGGCGCAGATTTGAGAGTCATTGGCATAACCCACGCCGTGCGTATTTTGGTCCTGCTAGTGGCTATTCCACCTGTTTTACAGTTTATCGGTCATATCGACATAAGTAACGCCTCGGTTGCCGCTTCGCAGTGGCTTTGGATGCCGGCTTTTTCTGACATCGTGTGGCTGTTGCTGGCGGGCGTCATCGGTGTGTGGTTGGGCAAACGTCTTCATCTACCGAGTCCCCTGCTGTTTGGTCCGGCGCTCGTCTCCGCCGCACTACACTTCTCAGGCATCACGCATGCTGCTGTTCCCCCTTTGGTCATTGCGTTTGCACAGGCTGTCATCGGTATATCGGTCGGGGTGCGTTTTGCGGGTGCCCCGGTTAGCGAGGTAGGCGTTGCGATGCTTATGGCGTTCATTCAGGCTCTGGTGTTACTGATGCTGGCAATTTTCGCTGCCTGGGTCGGGCATTGGCTGACTGGTTACTCTGCGGCGGCGGCACTGCTCGCTTATATGCCGGGCGGTGCCCCCGAACTCAGCTTGGTTGCATTAACTCTCGGTATCGAGCCTGCCTTTGTAACCACTCACCATCTCCTGCGCATCACGCTGCTGGTACTGTTACTGCCTTTACTGCTGCGCCGTTTGGTGTCTAATGCTTAGTGCTTGGCAGTACTAAGAGCAGACAGTGCCTTCTGTGATGTTATAGGCGTCTATCTCTATCACGCTAAGCGACTTGGCAGGCGGGAGCGAGTGCTAAAAACGTCGTGTTTGTTGCTTTCAAAGCAACAGTGGCCAGGCATCGCGTGGGGGGCGGTTGACGTGCTGCGTTGAGAAGCGCAGACTGCCCTTCGTTGGTTAGCAAGTTGCACGTTGTCAGCTGTATCGAAGCATTGAGCGTTTGAGCCTGGTGAAAGTTTCTTGTTGTACCCAATGTCACTCGGGTATTTCCCGGCATTTATTTCGCTACATCGAGGATTTCGATCATGGCAACTGGTACCGTCAAGTGGTTTAACGACGCAAAAGGCTTCGGCTTTATCTCTCCTGAAGCGGGCGGCGACGATCTGTTTGCTCACTTCTCTGAAATTAAGGCTGATGGCTTCAAATCCCTGCAAGATGGTCAAAAGGTGGCTTTTGATGTCACGCAAGGGCAAAAAGGCCTTCAGGCATCGAACATTCAAGTGATGGATTAATCACATAGATTGAATGTTAGCAGCCGGCTTAGCCGGTCAGCTTTAAAAACCCCGCTTATAGCGGGGTTTTTTGCGTTTGCGGTACCGACGATGACCGCCAAGGCTTACCTTCACAGGTAGGGTAGTGGTGGCAGTTTGCTAGGCAGCCTCGGCAGGGTAGGCGGTTCGCAGCGGGCGGCGCAGTAGAAGGCGTCGGGGTGGTCATGGTCATCGGTCTCTCGTGTGAGTGTTGTTATGCGTCGCCAATCAGACACCTTTATCAGTAAAAACCCTGATCGACGTTGGTGGTAGAAGAGGATGAAGGAGGTGTGGCCTAGTCGGTATAAGCTTAGCGCTAAACGAGAGCGAGGGTATAAATATTCTAAAATTCCGCTAACGTATTGATTTTCAAGGTAATAGCGATAATATCAAGAGGGGTTTATATTGCTTTTTAATATAAGTATTTTGATTATTAGATGATTTTTATCGTTTCTCTTGTCGAAGAATATACATAGTAACCACAATTGACCTCTTGGGGTCTAAGTAAAATAATAATACTTATAACGTATAAAAATAGGACCAAAGTATGCCTTTCGTCCTTCTCCGTGTTCTCAATCAAAAAGAATATTCTCTGAGCGTCCATTGGCGTTAAGCCAATGAATGCCTCTGCTTAAAAAACACGTCTCTTCAAAGCGCAGGCGCGCTTGTCTATTGCCATAAACCTATGAAAGGGATCAGGGTGATGAGAAACATACGTATCCAGCACAGTTTAACGGCTGCCATGACACTATTGATTATTATGGTAATAGTCATTAGCGCGCTTGCGATTAACGCCTCGCGTAATAGTTTGAGTGACATTAATCAAATGGCTGAATTGAGTGCTGATCAAGTCAATTCGGCCAATCGTATGGAAGTCAACCTCATGGAGATGCGACTACGGCTGTCGCGCTTCGTGGATTACAGCACTGAGGGAAACCCTGAGGCCGCCACGGCGCTCGAACAAACCCGCGAGAGCCTGGAGCGGGCCGAGCAGCGGTTTGCCGAGCTGACGGCCTACGAGATTACCGAAGCGCAGCGTCGCTATCCTTACTTTACGGACGTCGTGGAACGTTTCAATGAGCTGGTGACTACCTCGCTTAAAAATGCCGTGGCTGCTGGCAACGTTGCGCAACTGGCAGAAGAAGAGCGTCGCTTGGAGGCGGGCGCGGGTGCCATGACCGAAGCCACCCGTGCGTTTGCCCGTTTTGCAGAGCAGTTAGCCGAAGAGATGCAGAGTGAGGCTTCCACCGCGAGTCAACGCATCATCTGGACCGTCGTCGCGGTGTTAGTGCTGTCTCTGCTGCTGTTCGTGGGGCTGCAGGTGGGCTTGCGTCGTTTGATCGTTTCACCGCTACGTCGCGCCGTGACGATCTGTGAGCATATTTCTCAGGGTGACCTGACCAGCACGATTCATGACGAAGGTAATAACGAAGTAGGTCAGCTGTATCGCGCCATGAGCGCCATGCAGACCAAGCTCACCGATATGATGGTGACGCTGACACACACCAGCCAAATGGTGGCGAACAGCGCCCGCGAAATTGCCAGCGGTAGCGAAGATTTGGCCTCGCGTACCGAAGAGCAGGCCAGCGCTCTCCAGGAAACCGCTTCCAGCATGGAGCAGATGTCCTCCACCGTTACCCATAACAACCAGACGGCTAGCTCGGCCAGCGAGCTCACCATGACGGCCTCACAGCGGGCAAGTCACGCCCGTGAAGAGGTGCTGCAAACCACGGCCCTCATGAGCGAAATGGAGCAACACTCCAAGCACGTGCAGGACATCATTCAAGTCATCGAAGGCATTGCCTTTCAAACCAATATTCTGGCGCTGAATGCTTCAGTAGAGGCGGCCCGCGCGGGCGAGCATGGCCGTGGGTTCGCGGTCGTGGCAGGCGAGGTGCGCAAGCTGGCCACCAAGACCTCGGAGTCGTCTGGGCAAATTCGCGGCATCATCGATGATATCGCCACGCGTATCAAAGAGGGCGCACAGCAATCTGCGCAGAGCGGCGAGGGAATCGAGAGCACCGTGGCCGCCGTGAAGCAGGTCAATGACCTTATGAAAGAGATCGCGCTGGCGGTGAATGAACAAGAAAGCGGCATTAATCAGGTTAGTACCGCCATTACCCAGATGGACTCTGCCACCCAGCAGAACGTATCGCTGGTGGAAGAGACCAGCACATCGGCGGCATCGTTACAGGAGGAAGCCGATCGGCTAGCGGCGTTGATCGCCACCTTCAAGCTCAGCACGACCGCGACTCAGCCGCGCCAGCAAGCGATGGCTCCTGCGGTTGCGTCAACGTCTGCACCGTCATCGGTACCCGCTGCTCGCCGGGCTGCGGCCACGGATGATTGGGAAACGTTCTAACACCCCAGACGCCGACATGACCTCTACGACGGCACGGCCGTCGTAGAGGCGTGGCGTATGGCTCGCCGTTCATTGCTGTCTGTTGTGAATGCCTTTTGTGATTTAGCACCGTGGATACGTTTGTGAAAATACCGTTCTTGGCCAGTACCAAGGAAGAATCTCTCACCTTTCGCACGCAGGCGGTGTCGTTGTACGCGAAGGCGCGCTATCACTCGCTGTTTACCTATCACCCAGATGGGATTTGCGAGCTGGACCGTGATGGCCGCATCGTACACAGCAATTTGGCGGCATCCCGCATCACCGGGAAAGCGGCGGACGAGTTGGCGGGGATGGCGTATCGTCGGCTGCTGCATCCAGAGTCCTTCGCGGTTGCGCAAGCGGCCTTTGAAGCTACGCTAAACGGCGAGCATCAGTATTACCAAGCGCTTTGCGTGGGTTGCCAAGAGCCCGTGCAGCTCGACATTAGCCACGTTCCCATCATCGCGGACGACCAGTTGATAGGGGTGTACGCGATCTTTCGCGACATTACCCAGCGCAAAAAAGATGAGAGCGAGCTGCGCCTGCTCAAGCGTGGGATCGAGGCAAGCCCTAACGGGGTGGTGATGGCCGATGCGACGCAGCCGCACTTGCCGCTGGTGTACGTAAATAGCGCGTTTACCGAGATTACCGGCTATACCGCTGACGAGGCGCTGGGGCGCAATTGCCAGTTTTTACAAGGCGAGGATACCAATAGAGAGGCCATCGAGACGATGCGGCGCGGCATCGCGCAGCATCAGGACGTTCAGGTGCTGCTACGTAACTACCGCCGGGATGGCAGCCTGTTTTGGAACCAGCTATCGGTCAGCCCGGTGTTCGACGAGCACGGCCTGTGCACACACTTCATCGGTATCCAGCAAGACATTACCCAGCAGCGCGATCAAGAAGCGCGGCTGGCCTATCAAGCCTCCCACGACCCGTTGACCGGGCTGCCGAACCTTGGGGCGCTGCAGGCACGCTTGGAGAACGGTTTTCAGCAGTGCCTCCAGCAGGCGCAGTCGATGGCGGTCCTGCATCTCGACCTCGACGATTTCAAACCGGTGAACGATGCCTTAGGGCACGGGATGGGAGATCTGCTGCTGAAAACGGTCGCGCAGCGCTTGCTGGATACCGTGCCAGCCGGTGCCCACGTGGCCCGCTTGTCCAGCGATGAGTTCGTCGTGCTAGTGGCTCCTTTCCAAAACGAGCACGACGTCATTGCGCTCGCGGGGCGGCTATTGACCGTCATTGCGCAGCCTTTCACGCTCTATCAGCACTGCTTGCACATCAGCGCCAGTATCGGCATTGCGTCGAACAAAGGTAGCGTGACGAAACCCCACGACCTGTTGCACCACGCCAGCCTTGCCATGGAAGACGCCAAACGTCAGGGGCGCAATACCTGGCAGTGGTACTGCGGTGACTCTATCGACAATATCGCCGAGCACGTCATCATTCGCCGTGAGCTGCAGGAGGCGATACAACAGCAGCAGTTCGAAGCGTACTACCAGCCCATCGTCGATGCGAACAGCGGCTGTGTGCGCAGCGTAGAGACGTTGATTCGCTGGCACCATCCCACCAAGGGGCTAGTCTCGCCTGCGCTGTTCATGCCCATCGCCGAGCAAACCGGGCAGATCATCGCCATCGGCCGTTGGGTGTTGGAGCGTGCCTGTCACGATATTGCCCAGCTGAATGCCACGCGAGAAACGCCGCTGGCCGTGGCGGTGAATATCTCCCCCATGCAGTTTCGCCGCAGCGGCTTTATGGATGAGATCAAAGCCGCCCTGGCTAACAGCGGTCTGCCGCCCGCCTTGCTGGAGCTGGAAGTGACCGAGGGGACGCTGATGTCGAATACCGAACAGGCGGTGGCGCTGTTGAACGATGTCCGCGATTTGGGCATCAGCGTGGCGTTGGATGACTTTGGAACGGGCTTCTCCAGTTTGAGCTACCTGCGTGATTTGCCGATCAGCAAGGTCAAGCTCGACCGGCTGTTCGTCAGTGGGATTGCCCAAAATGCTAAGAATGCCGCGATCGTTCAGGGGGTGATCACCATGGCGCACCACTTGGAACTGGCCGTGGTCGCCGAAGGCATCGAAACCAAAGAGGAGCAGCGCGACCTTCAGCAGCGCCAGTGCAACTTGCTGCAAGGGTACTACTTCTCCAAGCCGGTGCCGTTTGATGTATTGACCCAGCTACCGCCGGTGCTCAACCCGCCCTCACAACCCTAACGATTGCGCCAGTGCGCTGCTAAATGATATCGGCAGCGCGATATGACCTCCTAATAACAGTAATGAGAGCCCGCGTTTGCGACAGGCTCCAAGACAGGAAATACGCCAGTGTCACTGCGCCGCTTAACTACTCGCTTGCTGTTGGCCGTGAGCGTTCCGCTTATTTTAGTAACGGCCATGCTGTTGCCCGTGCTCCATGTGCACATGGAGACACGTGTCGAGAGCCTTCATACCGAGGCGCGAGCCGTGTTGAAGGCAGGCCAGGAAGCGTTGACGCGCGACATCAATGAAAGTCTGAACTCCGTGCTGGCCATTGCGGAAATGCCCGCGCTGCGGCACTACCTTGCCACACACAATGCGCCGTCACTGCTCGAACCGGGCTATCCGCCAGGCGATCTGACCCAGCTCTCCCGTTTTCTGGATACCATCATCAGCCACCACCCGCGCTATACCAAACTGGTGCTGATCGACAATCAGGGCCATGAGGTGTTGCGCGCGCCACAGAGTGTGGCGCCTGGCGCCCATGTCAGCGGCCGCCGTCACCAGGAGATGGATTACTTTCAAGAAGCCAGCCAACTGCTGCCTAGAGATCTGTATCTCACCCCTCTCGGGCGAGACCTTCACTACGAACTGCTCGATGGCGAGATCATCCCCGTCGTGAACGTCTCGACCCCGGTGTTTGATGCGGCTGGGCGCCGTCAAGGAGTGGTTCTGCTCAGTCTCAACTGGCGGTATCTCACCAGCGGCCTGCAGCAGGCGATGCGGTTGGGGCACGAAGGTCATAGTCTGCTGGTGAATGCCCAGGGACAGTGGCTATTGAACAAAGCAGCACTGCCCCAAGGAACGGCCCACTTTGGCGAAACGCTGGCGACATTGGCGCCCGACTACTGGCAGGCGATGGCACAACGCAGCGAAGGGTTCGTCAATGCGGATCGACAACTGCTCTATTTTCAGACAGAAGATATTCGCACCCAGCGCTATCGTAGCTTGGCAGGCAATATCTATAGCGAGCATGCGTACTACCCCTGGAAACTGGGGGTGCTGCTGCCCACCCCCTCTTGGACGTCGCTGATCGACGAAGAGACGACCGTGCTGTGGTTCTTACTGTTGATCTACGCGGTGGCGGTGGCGTTTGGCATGCTGTGGGCCATCAGCAGCCAGCGGCAGCGAACGCTGCGCCGGGCGGCTCAGCGGCACGCCATTGAAGTGAGCGATTTGTACGAAAATGCCCCCTGCGGCTACCACTCGTTGGATGATGCTGGGCGCGTGGTCAAGATGAATCGCACCGAGCTGGCCTGGCTAGGTTACTCGGCCGATGAGGTTCTACAGCGCATGGCGTATCGTGAGCTCATCACACCCGAGACACGACCGGCATTCGATAAAGCGTTTCAAGACGTGCTGGAGCATCAGTCCGGTAGTGCAGAGTGCAGCCTGCTGACCCGCAGCGGTGAACAGCGCCATGTGATGATTCAAGCCTCTGCCTATCGTCGTGGTGGGCGGTTCGTGCACTCCCGGGCGACCGTGTTCGATCTGACCGAGCGTAAAAAGCTGGAAGAGAAGCTGCGCGAACAGGCCATGACCGACCCGCTCACCGGGGTGTTCAACCGTCGCTATCTTCAGGCCCAGGCAGCCATTGAGATCGCCCGTTCGCGTCGCCAGGACTATGCCATTGCGCTAGTGACGATTGATCTCGACCATTTCAAGCACATCAACGATGAGTACGGGCACGATGCCGGTGACGACGTACTGCAGGCGTTTACCCGCATCGTTTCCCGGTTACTGCGTCAAGAGGATCTGCTGTGCCGCGTGGGGGGCGAGGAGTTTGCCATCTTGCTGCCCACGACGCCGCTCTCTCAGGCCGTACAGGTGGCGGAACGTATTCGGCACACCGTGCAAACCACGCCCTTCTCCGTGCATGAAGGAGCGCTCGAGCGAACGCTATGGCTCACCGCCTCGCTAGGAGTAACGTCGGTATCGGTCGAGGAAACCTCGCTCAAAGCCGCGCTAAAGCGTGCCGATGTGGGGCTTTACCGAGCCAAAGAGTCGGGGCGCAACCGGGTCGAGGTCAACGATGACTGAGCGCGAGCGTTGAAAGTAGGCTGGCGTGCGAATAGTTCCCTGATGAAATAAAGCCTACACCGTCTTATGTTCCACTAAACTGCTCTTAACTTAAGTCTAAATCTCGGCGTGTCTTCGCTCATGCTTTAAACTATAAGCGTATTTAAGGGCTGATCAGTCAGCCGTGTTTTTAACGTCGACTCAGGGTTTTTATGTAGAGAATAACCTGACCCAATGTCGATAACGGTTAACCCAGCCAACTTACGCTCATGAACAATAAAAGCGGGCCAAGATATTTACTTTAGCAAGTACAGGGAGCGTTCTAACCGGCAGGGCGCGCCGCAAGATAGTCAGGTTTTGGGAGAAGTGCGCAATGAGTTCGCACAGCAGTGCTGGGGCAACGATTAGGGTCGTCGTCGTCAATGAAAGCGGCTTTATACGAGAAGGGCTGTGCCGTGTCCTCGAGCGTTTCCCACAGGTCGATGTCGTGGCCAGCGTGCCTTGCCCGCATCTGTTGGATGCCATTACGGCGGCGTTACCGGTCGATGTGGCCCTGATCGATGCCCAGTTTCCCAGTCAAACCAGCGTCGAGGTCATCAAGCGGCTGCGTAACGTTGGTTTGGATACGCGGGTGGTGATCATTTCCGTTAACCCAAGCGTTGACGAGGTCAAGCGTGTCTTTCAGTCAGGGGCTCACGGTTTTTTGCTGCGGGAGGCGGGTGTTGACGAGCTGGAAGTCGCCCTTCACGCTGCGGCTAAGGGGGAGATGTTTTTGTGTCCTACCATTTTGAAGCGGCTGTTTGGTCGCCCAGATGTCGGTACGCTGTCGCATAGAACCAGCGCATCGGCAAACGCTCCACAAACCCTTGATGCACTCCACGACATGCTTGAAAAAGCGCTGCGCCTGGGCATCCTGGAATCGGAACGATAATCAGGGTTTTTGCTTATACTGCTTTGCAGGTCAGTGAGTTAACGTGCGGGTCAAATAAGCTTAGTTAGTTGCTTGTGGCGGGTTTTCCTTACGTTTGTGTGACGAGGTGTGCCGACGTTCGACCGGTACCAAGATAACAATGGACCCGTGCTTGCGAGGGGGTTCTACAGCAGGTTTTTACCTTGTCAAGGTTTTGGCATATTCCATGAAACGTTCAGATAATACGACTCGGATATTACTGGCCGATGAGCATCGGCTTGTGCGTTCCGCGATCAGTTCCTTGATTGAAACCTTCGACAAGATGACCGTGGTGGCAGAGGTCGGGTCTGAGCAACAATTGATAAGCGAAGTCGCCAACCAAGACATGGACGTGGCGCTCATCGACGCAGCCGTTGTGTCCTTGAAAGGGGTTGAACTGCTGGCACAGCTCACATCGCTGTGTCCCACGCTGCGCATCGTCATTCTCTCCAGCTACTCCAGCGATAGCTACATACACCGTCTTTTCGAAGCGGGTATATGCGGCCTCCTGCATAAGAACGCCGACGTGGCGGCGTTAGAGGCCGCCATTCAAAAGGCTGCCCGGGGCGAGCAGTTCATGCTGACGGCCATGGAGCCTGAGCATTTCGTTAGTGTGGCGTCATGGCTGGGCGTGAAGGCGCCCCATGACAACCCGCTTACCGCGCGCCAGTGTGAGGTGCTGCAGCTGGTGGCCCAAGGGTTTCGCAGCAAAGCGATTGCCGATCAGCTCAATGTCAGCATTAAAACCATCGAAACACATCGTGCCGACATCATGCGTCGCCTGGGCGTCCGTCACACGGCGGGCCTAGTGCACGAAGCCATTCGTTTGGGATTACTGGCGTCTCCTCACGATACCGGTGAGTCCGTCTAGGCGCGGGCAGTCACGTTTTCATGTAGGCCCTGCAGAAACGCCTGATGCCTGCTATGGTCAACGGCTGTTCCCTGCTGCCGAGTCCTCCCCATGAGTCACTCTTCTCGTCCGCGTGTTCTTCTTCGGCTGCTGCATTTTCTTCGCCCCTATCGCCTGCGCGTAGCGCTGGCGGGGGGCGCGCTATTGGTCGCGTCTGGCAGCGTGCTGTTGCTGGGCCATGGCCTGAGACGCGTCATTGATCAAGGCTTTCTCGCGGCCGATGCCCATGCGCTTGCCACGACGTTGGGGGTCCTGCTTGGCATCGTGGCGCTATTGGCGGCCGCCTCGGCGCTGCGTTACTACCAAGTCACTTGGATTGGGGAGCGATTAGCGGCGGATCTACGCCAGCGGGTGTTCGAGCATCTGCTCTCCTTGGAGCCCAGCTTTTTTGAAAGCGCGAGCGACGGACGCGCCGCCGGAGAGATCGCCTCGCGCCTGACGGCGGATACCAGTGTGCTGCAGAGCCTGTTTGGTTCGTCGATCTCCTTGGCGTTGCGCAATGGCGTCATGCTGGTTGGCGCCGTGGTACTCATGTTGCTGAACCAGCCCTGGCTCTCTACGCTGGTGCTGGTGGGCATTCCCGCGACGCTGCTGCCCATCGTGTGGTATGGGCGGCGGGTGCGACGGCTCTCGCGCACCAGCCAGAACCACGTGGCGGAAGTAGGCCGCTACGCCGAAGAGGCGCTCAGCGGCTTGCCGACCGTGCAAGCGTTCACTCAGGAAGCCGGTGAGCGCCACCGCTACGGCCAGCGGGTCGAACAGGCGTTTGGCAGCGCCGTGGCGCGTACCCGCCAGCGGGCATGGCTGACCGGTGTGGCCATGCTGGTGGTATTCAGTGCCGTGGGGGTGATGCTGTGGCAGGGCGGTCTTGCGGTGCTGGAAGGCAGTATGAGCCCCGGTGAACTCTCCGCGTTCATCTTCTACGCCGTGCTAGCCGCTGGCGCGGTTGCGACGCTGGCCGAAGTGGCGGGCGATGTGCAGCGCGCCGCTGGCGCTGCCGAGCGTCTGCTGGAGCTGCTCGAGACGCCCCCTACCATTCAGTCACCGGCGCAGCCGGTCACGCTGGCTCAGCCACTTCGAGGAGCGCTGACGCTTGCGCAGGTGCGCTTCACGTATCCTGGACGCTCTACGCCCGCGCTGGACGCGATCAATCTTCATATTCGACCTGGTGAGCGGGTCGCGGTGGTGGGCCCCTCCGGTGCGGGTAAAAGCACGTTGCTGGCACTGCTACTGCGTTTTTACGATCCTGATCAGGGGCACGTCATGCTGGATGACGTGGATATTCGCACCTTGGCGCTGTCCGAGCTACGCGGTGCGCTGGGCTTGGTCGCTCAGTCGCCGGTACTGTTCAGTGGCACCGTGGCGGAGAACCTGCGCTACGGCTGCCCAGAAGCCACTGAAGCGCAGCTTCGCCTGGCCGCCCAAGACGCCAACGCGCTCGCGTTCATTGAGGCGCTGCCGCAAGGGTTCGATACGCCGCTGGGGCCGGGCGGGGTGCAGCTCTCGGGCGGTCAGCGTCAGCGGTTGGCCATTGCCCGTGCGCTGCTGAAAAACCCAGCGGTGCTGCTGTTGGATGAAGCCACCAGCGCGCTGGATGCAGAGAGCGAGCGATTGGTGCAGCGCGCGTTAGACCGGCTGATGCAGGGGCGAACCAGCATCGTGATTGCGCACCGTTTGGCAACGGTGGTGCATGCAGACCGTTTACTAGTCATTCAAGAGGGGCGGCTGGTGGCGTCCGGCACGCACGCCTCGCTCATGGAGCGCAGTGATCTCTATCGTCACCTCGCGGCGCTGCAGTTCGGACAACACGCATGAGCGACACGCGACTGGCCACCATGACAGGCCAGCGGCCACGCACGGTACCTGATAGGGCAGGGGGATAGGGTAAGGAGAGGCGAGAAAATGCCATCAAGATATCGTCAACGAGGTGTTTGGCTGGGGCTGTGCTTAGGCCTACTGGGGTTGCTCGTCATTGGCAGTATGTGGACAAGCGGCGCGGCGGCGCTGCCGCATGTGCTGGCAGCGCTGACCGTTTTGATTCCGCTCACCCTGTTTGGCGTCGTGCTGAAAAGTCCTTGGCCGGCCGTCGGGGCACTGGCGCTGCTACTGGTCATTGACCTGACCCTACGCTGAGCGCTTCCGCAAGGTGAGCGGCGAAACGCCTACGCCTTTTTGGAGGCCGCGAGCGTGTAAAGAAACTCCAATCCCAGCGTGGCTGCCGCCAGCGAAGTAATATCGCCGTGGTCGTAGGCCGGATTCACCTCCACCAAGTCCATGCCGACCAGCTCCATACCGACCATGCCGCGCATCACTTTCAGCATCAGGTCGGTGGACATGCCGCCGCATACCGGCGTGCCGGTGCCCGGTGCGAAGGCGGGGTCCAGGCCATCAATATCCAGCGTGACATACGCGGGGTGGTGACCCACTCGCGCACGAATCCGCTCCAGCACCGCCGCCGGGCCGTGGTCGTTCACCCAATCGGCATCCAGTACTTCGTAAGGATGGTTGCTCCGGTCATAGCTAGTGCGAATACCGATTTGCAGCGAGTGCTCCGGCACGACCAAGCCTTCCTGTAAGGCATGGTGGAAAATGGTGCCGTGGTCAAAGCGCGTGCCTTGCTCATAGGTATCGGTATGGGCATCGAAATGAATCAGTGCCAGCGGGCCGTGCTCACGGGCGTGAGCGCGCAGCAGCGGCAGGCTGATGTAGTGGTCACCACCCAGCGTCAGCATCTTCTTACCCGCTTTCAGCCAGCGCATGGCGTGGGTTTCCAGGTTATCCACCAGGCTTTCAGGCTCGCCATAGGCGTAATCCAGGTTGCCGGCATCACACACCCGTAGGCGATCTTCCAGAGCAAAATCCCACGGCCAGCGCTTGCCTTCCCAAATCAGGTTGGCGGTGCTTTGGCGAATGGCGTTCGGCCCCATCCGCGTGCCAGAACGGCCAGAGCACGCCAAGTCGAACGGCACGCCGCTGACCACGACGTCGGCATCGGTGGCGTTGGGATCGGTGGCTTTGGGCACGCCCATAAACGTGGAGATAACGTCACCAAACAGGCTGGGCATGATCTGTGATGGGGTCACCTAGCGTGTGCTCCTATGGTTGACCGGCAAACGGGCGTTGAGTGGAAAGCGAGCGGATGGCTCGACGCAGCGCGACGATAAGGAATTTTTCGCGATGAATGAAATGAATGTTTAGAATGAAATCATTCATTGTATGAATAGTGAGGCGCTATGCGGTCGCTCCGCCACTTTGATCTGAATTTGCTGCTGGTCTTCGAGATGCTCATGCGTGAGCGACACGTCACTCGCGCTGCCGAAAAGCTTCACTTGAGCCAGCCAGCGCTCAGTCATTCGCTCAAACGCCTGCGTGACGCGCTAGACGACCCGCTATTGGTACGCACCGAGCAGGGCCTGCAGCCCACGCCCCGCGCCATGGCGCTGCTCCCCGTAGTGCAACAGGCATTGACGTCGTTACAGGCGGGGTTGGCACCGCCAGCCACCTTTGCCCCCGCGACCAGCACTCGGCACTTTACCCTGGCGACCACCGACTACTTCGAAGAGGTCATGTACCCGGCGTTTCTGAGCCAACTGTTGAGCTATGCCCCCGGGATTAGTTTTTCCATCGAGCTGATTACTCCCGACGTCCTGAGCGACGCGTTAGAGCAGCGCCAAGTAGACATGGTGGTAGGGCTGGATCGCCAGTCATCGCTCCCTAGCGGCGTGGTGCAAACGCCCTGGATGCACGAAGAGCTGGTGTGTCTGGCGGCCCAGCACAATCCGCACGTGGGGGAAGCGCTGGAACTCGAGGCATTTGCCCGCCAGCTCCACGTAGAACTCGCCGATATCAGCGGTCTGCTGCCCAGCCGTATCGAGAGCTGTCTCGCCCAGCACGGATTGAGCCGCCGGGTGATCTCGAAAAACCTCAACTACATCGCCGCCGCACGGGTCGTGGCGCTGACCGACGCGATCATTACCTTGCCTCGCCAAATGGCCGAGCGCTTCGTTGCCATGCTGCCCGTACGCATGGTGGCCCCACCGGACGAACTTCCCGAATTGACCATGACGCTGATCCAGCACAGCCTCTACGCCAATGCGCCTGCCAACGTATGGCTGTACGAAGAACTCACCGCCTTTGCCAACACCGTGCGCCGTTAAAGCACTCCCTTTTCCAGATCAACGTGTTGTAGATAAACAACGCAGTTGAAGCAAAGGTTGAATGGTCACTGGCAGGCTCGGCGTTAGATCCTAAACTGCTAGCTGGCGCGTTGTTTGGCGCCGCAGTGAATGAACAGCGCTCAACGACGCTAGCGATGACACGCTGGCGGTGAGGGGGCGGCGCTGTTGGCGGGACAACCAAGGGAGAAAGCGTGTGAAAATAGGCGCACCAAAAGAGAGTGCCCGGGGAGAAGCGCGGGTCGCGCTGACCCCCGAGAGCGCAAAGCATCTTCAAAAGCTGGGCCATGAGTGCCTCATCGAAACGGGGGCGGGCTTGGCCGCCGGGTTCAATGACGACACCTATCGCGATGCTGGCGTCACCGTGATCGAGAGCGCCGATGCGCTGTGGCGCGATGCAGAGGTGGTGATTAAAGTTCGCGAGCCCTCTGATGAAGAGGCCAAGCGGCTACGCAAAGGCCAAACGCTGATCGCCTTCTTCTGGCCAGCCCAAAACGAAGCGTTGCTGGAAACCTGCAAAGCCCAGGGTGCCACCGTCATCGCGATGGACATGGTGCCGCGTATTTCTCGGGCGCAGAAGATGGATGCGCTTTCCTCCATGGCCAACATCGCGGGTTACCGGGCCGTAATCGAGGCGGGCAATAACTTTGGCCGCTTCTTCACCGGTCAGGTGACGGCGGCGGGCAAGGTGCCGCCTGCGAAAGTACTGGTGATCGGTGCTGGGGTGGCGGGCTTGGCGGCGATTGGCACGGCGACGAGCCTAGGCGCCGTAGTGCGCGCTTTTGACGTGCGCCCTGAGGTTTCCGAGCAGATCGAATCCATGGGCGCCGAGTTCCTGTTCCTCGATTTCGAGGATAGCCAGGACGGCTCCGAGAGCGGTGGCTACGCGGCCCCTTCGAGCCCTGAGTTCCGCGAAAAGCAGCTCGCGTGCTTCCGCGAACAGGCTCCAGACGTGGATATCGTGATTACCACGGCACTGATTCCCGGCAAGCCCGCGCCCAAGCTCTGGCTGGAAGATATGGTCGCCGCCATGAAACCCGGTTCGGTGATCGTGGATTTGGCCGCCGAGAAGGGCGGTAATTGCGACCTGACGCAGCCCGACGAGCGCGTGGTGAGCGATAACGGCGTGGTGGTGATTGGCTACACCGACTTCCCCTCGCGCATGGCGACGCAAGCGTCACTGCTTTACGCCACCAATATTCGCCACATGCTCACCGATCTCACCCCGGAGAAAGACGGCGTGATCCATCACAACATGGATGACGACGTGATTCGTGGGGCCACGGTGACGCACCAAGGGGAAGTCACCTTCCCACCGCCGCCGCCGAAGGTGAAAGCCATTGGCGCGGCCAAGCCGAAGAAAAAAGAGAAAGAGCCCACGCCCGAAGAGAAGAAAGCCGCCGAACTGGCCACCTTCAAGGCGCAAACCAAGCGCCAGGTCACCATGCTGGCCGTAGGGGGCGCGCTCATGCTGTTGTTGGGACTTGTGGCGCCTGCTTCGTTCATGCAGCACTTTATCGTCTTCGTATTGGCCTGCTTCATTGGCTTCCAGGTGATTTGGAAAGTGAGCCATTCACTGCACACCCCGCTGATGGCGGTGACCAACGCCATTTCCGGCATCATTGTTCTGGGGGCGATCCTGCAGATTGGCTCGGGCAGTGCGGTGGTGAGCGTGCTGGCGGGTATTTCCGTACTGATCGCGTCTATCAATATCGTGGGTGGCTTCCTGGTGACACGCCGGATGCTGGCCATGTTCCAAAAATCCTAAGCGGCGGAGAGACGATATGTTAGAGCAAGGATTCGTATCTGCCGCGGCGATTGCGGCAAGCGTGCTGTTTATTCTGTCGCTGGGCGGGCTGAGTAATCAGGAAAAGGCCAAGCGAGCCGTGTGGTACGGCATCGTCGGGATGGCGTTGGCGGTGTTTTTCACCTCCTTCGGCCCCGGTATTGGCGCCTACTGGTGGCTGATTCCCATGATGCTGATTGGCGCAGGCATCGGGGCCTACGTGGCGGGCAAGGTCGAAATGACCGAAATGCCTCAGCTCGTGGCCGCGCTGCACAGCTTCGTGGGCTTGGCAGCGGTCTTCGTTGCCTGGAGCGCAGACCTGGAACGCCGCCGGGTGATGGCAGCTCGTGCCGCTGAGGCATCGCTGGACCAGTTCTCCGCCTTTGCGGCGCTGGTGGCGACCAAAGCGCCCGATGAGCTAACGTTCCTACAAATCGAGGTGGTGCTGGGCATCTTTATCGGCGCGGTGACATTCACCGGCTCGGTAATTGCCTTCGGCAAGCTCGCTGGCAAAGTGGATGGCAAGCCAAAGCAGTTGCCCGGCGGCCACATGCTGAATGCCGGTGCGGCGGTGCTTTCGCTGCTGCTGGCGATTATGTACCTCAACGGCGCAGGCTTTTGGACGCTGCTGGTGATTGCGGCGCTGGCGTTCTTTATCGGTTACCACCTGATCATGGGCATCGGCGGGGCGGACATGCCGGTGGTGGTCTCGATGCTGAACAGCTACTCCGGCTGGGCGGCGGCGGCGATTGGTTTCACGCTCTCCAACGACCTGCTGATCGTAACCGGGGCGCTGGTGGGTTCCTCCGGGGCGATTCTCTCTTACATCATGTGTAAGGCGATGAACCGCAACTTCGTCAGCGTGATTTTGGGAGGCTTTGGAGGCTCCCAAGGGCCTGCTGCCGAGATCGAAGGCGAGCAGGTGTCCATCGATGCCAACGGCGTTGCCACGGCACTCAACGATGCCGACAGCATCATCATCGTGCCGGGTTACGGCATGGCGGTGGCGCAGGCGCAAACGGCGGTCAGCGATCTCGTGCGTAAGCTGCGCGCGGCTGGCAAAACCGTTCGCTTTGGGATCCACCCCGTGGCCGGACGCTTGCCAGGGCATATGAACGTACTGCTGGCGGAAGCCAAGGTGCCCTACGATATCGTGCTGGAGATGGATGAGATCAACGACGACTTCGCTACGACCGACGTGGTCATCGTCATCGGCTCCAACGACATCGTGAACCCTGCCGCCGAAGAGGACCCCAACAGCCCCATTGCGGGGATGCCGGTGCTCAAAGTGTGGGAAGCGAAGCAGGTGTTCGTCAGCAAGCGTGGTCAGGGTACCGGGTATTCGGGTATTGAGAACCCGCTGTTCTTTAAAGAGAACACGCGAATGTTCTACGGCGATGCCCGCGATAGCTTGAATGCGCTGCTACCGCTGGTGGATTAAGCCAGCAGGTTGTTTAGGAATAGGTAATGATTCGCAACGTGTGACGAAAAGGGGAGCCCATGGCTCCCCTGTTTTTTACCTGCTTAAGTGTCGTTCAGGTGTCGTTCTCTTCCCCAGTTAACTGCCGCCAGGAGCGCCGCCCCAGATGGTCGTCGCTAAAACCAATCGTGATGGAGCCATCGCCATTCGGTGAGGCGTTTGGGTCATCCGGGTTGCCGACGAAGAGGCGCTCGATGTTGCCATCGTTCACGCCCACCAAACGCTCGCCGGTGCCTGCCTGAAGGCCGGTAATGGCATTGCCGTTGATCGTAGCGTCGCTATCGGGCGTACCGTCTCCATTGAAGTCGAACGTGGTCGAGCCGCCGCTGCCGCCGGTGTCGGCCAGTAGCGACATAAAGAACCCGCTACGCCCACCGCCGCAGGGGTCGGATTCGTCAGGAAGCAGCGTCGAGAAGCGCACCCGCCGCGGGAGGCTACTGGAGATCGACGGGGCGGCAATGACGCGCTCTCCGGCAGGCAGCTCCAAGCGCCAGCCCACGTCGTTACTGTCAGGGGCGAAGTTGGTACTGGCGCGGCGGTTAAAGCCACTCTGTGAGTTTTCACCCGTAATGCGTTGGAGCAGTAGATCGCTTTGAGTAATGGTCGAGCTGCGATTCACTTGGTCACGCAGGCCGATGAGCTGCTGCGTCGAACGATCGCCAATATCGCCGTTGCGGAAATAGCTGCCGGTGCCGAAACTGATCAGTAGCGTATCCGGCGAGCCGCTGCTGAGGGTTACGGCGGGGGCTGACGTGATGGGCTGGCTATCGTTGCCTTGATATAGCTGGTTAACGTCGCCATTGCCGGTTAATGAGAAGCGCCACATATTGCCCGCCAAGTCGCCTGCGTAGGCAAAGCGCGCGCCATTATAGCTCGGCCAAGCGGTGACGGTTGGCGTTGCCAGCCCGTTGGGTGCCTCCGCACTGCCGACGTCTGTCTGGATCTGCTTGATCAACTCCCCCGTAGCGAGATCCACCACGAACAAAGATGCTTGATAACCTGTGCTGTTATAGCCATTGCCAAAAATAGCGGCCCATGTGCCATCAGTTAGCTGCGTGATCGTGGGTTGAGTGACCCCCGTGCCCAGCTCGGGATGGCGAAATTCCCAAAGCACGTCGGCCGCCCTCATATCGGTTGGGTCGCTCACATCGAGTGCAAACACCGTCCGTCCACCAGCGCCCATAGTGCCGACGGCCACGGCAGAAGGGCCACCGGAGATGTTCACTTCACGAACCGCCGGGGTGCCATCCATAAAGTAGCGGTGGTTGTAGTCGGGTTGCATCAGTGAGCGAATGGCGGGCGCATCGCCTTGGGTCAGTTCAGCCGGTAAAAAACCAAACAGTTCTCGGCCGGTCTTCGCATCGAAGCCGTGCAGCATACCGTCGTTGGCCGCCGCCAGCAGAAGCGCTGCACGGTTGTCGGTGCCCTGCAGGTACACAGGGTTGGCATTGATGATATCGCCCAGCAGCGATTGGCGTTGCCGTAACTCGGGGACGGTTTGTCCTTGTAGCCAGCGCACTTCGGCACTGCTTAAACCGCTGTTATCAGCGCTGAGCAAAACGCCGCTTTCAGTGCCGTTGTCCAGTCGCCGGTAAGTCAATAGCCGTCGATTGCCCGCTTGCTCGGCCAGTTCGGCTTCGGCATTCCAGCGCTGGCTGCGCGTGCCATCAGATGCGATCTCCGATGCTGCTAAACGCCCTGACCAGTCCTCACTTCGAAAGCCTGCGGTATAGAGTAGGTTGCCATCTTCAAGACCAAATTCGTCGCTATTCACCGCCGCGGAGGTATTGGACTGAGACGCGGCGATAATATTGCCCAGCACTTGCTGCATTACTTGATTAAGCGATGCCTCATCATTGGCAAAGTAGGCGCGCTCGGTGCCGCCTGCTCGGGCGAGATCCCCAAGCGGATCATCGGAAACGTTCGGTAAGTTGGCGATGTCGGGGGGAAGATTGAAGCCCACTACATAGGTTCTCACCGGGTTAGGTAGCCTTGCGTTGGTGTCGTCGTAGAGCCGCTTAATGGCCGCCTCGGCGCTGGCCAAAGCGCCGCTAACGTCGTTGCCTAGCGAGTTTCCCGAGCTGTCTACCGAGGGTAAACCGTCGGTCAGCCAAATATTGGCATTTACTAAACACTGTTGGGCATCTGGGTTATTGATGTTGGGAATAGAAATGTCTGCACGACGCCCCTGGTAGGGGCCAAACGAGCTGCCTCTCTCTGTATTGTTTAAAAAGTAATCTCGTGCGGTGTACATTGTGCCTTCGATAGGGGTGAGTCCTGCGGCAATAAGCGGCCAGTTTGAGTCGGTCATGGGATTGCCCCTTCCATCCCAATTATGGCGTTGGGTTCCCAGTTTGGTCTTGATTGCCTCCCAATGGTTACTGTTAACCGTTCCGTCGTCGTTAAATCCACCAATCGGCACGTGCAGATAGCCTAGACCAGGTGACGAAGTAGTCCGCCATTCCCATTGATTGAGCTGTATGGAGGCCGTATGTAGCCCCCAGTTGGGTATGCCTCGTTGGCGAAGGCTATCGACCAAAGGAAGTGTATACGTACCTACGATAGGAGTTGGGTTCCACCAGAAACCAGAGTAACCGGCGATGACAGGGCTGTTATACCAAACTCTATTGGGCTCAATCTCGGGCCAGCCCAGGTTTTGAACCGCTATTCCTTGATAGCGCTCGACTAATTGGTCACGTGTGGCTGTTGGGTTACGAATATTACGCCAATACTCGGTTACATCGTTACTCGGTAGGCCGGTCGAGAAACGCTCCTCAAACATGTAGCCTGGTACGCCCACGTTAAAAAAGGCATAGAGACTGGTACCAGGCAGTCTTGCACGATAGCGCTTGGTTGCAGCGTCCCATTCCCCATCAAAATTCGGGTCGTACCAGCTTGGGTTGGCTCTAGTAGAGTAACGTGCTGACAAGGCGCGCTCTGTCAGCCGCCATACCACAGTCCCGCCATTAAAGGCATCGTCGCGTGTGCGTGACGCTGGATTTTGTTGATAAGCCATCAGGCCTAAATTCAAATCGCCCTGATAGTCGTCGACCAGGGCGCGGCCGACACGCTTCATGATACTGGATTTGCTCAGTGGGGAACGTGCGCCTGCAGGGCATCGCTCAGCGTCAAAGGTCACACCTGGTCGGCAGGCCAGCAAATTCTCGCGATCTCCTTGTTCCACTCCAATGGCCACGCGGCCATCCAGTCCTTCCTGACCACTTTCCGAGTTGTCGAGTATTAGTAGTACATTGGGGGGAACGCTACTAACCACGTTGAGAGGTGCATTGGAAATATTTGTCAGGTCGTCAGGCAGTGGCGCTGCTTCCTGGGCGCAGGCCGCTATGCTGGACCAATATATGACCATTGCTGATGCTGCCACGATGACAAAGCGAATCTCTCTCATGGTGCCACTACCTCCACCTGCTGCTGACGAACGTAGAGGGCTTCGAGCGTGACACTGGTATCTTCACCACGGCCAAACCCTTCGGCATCAATACGATAAAGCATCTCGACCACCTCGGTGCCGTCATTGATGGTGCGCGACCCCAGCGGTGCTAGCGTCTGGATGCGATAGCGCGGGTTGCGTGTGAGTTCTTCCATATCCATGTCATGGTTGCTCCAGCCATTGCCGGGGGTAGCGCCGTTTTGTAACTGGGCCTCGGCTTCGCTCAGTGCGGCCTCTGCTGCCTGAAAGGCAACACCGTAATCACGCTGGCTAGAGGCCATACGGTCTTGGGTAATCGCCCCTTGCATGGAAGAGAGGCTCAAAATGGTGACAATGGCGAGGAAGATCAGGCTCAACACGAGCGCCATTCCTCGCTGATGCCTCAATGCGTGGCTCTGCATGCTAGCGATTCCTCAAAGAGACGGTCGTCGTGAAGGCTTGATAAATTCGCCCGTTGCCGCCGGTAAATGCGTTGTCCCCTCGAAAATTGCCGATCGCCAGTGTGGTGTTGGCGTTACGCAGGTTGGGACGGTCGCTTTGTACGATGAGCGTAACGCGCGCCGCCCTCACGTTGGGCCAATCCGCAATGTCGATCCCTTCGGGCGATACATAGGCGTCGTCGATCAAAAACGTCGTGCGCATGGCCACCACATGGCTGGCTACCACCTCGTTACGGGGCGTCGTTGGGCTCAGGTCCAAGCGCATCAACGAGGGTACGTTATCGTTGTTGATATCTTGCCCAACGTAGTAGATCGCAGTGCTCAAGGCGCTCAGCGATACGTTTTGGCCCGCACTGTAAGTGAGTCCGCTCGCATTACCCCAGTGGCTCAGATTGGGGGCGAGGTTGCTTTGCCAACCGGCCGATGCCGTTTTCTGCAGCGTTCGCGCATCGTTAGACGTGTTATAAAAAATATCGCAATTCTGCAGCCCCTGCAGGAGCACCAATCGACGGTTAAAAGCGGCTCCTATCTCTCGGCTCAGCGTGATTTGCTGGTTGTCATCGACGCGCTCGACAGCCAGGGAGTCGCTGGTAAATCCTGTGCGAGCGACCAAGCCGCCACGAAACGCCAGCACATCCTGACCATCGACGGGCCTCGTGAGGCTTGCCGTAAAATCATGGTTGCTGGGCGTGTTCCATGCTTGAAGGGGCAAGGCGTCCGCATTGCTATCCGCCCAGTGACGTAGATGGACGCTCGTCTGGGGCAGCGCACAGCCGCCACTATAGTCGGCTTGGCGAAGCTCACGGGCCATCGTATCCAGTGCAAACCGACCGGTATCCTGCATATCGGCCAGCGCGGTTTGAAAACGGTAGCTCTGCTGGGAGGAGATGAATAGCTGGGTCGCACCTGCCATGACCAATAAGCCAATGACCATGGCCACTAACAGCTCCACGAGCGTAAAGCCTGCCTGTGTTGTTTGAGGTTCGCCTCTGCCCACGCTATAGCTCCGAAACCAGTTGTATTTGCCGGATGTCGTTGGGAGACGAGGTGTCGTCCCAGCGAACGGTGACACGAATGCGTCGATTGTCGACCTCGATACCTCCAGCGCCGCCTGGCAGCATGGTGATGATATCTGCGATCCACTCGGTTTGATCCGTGGCAGGCAGGTCGTCGCCGTCGACCTCCTCGCCGAGCGTAAGTGCATAGTCCGCCGCTTGCTCTCGGTTGGCGCGAATGCGATCCAGCATGTCCTGGGCCATATTGGTGGCCTGGGTTTCAAAATAGGCAGCGCGGTTATGTACCAGCGACTGGGTTTGCAAGCCGAGCACCCCAAGCAAGCCAATCGACAACACGAGCAGTGCGATCAGTGACTCCAGCAGTGAGATACCTCGTTGTGGTGTTGGCATGGCGTTGCTCGCTAATGAATTAGTCGCATGCTTGACGGGTAGTGAGTACACGGGAAATGCCGCTCGGTTCGATACGTACGCAGCGGCCTATCTCATTCAGCGTGACGGAGACGCTTTGTGAGGCAAACGCTGCCGTCACTAAGCGCCCCTGGCTATTGAACGTAAAGCGCTCAGGCGCATTCACTATGGCAATGTCGTCTACTTCCTGGGACCAGCGACGTAGTACCACCTCATCGGCCTGCACTTCCCAGCCATCACTCCAGCCTTCGGCCACGGGAAGGAGGTTGACGGACTGGTTGCGCCGCACCGCTTCGCTGCGGGCAAAGCTCAGCGCGATTTTATAGTCGTTGGTGGTCGTGACGACGCGGTTTTCCTGGATGATGCGTGAAAAGTTCGGGATCGCAATGGTGGCTAGCGTGGCGAAGAGCGCCAGGGCCACCAAAAGCTCTAGCAGGGTAAAGCCAGGTGCGGGACGTCTAGCCGTCAGCATGAGGAATTACTCTGAGAGGTCGAATCGAAAGCAGCGCTATGGCTGCGGCTGCCGCTATCCGCGGTAATGCCGAGGTCGGCTGAAAACATTATATCGATATTTAATTTTATGGTAGGAAAGTATAGCGTTTATACCATACGGCGATGGTGCAACAAGGCAAGAAGCCGCGCGGATATTCGTCATACACTGTCATAAAAGTCGCGCTATGCTCCAAAGGCACGGACTCATAGATACCTATCGACGAGGGAGGCGATATTTTCAATAGCTGCGAGCTATTACATTGGTCGTAAAATGCAAATTGTGACTATTGCGAAGGTGCTTTAAAACTGTGACACGTGAATAACGCATTCCTGCGCTAGCGACGGTGGGCGTCAGTACCTCATCTAGCGTGAAGATGCACAGCATTTGTTCCCTTGGTATCACCAAGGCTAAGAGCAATAAGGGAGAGAGCTATGAGCGGTAAATGTCCTGTCATGCATGGTGGTAACACCTCGACCGGTACGTCCAATAAGGATTGGTGGCCGGAAGGGTTGAACCTGGATATTTTGCATCAGCAAGATCGCAAATCAGACCCGATGGACCCGGATTTCAACTACCGTGATGAAGTCCGTAAGCTCGATTTCGACGCGCTGAAAAAAGACGTTCACGCGCTGATGACCGATAGCCAAGAGTGGTGGCCCGCTGACTGGGGGCACTATGGCGGTTTGATGATCCGTATGGCTTGGCACTCCGCAGGCACCTACCGTATTGCTGACGGCCGTGGGGGCGGTGGTACCGGTGCGCAGCGCTTTGCACCGCTCAACTCCTGGCCGGACAACGTCAGCCTGGATAAAGCACGTCGCTTGTTGTGGCCGATCAAGAAGAAGTACGGCAACAAAATCAGCTGGGCTGATCTGATGATTTTGGCCGGTACCGTGGCGTATGAGTCCATGGGCCTGCCCTCTTACGGCTTCTCCTTCGGTCGCGCCGATATTTGGGAGCCCGAGAAAGACATTTACTGGGGCAACGAAAAAGAGTGGCTCGCGCCCTCTGACGAGCGCTACGACGACGTCAACAAACCCGAAACCATGGAAAACCCGCTAGCCGCCGTTCAGATGGGGCTCATCTATGTAAACCCGGAAGGCGTCAACGGTCAGCCGGACCCGCTGAAAACCGCCCAGCAGGTGCGTGAAACCTTCGCCCGTATGGCGATGAACGACGAAGAGACGGCGGCTCTGACCGCTGGTGGTCACACCGTCGGTAAGTGTCACGGTAACGGTGATGCCTCTGCGTTGGCCGCTGAGCCAGAAGCCTCTGACGTTGAAAACCAGGGCTTTGGCTGGGGCAACCCCAACATGCAGGGCAAGGCGAGTAACGCCGTGACCTCGGGCATCGAAGGGGCGTGGACCACCAACCCTACGAAGTTCGACATGGGCTACTTCGATCTGCTGTTCGGCTACGAGTGGGAACTGAGAAAGAGCCCCGCCGGTGCCCACCAGTGGGAACCGATTGACATCAAAGAGGAAGACAAGCCGGTCGACGCCAGCGACCCCTCGATTCGCCACAACCCGATCATGACTGATGCGGATATGGCGATGAAGATGGATCCGACCTATCGCGCCATCTGCGAAAAATTCATGGCCGATCCGGAGTACTTCAAGAAAACTTTCGCGAAGGCGTGGTTCAAGCTGACGCACCGTGACCTGGGCCCGAAATCACGTTACATCGGCCCTGAAGTACCGGCAGAAGACCTGATTTGGCAAGACCCGATTCCGGCAGGTAACACCGACTACTGCGAAGAAGTGGTCAAACAGAAAATCGCGGAAAGCGGTCTGAGCATCAGCGACATGGTCGCCACCGCTTGGGACAGCGCCCGTACCTATCGTGGCTCCGACATGCGCGGTGGTGCCAACGGTGCCCGGATCCGTCTGGCTCCGCAGAATACATGGCAGGGCAACGAGCCGGAGCGTTTGGCGAAAGTGCTGAGCGTCTACGAGCAGATCTCGGCAGACACCGGCGCTAGCGTGGCTGACGTGATCGTACTGGCCGGTAGCGTCGGTATCGAGAAAGCCGCGAAAGCAGCAGGTTACGAAGTACGCGTGCCCTTCCTGAAAGGCCGTGGCGATGCGACCGCCGAGATGACCGACGCGGACTCCTTCGCACCGCTGGAGCCGCTGGCCGATGGCTTCCGTAACTGGCAGAAGAAAGAGTACGTGGTGAAGCCGGAAGAGATGCTGCTGGATCGTGCGCAGCTGATGGGCTTAACCGGCCCGGAAATGACCGTGCTGCTGGGCGGTATGCGCGTATTGGGCACCAACTACGGTGGCACCAAACACGGCGTTTTCACCGACCGCGAAGGCCATTTGACCAACGATTTCTTCGTGAATCTGACCGATATGGGGAACAGTTGGAAGCCAGTGGGTAGCAACGCCTACGAGATCCGTGATCGCAAGACCGGTGCCGTGAAGTGGACCGCCTCGCGGGTGGATCTGGTGTTTGGTTCCAACTCGCTGCTGCGCTCTTACGCAGAAGTGTACGCCCAGGACGATAACGGTGAGAAGTTCGTTAAAGACTTCGTCGCCGCCTGGACCAAAGTGATGAACGCCGACCGTTTCGACGTCGCGTCGTAAGCCAACAACGGTTCTTCGTACTATCCAAGGCACCCCTAGCGGGTGCCTTTTTTTGTATGCGTGACTGTGCACCGCTGGTTCGTCAGCTTTGCTACAGTAGCGTGTGCTTTCCCTCCCATGTAACAACACGAGATCGACGATGACACGCAGTAAATGGATATGGCTCGTATGGGCCGTTGTCTTGTTGAGCTATTTAGTGCCTTACACGCTGTTGAGCGACGTGTCGCGGTGGTACGGCAGCTTTTTGTTCTGGACCGTGGCCGGACTGGTCATCATTGCGCTGAACGTGTTCATCACCTCAGATTTTAAGGAACATGGCGATGACTGAGTCGCTCATTGGGTGGTCTATCGCTATCTATGTGGTCGTCGCGATTGGCATCGCTATGTTGTCGCGCCAACGCTCGGCGAAAGGCGGCTCAGACAGCATGTCGGGGTACTTTTTGGGTAACCGCCAAATGAACGGCTTGGTCTCGGCGCTGAGCTACAGTGCCACGACGTATAGCGCCTTTATGATGGTGGGCTTGGCAGGCCTGACCTATGCGGGCGGCGTGGGCGCCTTCGGTTTTGAAATCATCTATTTTGCCGGTGTCTCGCTGGTGGCGGTTTTCGGCCCTAAATTCTGGGCAGTTGGCAAAAAGTTTGGCTACGTGACGCCCAGCGAGATGCTGGGCCACCGCTACCATAGCAAGCCGGTGGCCATGGCCGTGTCGATAGCGAGCTGTATCTTCCTGATTCCTTATTCTGCCGTCCAGCTCGCCGGGGTGGGTTATCTGCTTCAGGGGATGACGGATGGCACCATCACGTTTACCACTGGGGTCGTGCTGGCTACGGTGATCGCCATTTTCTTCTCCTATATCGCGGGGATTCGTTCGGTCATGTGGACCGACTCGCTCCAGGCCATCATGATGATCGTGGCGTCCACGTTGGTCGCGCTCTTGGTGATCCAACACCTGGGCGGTTTTAGCGTACTCTTCGATACGTTGGCAACGGAGCACCCTCAGTCCCTGACGGTACCCGGCCCAGGGCTATTCAGCTTAGTGACCTTCCTAGGGCTCACCATTCCCTGGTTCTTCTTTAGCCTGTCGAATCCGCAGGTCAGTCAGCGTCTTTTCATGCCCTCGTCGCTGCGCTCGATGCGCCACATGCTGATTGGCTTTTTGGTGTTCGGGTTTATTTACACTCTGGTCTCCGTGCTGTGGGGTTTCTCGGCGTTGGCTGCTTTCCCTAGCCTAGAGCGCGCCGATTTAGCCACGCCCACGCTACTGGCCTCAGAGTTCGTGCCGCCCGTATTAGGTGTAATAGTGATGATCGGCATCATGGCGGCGGCCGTTTCCACCATCGACTCGATCATGCTGACCCTGGCGTCCATGGTCTCCCGCGACGTCTATGCCAACCTCAAACCCAGCGTTAGTGAAAAGCGACAACTGCTGGTGGGTAAGTTTGTGGTGCCGGTGATTGCACTGATGGCGCTGGCTTTCGCCGAGCTGCAGCTTGACCTGATTGCAGTGCTGTCGGTGGCCGCCTCGTCGGGCTTGGTGGCTATGGTGCCTGCGCTGATCGGTGCTTTCTATTGGAAGCGCGGCACGGCTGCCGGTGCACTGACCAGCGTGGTGGGTACCAGCGCCTTTGTACTGCTGATGTATGCCACCGGCAATTCACTACTGGGTCTGCCTGCCGGTGTATGGGGCATTGTGGTCGCGAGTGTGCTGTTTGTTGGCGTTAGTCTTGTGACCAAGCCTCATCAAGCCTCTACCGATGCTTTCTTTGCCGCCATCGCGGAAGAGTTGGGTACACAGCGTCGCACTGCCAATGACCCGGCGAAGAAGCAAGCGGCTCATTAGGCACTCCTAGCGATAAAAGCCCCTGATGAGGGGCTTTTTAGCCTTACTGCCACTTCAATAACTGCGCTCTGTAGGCCGCCTGCGCCTGCGTCGCACTGATGGGCTGCAAACGCACCTTGGTGCCCGGCAAGCACTGGGCGAGGCGGGCGCAGGCCATGGGCGTCAAAGCACCCAGGCGCGGGTAGCCACCGATGGTTTGGCGATCGTTCATCAGAATGATCGGCTGGCCATCGGGAGGAATCTGCACGGCCCCTAACGGAATCCCCTCAGAGACGATGCCGCCCAGGCGGCTGTTCAGCGCTTTGCCGGTCAGTCGAATGCCCATGCGGTCAGCGCGTTGGTCCACGGTCCAGGGCTGGTTGAAGGCATCGAACAGGCTGCGCCCGGCAAAGTGCGCGGCTTGGGAGCCCAGCACCATGTCCAGCACGGTTTCTTCTGAGTCGGGCAGGGGAAGCAGGGTGCCTTGGGGTAACTGTCGCGGCGTGGCGCTGCTGCCTTTCCAGGTGAGCTGATCGCCGGTTTTAAGCGGTTTGCCATCTTCGTGCAGGCCGCCGATGTGCTCTCTTGCCGTGCAGGCTTGGCTGCCCAGCACTGTTGGCGCATCAAGCCCGCCAGGAAAGGCAAGGTACGCGCGCAGGCCTTTTCGCGGCTGACGAAAGACCAGCGTTTGGCCCGCTTGCATCATAAAGCTGTCGTTGGGCGTCAGCGGCTGGCCATCCAGCGTGGCGGCAAGGTCGGCTCCGGTGAGGGCAAGGCGCACGTCGCTATTGGCCACCAGCGTCAGGTTGCCGCCCATGACGATTTCCAGCGCGGCGCTCTCCAGCGGGTTGCCCAGCAGCCAGTTGGCCCAGCGGAAGGCGATCCAGTCGGCGGCACCGCCCTGAGTCACGCCTAAGTGGCCGACGCCGAAGCGGCCCGCATCTTGAATCAGCGCCAGCGGTCCGGCTTGCTTGACGGTCAACATGGGTTGGCTCATGACCGCTCCTCCAGCGGGGTCGTATCGCCCCCAGCCGCTTCAAATTCTGATTGGGATATCGCCTTAAAGCGCACTTTATCGCCCGGTCGCAGCAGCGGCTCGCCACGTTTGGCGTGCTCGAAAAGCGGCACGGCTGTTCTGCCAAGAATGTTCCAGCCGCCGGGGGAAAGTAGCGGATAAATGGCGGTTTGCCGGTCGGCAATGCCCACGCTTCCGGCCGCGACGCGCTGGCGGGGCGTTTTCAAACGCGGCGTGGCAATGGCTTCATCCACCAGGCCCATAAAGCCGTAGCCAGGGGCAAAGCCCAGTGCAAACACGCAGTAGTCGTGGCTGCAGTGGCGCTCAATCAGCGCCTCGACGCTGAGCCCAGCGCGCTGGGCAACGGTGGGCAGCTCCGGGCCAACGCGCTCGTCGTACCATACGGGGATTTCGTGGAGCTGGCCCTGTTGGGCATCGGCGGGCGTTAAATTGCGCAGCGCACTGCGCGCGAGCGTCGAGGCCTGGGCAAAGGTGAGCTTTTGGCAGTCGTAGTGCACCAGCAGGGTGGTGTACGACGGAATGAGATCAATCAGCGCGTGATCGAAGGCGCGCCGTAGCGCCTCGTCGGCGGCCATGATCCACGCCATATTGCTTTCATCAATGGCATCGAACAGACGCACCGTCAGGGCGTCCATCGCTGCCGTTTCTAAGCGCAGTTTCACGCGGACTCCAGCGCCGTAAAGGCCTCACGAATGGCGCGCACGGCGGCCACGGATTCGGGGTTATCGCCATGCACGCAGAGCGTGTCGCAGGGCAACTGCAAGGCGCTGCCATCCCGGGCGGTGAGGGGTTCCCCTTTCGCAAGCGTGACGGCTTGGGCGACGATGGTGGCTTGGTCGTGGTGCACGGCCCCCGGCAGGCGGCGAGAGGCTAAGTGCCCAGTGGCCTCATAAGCACGGTCCGCGAAGGTTTCAAACCATAGCGTTACGCCCATCTTTTCCGCTAATTGACGATGCGGCTCTGGGTTGGCGGTGGCCATCACCATGAGCGGCAAGCGGGCATCGAACGCCTTGACGGCGCGCATGGCACCTTCCAGCAATGCCAGATTGGCGGCCATGTCGTTGTACATCGCCCCGTGGGGTTTGACGTAGCTCAGCGCGGTGCCTTCCGCTTGGCAAATGCCCGCTAGTGCGCCGATTTGGTAGAGCATCATGTCTTCCACTTCGGCAGGCGAGCAGGCCATGGAGCGGCGGCCAAAGCCCATTAAATCCGGGTAGCCAGGGTGCGCACCGATTTTTACGCCGTGCTGAACGGCAAGCTTTACTGTCTTGCGCATCACGTGGGGGTCGGATGCGTGGTAACCGCAGGCAATGTTGGCACAGTCAACGTAGGGCATGACATCGGCGTCCAAACCAATCGACCAGTTGCCGAAACTTTCGCCCATATCGCAGTTAAGCAGGGGGAGCATTGTGCTCATGGTGACTCTCCTGAAAAGCGCTGATTATTGCGTAGTAGCAGGCAGCTTTATCGACTGATAATTCTGGTAGGCACTCATAATGGTTTCATACTGCACTTGGTGGGCCATTACGAAATCGTCACCGTAGATCGTTTCGTCTGGGTATTCAGTAATCAATTGGAGTGGCGTGAGCTGCGTATCGTCACGTGTTAGCAGATAAGGAATATCATTCTGTATGGCAAATTCTAGGCGGCCAGCGTGGGCTTCGAAAGCCTTGATCTGACGTCGATTGTAGGCTGCCAGCCCTGGAACGTTCGCTAGATGTGCCGTGACGCGTTCTAGTAGCGCCTCTGCCTGTGCTTTCCAATGTTGATGATAGCGAAGGACGAGAAAAAAACCTTTGGGTATCGACCACAACTCGAAGTTGCGAGGAACGTAACCGGTGAGCGGACGGGTCCATTCGTGGGCGGGGTAGCCATGCAGGTTGATGTGCAACTGCGCTCCGCTTGCCGCCTTGGCGCGCTCGCGAATGGCTAGCTCGAACTCTCCGCCCAGGGGTTGAGCCTGAAGGTCATTGCCGAACGCCGTATAGCGTGCAGCATGGTGCATGTGAGTTGGCTGCTCGGCGACTAACCGCTGCTGTAGGCGGTAGCCATCTGGATTCTCGAGCGGTGAGAGCACGAAGTGCGAACCTGTCTGACGCGATAGGTCTCGCCCGGCGCGCAGTGCGCCTACAACACCCGAAGGTTCGTTGGCGTGCTGCGCAGCGCTGATAATCACCGCCCGGTCTTGACCTTTGTGATAACGGGCAGATAGTTTACGCCCACTGCGGCTTTTGGTGTGAAGTGCCTCTCCTTCAATGGTTTCGAGCTCGGCGAGTATTCTGGTAGCACTCAATGGGCGTTCGGCGCTGTCGAGAGTGATTCCGTCATCGGTAGTTGCTTCGTCGGTACTCAACTGTCGAAGCGTGATCGTAAGCGACGGCGGTGCCTCAGCTCGGGTCTTGATTTCCGGCACAATCTGACCAGGCTGGATCGAGCGGTCGCCCAGAGGCAAGCCAGCAAGGTGCTGATAGACCTCCAAAAGCGAAAAGTAGAGCTCCTCGTGCAGCCCCTCGGCCAAGCTTATATGCTCAAGCCCGAAGGGCAGCCGCGTATCCTGGCATGGCAGGGTGACACTGATATTGAGCTCCTCGAAAAATGGCTGCTCTGCAGGCCACTCAGCCTGGGTAATAGCGTCTATGGCCGCCTCAAAGAGCTGGGCGTAGTCGCAGGCGTAGAAAGAACTGTCGCTATGGCCGTTAGTGCTTTGCCAACAAATCCAGCCGCAGGGCGAGAGCTGCCAGGCCCCAACGTGGTCCAGATGATGACGGTTGGGGGCTGCCACGCGCACTACCTCTTGGGTGCCGTCTTCATTTGTCAGCACCAGCTCGTAGTGGTAGAGCGCAGTGTGTGCTTGACAGGCGACGGCCTCCCAGCTCAGCACGACGTGCTCGCCGAGAAGACCTGCCAAGGGGTAAGCTTCCAGCAGAAAGCGCTTGGGCGCATCGACGGGAGCTGGATAGCGAATGTGTATCGAGAGCAGTGGCCGCTCGCCAAGCTCCTCAATCACATAGTGTACCAAGGGCTTATAAGCGCTGTAGAAGCGCGCCTGGATGCTATGGGCTTGCAGCGACTGCTCGGCGCGCTGACGGGCGGCATGGTCGTCAAAAACCCAAGCGGTGAGCGTATCGCCCGGTGAGAGCGTGTTCTGGTACTGGGCGACGATTGCCTCTACGCTGCGCTCGAAAGTGGTGTCCAATAGGATAGTCATCGTGTGGTCCTTCCTGTCGGATCAAGGGTGTCGCGCAGCCAGTCACCCAGGAGGTTGAGGCCTAGCACGGTGAGTAGGATGGCTACCCCTGGGAAGACGCTGACCCACCAGGCGGTTTGGAGATAGGTGCGGCCTTCCGCCAGCATGCCGCCCCAGCTCGGAATGACTGGGTCGACTCCCAGGCCTAGGAAAGTCAGACTGCTTTCCAGCAGGATGTTATTTGCTACGTTCAGAGTCATCAGCACGATGACTGGACCCAGCAGGTTGGGAAGTAGGTGTTGGAATAGAATACGCCAATCACGCACACCGATTGCCTGGGCTGAGAGGATAAACTCACGATCCTTGAGCGAGAGCACAGAGCCTCTCACCAGACGAGCGTATTGCACCCATTGGGAGACGATCAATAAAATGATCATGTTGGTCAGACCGCCGCCGATCACCGCAATAAAGGTGATCGCTAGCAGTATGAAAGGCAAAGCAAGCTGCACGTCGGCAAAGCGCATAACGACTATGTCGACAATCCCTCCGTAGTAACCGGACAACAGCCCCATCACGATGCCCAGCACCACCGCGCCCAGCGCTGAGTAGAAGCCCACTTTAAGAGAAATTTCGCCGCCAATAATCACCCGGGCCAGTACGTCGCGCCCCAGTGGGTCAGTGCCTAGCAGAAAGTTTCCGTCGGCCAGCGGTGGGGTCAGACGCATGGCTAGGTTGACACCGCTGCCGCCGTCCGGAAAAAGCCAGCTTGAGAACAACACGGCCAGGCCAATACCGCCTACTAGCACAGTGCCCATGATGAACTCGAGGCTCTTGAAGCGCCGAAGTTTCGAGAAATTAAACAACAGTGAGTTTACCGACATAAAGGTTCCCTAACTTTTGCGCACACGGGGGTCGACGAAACCATAGGCGATGTCGACCAGCAGGTTGATAGAGATGATTAAAAGTGACAGGACTGTGATTACGCCCTGCAGCACCGGGTAGTCGCGGGCTGCCACGGCATCAAAGGCTAGCGTGCCCAGCCCTGGCCAGTTGAATACCCGCTCCACCACAACAATGCCACCTAAAAGCCCGCCGAACTGCAGTCCGAAATATGTAATTAGCGGGATTGAACAGTTGCGAAGTGCATGCTTATAGAGCACTACTGAATTGGAGAGCCCCTTGGCGCGTGCCACCATGATGTACTGGGAGCGCAGCGTTTCCAGCATGGTGGTGCGCACTAGGCGCACGTTGGTGGCGGTAAGAATGATGCCCATAGTGGCGGCTGGCATAATGAAGCTTTGCCACCCTTCCATACCGCTGGGTGGTAGCAGGTTGAATGTGATGGACATCAACAGAACCATCATGATGGCTAGCCAGAAGTTTGGAAAGGAGAGGCCGATCAGGGAGATGATACGAATCACCTGATCGGGCCATCTGCCGCGGGATACTGCGGCCTTCACGCCTAGCGGGATTGATAGCGCGATAGAAATGAATAGTGAAGCGAAGGCAAGCGCCAGAGTTGCTGGTAAGGCGCGGCCGACCAGCTCGCTCACTTGTGTGCCCCCCATGAAACTACGACCCAGGTCGCCGGTAAACAGTCCTTTCAGGAAATCCAAGTACTGCACTAAAAACGGCTGGTTGAGGCCGAGTGCTTCACGAATGCGTTCAAGGTCTGCTTCGGTGATGCTGCCTGCGCCCTGGGCGAGCATGACCGCAGGATCGCCGGTCAGTCGAATCGCAAACGACACGATCAGTGTTACCGCCACGAGCACGAACAGCGCTTGCAGCAGACGGTAAAAAAGAAACTTGGCCACGGGGCCTCTCCTCGGAAAACAGGCGGCCGCCGCTCTAAAAGCGGCGGCAGGTTGGGATTACTCGGTAACGTCGACGTCGGTCAGGCGAATTCGGCTATCCGGCGCTGGCTCGAAGTTCTCCACCCGGCTACCCACACCGTACAGCGCATTCAAGCTATAAAGCGGTATTTCCAGAGCACGCTCCTTGGTGTAGCGAGCGACGAACTGCAGCAGCGTTTCGCGTTTTTCCTGGTCAGTGATGCTGCGCTGGGAGTCGAGCATTTCGTCCAGCTTGGCATCGCTGTCATAGGGGTTCCAACGTTCGCCGCTGTGGTACATAAGGTACGCGGTATTGTCGAAGTCGAAGGTCCAGCCCCCCATTTTTGCTGAAACATTGCTCCGGTGCGCCCTGCGGGAATGATGTCGTTGAGCAATACGTTTGTTTCGTAGGGCTGGATTGAAGCGTTGAGGCCCACGCTCTGCAGATAGGCGGCGACCACCTGGGCCACCTCAGCGAATGTGGCGTCGTTGCCGCGCACATCAATTTGCAGCGTCGTGCCTGGCTCGACTCCAGCTTCGGTGAGTAGCTCCTGGGCTCGCTGAGGGTCGTAGGGGTAGGGTTCTAGCGCGGGGTCGAAGCCGAAGGACTGGCTGCCCTGAAAGCTTGCAATCACGTTGCCTTCGCCAGCCAGGATGGAGTCGACGATGGCCTGACGATCAACTGCCATGATGATGGCTTGGCGAACCCGCTCATCGGCAGTTATGCCTGTTTGGGTGTTGAAGCGGAGTGCTTCTACAGTAGGTGAGGCGACGCTCACTACCTCAGTATTGGGATGGTCGTTGATCGATTTGATCATACCAATGGGAATGGTGGGTGGCAGCACAATATCCACCCGGCCAGACTGCAGTTCAGCCACGGCGGTGGAGGGTTCGGAGATGAAGCGATAGGTGACGCTATCGAGCTTCGGCGCGCCTCCCCAGTGATCGGCAAAGGCTTCGAGCTTCACATCGGAGCGAGGTGTATAGTCGACCACCTGAAATGGACCGGTGCCTACGGGGTTAGTATTGAAGTAGTCGTCGCCGTGCTCTTTGATGTAATTGGGTGGCACGATCATTGCGCCATAACCGGCTAGCTTGGTCAGTAGCACTGGGTCGGGCTGGTATAGAAAGAAATCGACGGTATGGTCGTCGATGACTTCCACATGGGATATCGCGGTATAGTTAGAGCGCTGCGGGCCACGGGCACCCTCTTCACCCAGGAGGCGATCAAAGGTGAATTTTACAGCTTCGGCGTTGAAGGGCTCGCCATTATGGAATACTACGCCCTCGCGAAGCGTAAAGCGGATGCGCTTGCCGTCGTCCAGCTCCTCCCAATTGGTGGCAAGACCAGGCACCAGTTCAAGATTTGGGCCACGATAAGTTAGGCCATCGAAAATGTTGGTGGCCACCGATGCCCAGTTGACCAGAAAGGTATCGATTGGATCCCAACTGCCTGGGTCCTGAGGAGAGGCGATGGTCAGTGACCCTGCATGGCTCGTTCCAGCGGTGGCTAGGGCGGCAGCTAGAGTGCAGGCCTTGAATAGCGTTGTCTTTTTCATTGATCTCTTCTCTAGTTTTTTGTTTAGGTTGGAAACGAAGTGCTACAAACGGGGCGAGGCGCCCCCGCGCGAGACGAAATGGCCGGTGGCTATTTCATCAAGAGGGTAGACAGTGGGTTCATCGCCCACCCTGCGAATGGGGCTTGGAATGTCACCGTCCAGCAGTAGGTGTTCGCGCCGATGGTGAGGGTCGGCCACGGGCACTGCCGAAAGCAGTTTCTTTGTATAGGCGTGTTGGGGCGCGTCGAACACTCGTTGACGTGGCCCCATTTCGACGATCTGGCCAAGGTGCAGAACCGCCACGCGGTGACTCATCTTCTCCACCACTGCCATGTCGTGGCTGATAAACAGGTACGCTAGTCCCTCTTCGCGTTGAAGCTGCATCATCAGGTGAATGATCTGCGCCTGAATGGAAACGTCCAGTGCAGAAAGTGCCTCGTCGGCAATAATGAGTTTAGGCTTGGAGGCCAGCGCCCGGGCGATACAGATGCGCTGGCGCTGTCCGCCAGAAAATTCGTGTGGATAGCGGTTGGCGTGTTCCGGTTTCAGGCCTACACGCTCGAGCAGCTCGCTTACACGTTGCTGGATAAGCTTGCTGTTGCCCATCAAGCGGTGAGTATGGATGGGCTCTGCTATGGAGAAGCCTGCGGTCTTGCGAGGGTCCAGCGAGGCGAAGGGGTCCTGGAAAATGTACTGCACCTCTTGGCGCAGATTCATCTTTTCGCCGCGCGACATTTTCGCGACAGGCTTGCCAGAGAAGGTGATATCACCACTGGTGCTTTTCTGCAGTTGCTGAATAGTTCGTCCTATAGTGGACTTACCTGAGCCTGATTCGCCCACTAGGGCCAGTGTCTCTCCGGGGAAGATTTCAAAACTGACGTGCTCAACGGCGTGGACGCGGTGGCTCACACCGCCAAAAAAACCCTTGTGGATATCAAACCGTGTTACCAGATTACGCACGCTGACCACTGGCGTTTCCTGTACGCACACGGTGTCTTGAAGCGTGGGCTCCCCCTGGGTCACGACCTTTTCGCCATCAAAGATTATAAGTGGCTCGGCCCGAGGAAGTGCTTCGCCGTGCATGCTGCCAAGTGTGGGCACTGCCGCTAGCAGTGCCTGGGTGTAGGGGGCTTGGGGCGAGGCGAACAATGTGGCGACATCCGCCTCTTCGACCTTCTCGCCGTTGCGCATCACCACTACGTGATCGGCCACTTCTGCCACCACGCCCATGTCATGGGTGATGAAAATTACTGCCATACCGAGCTCTTTTTGGAGATCTCGGATGATGGCGAGAATCTGCGCCTGAATGGTAACGTCTAGAGCCGTGGTGGGCTCATCAGCCACCAGAACCTTTGGTTTGCAAGCCAACGCCATGGCGATCATTACTCGTTGGCGCATACCGCCTGAGAGTTGGTGTGGGTAGCGTTTCAAAAGCGATTCGGCATCGGCCAAGCGGACTAAGCGCAGTAGTTTCAAGGCCTCTTCACTTGCTGTGGCCCGGCTGTAATCGCCGTGAAGCAGGAGCACTTCAGTGATTTGGTCGCCGATGGTATAGACCGGATTGAGAGATGTCATCGGCTCCTGGAAGATCATCGAGATCTCTTTGCCGCGGATCTTGCGCATCTCCTTGTCAGAAAGCTTAGTCAGATCCAGCGGCGCTTTGTCGCTCGTATCGCGATAAAAGATATGGCCCTTAGAGATGGTGGCATTGAGATAATGGACTAGGCCCATTATGGCTAAGGACGTCATAGACTTTCCCGAACCGGACTCGCCGACGATCGCCAGGGTTTGGCCAGCGTGAAGATCAAACGAGAGATCCTGAACGACCCGATTGGATCCGAACGTGATATCGAGCGATTGCACGGACAGCAAGGGTAGTGTTGATAGCACAATTTTACCTGTATTTTTTATATAATTTATCTAGAAATTATCTGCATGGTGTATGTATGTCAATTAGGTATTTGCTATTTAGATGTAGGCAGACAGCTTGAGACATCATGAAAAAGCCGTTTGCCAAGCACCGCTCCAAAAGCCGATCATAGGGCCTCTGATCCCTCCATGAATGAAGAGATATCTTCGACAAAATCAACTATAAAGAGCATGCCTATGAGCAAAGAGAGACAGACTTTGCCCCCCAAGAGAAACCCCATCGTGTCGTCAGAACATCTGTCCCACAAAGCGCAAGAACTTTCGGAGTTTGAATTTGGGCTGATTATTTCAAGTAATGCGTTCAACCGCTGGATGGTGCGTTGCATGACTGCTACAGGTTACCCTGAGCTTGGGGCACTCGATGTTTTAGTGCTTCATAGCGTCAATCATAGGGCGCGAGCAAAACGGCAGGGGGATATTTGTTTAGTTCTCAACGTTGAAGACACCCACACAGTGACATACGCATTGCGCAAGCTCTCAAAATTAGGATTAGTAGTAGGTGAAAAGCACGGTAAAGAGACACTGTTTAGTACAACAGATCTGGGGCATGATGCTTGTAATCGCTATGCCGAAATTCGAGAGGTATGCCTCATTGAGTCACTTGATTCAATGGGTATTGAGCGCAGCGAAATAAGCCGCTTGGCTAGCATTTTGCGAACTATGTCAGGTTTGTATGACCAAGCCGCTAGAGCAGCGGCCTCACTTTGAAAACGACACTAAGGATATGGTTAGCCATTGCGCTCATGCATCTCTTCCCCAGCATCGCGCTCTACCTGCCCTATGCCATGACGAGCTGACGGCCAGGGTTAGTGACCATACACCGACACTCCGCCCCGGCCAGAGCGTTTGATGAAGTACATGCTCTGGTCGGCGGCATCGATCAGTTCTCGCTCGTTGCCAAAGCCGCCGTCGGTCAGGCAAGCCACGCCAATCGACACGGAGACGTAAAGCGCCTCTTGCTCGATCCGTGCCATGGGGCGCTCCTGCAAGCGTCGAGTAATGCGTTCGGCAAAACGTCTCGCGCCCTCGGCATCCTCGTCCGGCAGAATCACCAGAAACTCTTCGCCCCCGTAGCGGCCCGCCAGGTCGCCCACGCGAATCAGCGAAGCGAGCATTTTGCCAAAACGGGTGAGCACTTCATCGCCCGCCTGATGGCCGAAGCGATCGTTGAGCACTTTGAAGTGGTCCAGGTCGATGAACACCACCGACATGGTGCGTTTGGTCGATAGGCAGAGGTGAAAGCGCGCGCGTAGCTGCTCCTCCAGCCAAGCGCGATTGGCCAGTTGGGTCAGCGGGTCGATCCGGCTGCGCTGCTCTAGCATGGCGTAATCGTTGAGCAGCGTTTTGCGTGCTTTTTGCTGGGCGTCCAAGCGAGCGCTAAGCATCAATGTGTGCTCGAAGAGCAGCTGCTGAGCCTCCTGCAGTAGCGCTACGCTGTCGACCGGGACGGGCTGACTCAGTCCGAGGGTGTCCATCAAGGGGGGAAGGGACTGCTCCAGGTGTGCCAGCAGCCCCGACATGGCCCACTCGCTCGCAGGCGCTAACGCCTGGAGCTGGCGTATCACGCCCGCTAATGCTTGAGCGGGATTGGCCGATAACCAAGCATCGGCCACCGAGCCGGAGACCCGTAGGCAGAGCGCAGCGTTATCCTCGGTATCGAGCCCGTCGTGGCTGCCGTGGATCGCCTGCACTAACGCGTCATGGGCGCCCCATTTTGCCAGCAACCAAGCGCCCACCAGAGCGTGGTCGCAGCCGAAATAGCGCCTTTCCATCTGAAGGGTATGTAGGTGGGAGGTGTGCTCGGTGCCATACAGCAGGTCAGCGTCGGTGGGGTAGGCGGTTTGCAGGGCCAACATGCCAATGTCTTGCAATAGCGCCGAGGTAAACACGCTCCCGGACTGGTGGGGGCAGAGCTGCTGCGCGAGGTAGCTCGCGGTGACGGCCGCCGTGACGGCGCGCTGCCAAAAGTGCTGGCGACTGCGGGCGGTGTGGCCATGTTCAAACAGGCAAAAGCTCAGTACCGTGGCCAGGGTGACATCCAGCCCCAGGCGCTGGGTCGCCTCGAAACAGGTATGAGGCGGCTGGGCCGCGCGCAGGTAGTGCACGCTATTGGCCACGCTCATGACCCGGGCCGTCAGGGCAGGATCGTATTCGATGGCGCGGGCGTAATCGCTCAAAGTGGCGTCGCCACTGCGCGAGATGTCTAGCACCTTGAGCGCTACGGCGGGTAGGGTCGGTAGTCGCTTGCATTGCAGCAAGGCGCTGCTGAGAAAGCTGGGAAGCTGGTTAGCCAGCGAGGTGTAGAGTGTTTCGCTGACGGCGGTAGGCCCCGTCATAGTGTCTCCTCAAATGCCGTGCAGCGAAGCGGGCAGTCAACTGAATAGCGATAGATGTTTTTATCATAATGCCAAGGCCACCGATACGCTTGGGCATTTTCGACATCTTCCATAAGGTAGCTGTTTATGGTGCAAACGTCGCCGTGCTTTGTTAAAACAGTGGCAAAGCTTAGCTGCTCTATAACGACATAAGCGAGTGCAACGATGCACACAAGGAAAGAAGCAGCAGAGATTTTTCGCCAGTTGGCAGAAGGGGTCGGACGCAGTGGTCAGCCCTGTTTCTTTGCTACCCTGGTGGAACAGCTTGCTCATCTACTGGCCGTCGACCATGCGCTGGTGGCGGTCGTCACTGATGCCAATATAGCGGAAACCCTGGCCGTTTGGTCAAGAGGGGGCTTGCAAGCCAATCTCTCCTATCCGCTGGCGGGCACCCCTTGTGAAACCGTGGTAGGTCGTGAGCCCTGTCTGTACGCCTGCGATGTGCAGTCCCGCTTTCCAGAAGACGATCTCCTGAGCCAGCTCGGTGCCGATAGCTACATGGGCTTGCCGCTGTTTGGACCCGATGGCTCGGCCATTGGCCTACTGGCCGTGCTCAACAATCGTGCCATGGCATTCGATGGGTTAGAGAACGAAATTCTGCGCATTGCCGCCGCACAAGCGGGTGCCGAGCTGGGTCGTCGGCAGGCAGAAGCCGCGCTGCGCAAAAGCGAGGCCGCCGCCAAAGAGAGCGAGCGGCGGCTGAACACCCTGCTCAATCACTTGCCCGGCATGGCCTACCGCTGCCTGAATGACCACGACTGGACCATGCAGTTAGTGAGTCAAGGTGCCGAAGCGCTGACCGGTTATCGGCCGGAGGAGTTGGAACACAGCCGAGTGACGAGTTTTGCCAGTCTCGTGCACAGGGAGGATCAAGAGCGGCTGTTCCAGGAGGTGCAGGCGGCGATTCGCCAGCGCCGCCCTTATCGGGTGACGTTTCGTATCCGGCATCGCGACGGCAGCGAGCGCTGGATGTGGGAACAGGGGCAGGCCATTTTCTCCGACGAAGGGGACGTGCTCTGTTTGGAAGGCTTCATTACCGACGTGACCGACCAGCAAGAGGCGCAGCGAGTGCAGCAGGCGGTCGTACAAGTCGCCTCGACCGTGACCTCCCGGGTAGGCGATGACTACTTTCAGCAGCTGATCGCCACGCTGACCACGCTATTGGAAGCCGATGCAGGGTTCATTGCCCTACTGGATCAGCCCGTACCGCCGCCCCAGGGAGCGTCGCCCCACCCCAATAATGTGCTACCCGCCACCACGGGCCATACCGTGAGCCTGGTCGTCGCCGGTCAGCCTCGCAAGAATCACACCTTTTTGCTGCGCGATACGCCGGTCGAACGCGTCGTACTCGAACAAGAGAGCGTCGTCCATCATGGCCAGCGCTTTACTCTGCCGGGCGCTACGCTGAGCGCACAAGCCTGGATTGGTCGACGGCTGGATAACGCAAAAGGCGAAGCCATTGGGGCGATGATGGTGTTTTACCAAGCGCCGTTAACCACCAATGCCTTTGCTACCTCGGTGCTACAGATTCTCTCCACGGGAGCGGCCGCGGAGCTAGAGCGACGCCGTGACCATCGCCATATGCATCAGCTGGCCTACACCGATAGCACGACCGGTTTGCCCAATCGGGTGCAGTTCATGGAGTATCTGCGCGACATGGAACAGCTTGCCCATGAGCAGACGTCGCCGCTGGCGCTGCTGCTGTTGGATTTGCGCCGCTTCAAAGAGATCAACGACCTGCACGGCCATCACATTGGTGATCAGTTATTGGCCACCGTGGCGGGACGTTTGCGTCACCTGGACCTGCCGAACGTGCACTGCGCGCGACTGTCGGGGGACGAGTTCGCGCTGCTGTTGCCTCACATCGATCGCGCGAGCGTGGATGACGTGGTCAAACAGCTGTGCAGCTTGGTCAAGCGGCCGATTCGTTTGGATCATCGCGTCTTCAATTTGGACGTGAGCATTGGCTTTGCGCGCTACCCTGGCGATGTCGCCAAGGCCAGCGAGCTGTTCAATGCGGCTAGCATCGCGCTACACCACGCCAAAAAGCGCGACACCAACATCTCTCCTTATACGCAAACCATGCGTCATACCCTGGAGCGCCGCCAATGGATGACCGAGCGGCTGCACGTGGCGATCTTGGAGCGGCGGCTGGAACTCTACTTCCAGCCTCAGGTGGATTTACACACTCAAGCGTTGACCGGGGCAGAGGCGCTATGCCGCTGGCACGATCCCGAATGGGGCTGGGTAAGCCCGGGCGAATTCATCCCCCTGGCAGAGGAGCGCGGGCTGATTCGTTTACTCGGCGACTGGGTGCTGGAAGAGGCCGCTCGCCAGCTGAGCGAGTGGCAGGCGGCGGGTACACCGCTCCCTGGACGGCTATCGATCAACATCTCCGCGCAGCAGTTTGCCGACCCGCGCTTGACCACCCATATTGCCACGCTCACCTCCAGCGTCTCGCCCAGTGCGATTGCCATCGAGCTGACCGAAAGCGACTTCATGCGCGACCCCGATCAGGCGGTCATCATCACCCAGGCCATGCGGCAAGCAGGCTATGCGCTGTTCATCGACGATTTTGGCACCGGCTACTCTTCGCTCTCTTACCTGCGTCGTTTCGCAGCCGATGCGCTCAAAATCGACATCTCGTTCGTGCGCGATATGTTGGATAACCACCACGATCGCGCCATCGTGCAAACGATCATCGCCATGGCCAACACGCTGGATATGAAAACCCTCGCCGAAGGCGTCGAGAGTGCCGCCCAGGCAGCGCTACTGGCCGAGATGGGGTGCAATCAGGCGCAAGGTTACTGGTTTGGCAAACCGCTGTCGGCTGACAGTTTTGCCCGTACCTGGCTGAGCCGTTAGGCGCGCGTTCGTCATCTTACTGTCATCATGCTTGGCATACCCTACGCGCGCCAAACCGCGACGATAGGAGTTTCCCATGCGCCTGGCCCTGTTTGACCTTGATGACACCCTCCTGGATGGAGACTGCAGCGACCGCTGGAATTTATGGATGATTGAGCAAGGGTGGATCAGCGACGCGGAGCGCTTCATGGCGCGTGCGGAGCAGATGCAGCAGGCCTATCACGCGGGCAAGCTCAAGTTGGAAGAGTACCTCGCCATGACGTTGGCTCCCTTGAAAGGGCGGCGAGTGTCCGACGTCGAAAAAGAGGTGGAGCGCTTCGTCGACACCCATTTGCAGCCGCGCATTTTCGATCAGGCGTGGCGCTGTCTGGAAAACCATCGCAACGCGGGCGATACCCTGGTGCTGATCTCTGCCTCATCCCACCATTTGGTGGCCCCCATTGCGGCGGCGTTGGGCATCGAGCACGTGCTCGCGGTGGAGCTGGAAGTCGCCACTTCGGAGGAGGGGCGTGTGTATACCGGCGCTAGCCAAGGCGTGCTCTCGTACCGAGGCGGCAAGGTGATCCGCTTTCAGCAGTGGTTAGCAGAACACGCCATCACCCCAAGCCATACCACTTTCTACTCCGACTCCCGCAATGACCTGCCGCTGCTGCAGTACGTGGATTGCGCCGTAGCGGTCAACCCAGACCCGGTATTGGCCGAGGTGGCTAGCGTAGAAGGGTGGCGACGCTTAGACTGGCGGGCATCCGCACTTGCCCAAGTTGCTAAGGCAATTTAAGCGCATGGCGAGAGTTGCCAGTCGCGCCATAACATCTCTTTGAAGGGCTCTGCTGGCAGAGCCCGTTAGACGACCAGGCTATGAGGCTGGACAGGGAGCGCCGACGTGCAGGGCTACCGCAGACATGGCGGGAACGCTCAACGTCAGTTGACCATCCTCTACCACGATACACTGTCCCTCAGCCGTCACGTTTTGATAGTGGCCATCTGCCATATCGGTTTGAAAGGTGTGGGTGAGCGCTTGCGGCTCCCGGTTAATCGCAATAAAGCCCTGGGCTTCGCGGCTGAAGGCGATTTGATGATGGCCATTATCCCACCAGTGGGTGACCTCTGAGCCGTCGGCTTGTTGGCGAAACGCGACCATATTGGCAATCTCGGGCCAGCGGTGTTCGCATACCCAGGCTTCCCCACATTGGGCCTCGCCCTGCTGGTAGACGGCGACTTGTGGCGGACCCTGGTCGCTGTCGGAAAAGGCGTAGCTCGACATGACTTTCGGGTATCCATACGGCCATGCCAGCATGAACACGTTGGCTAAGCGATAAAGCGCATCATCTCGATGCGTCAGAATATTGCTGCCGCCCGCCCCGTGGCCACGCTGATTATCATGGTTATCGGTAAATACGACGGCTTGATCGCTCGGCAGCAGGGCAGGCGATTCGCCAAACTGCTGAAGGTTGGCCAGGGCTCGATTGTTGAAAATATCACCAAGAGACGCTCCGTAGCGAAACTCGGTGATATCCGCCGTACCTTGATACTCCGTGGCACTGATCGCCTCACCGCCTAGGTCGATGACTTCCTGAAAGGCGTAAAGCGGCGTATCTACCTGCGCCAGAATGGCCGCAATATCGCTGGGGGCCATATGCTTGGCTGCATCGACCCGAATACCCCTCACACCCAGTACTGCCAAGGTATCCAAGTAATCCGCAATATGGCTCTGCACGGTGGGGTCGCTCGTGTTCAGATCGGGTAGGCCGACTAGCTGACATTGCCGAACGCGCTCAGCATTTTGCGTATAGTCGCTCTGTTCGATGCCGCAGGGTTCCTGGAAGTCATCGCGCTGATAATGGGGATAGTTCAGTGCTTCATTGTCATAAGACGAGCCGGCAATGCCCTGGCCCTTGCCGTGGGCCACATGGTTAATCACTGCATCCGCGTACACATCGACCCCCGCTGCATTGCAGCGCTGCACCATATCGGCAAAGGCGTCGCTGGAGCCGCTGCGGCTTTCCAGCTGATAGCTGACCGGCTGGTAGCGAGTCCACCAAGCATCCCCCTGAATGTGCTCTTGTGGGGGCGAGACCTGTACGGCTTTAAATCCTTTTGGTCCTAGCCAATTTTCGCACTCCTGGGCAACATCTTCCCACTGCCATTCAAATAAGTGCACGAACGTATCAGCGCTAGCAGGTTGCGCGGAAAGCCCTATGCTCAGTGCCGCGCTGGCAGCCAGGGCAACGGAGTATTTCGCAAACATGAGATCACCTTTGTTGTCATTGTGGCGAATAACATGACGGTATACAGAGTGACTCAAACCCTCCTTACGAGAGCGCCGAGGGGCGTAGACAAGAGGAGGAGGGCGCCTGCTTGTCCGCACCATCGGCCTCGGTGACTAACGCACGGCTTGCCACACCAAATTAAGGCCCACCAGGAACATGGCCAGAATGACCAGGCGGTAAAACAGCTTTTCATTGACGCGACTCTGTAGCCAAAGACCGTTACGTACCCCGATCCAAGCAACGGGCACAAGCAGCAGCGAGGCCCAGGCACTGGTCATGTTGACTTCGCCTAGCCACATATACGGGCCGAGTTTGATGGTGTTCACTACGGCGTAGGTCACCGTACAGGTAGCAATGAAGGTCTCTTTGGCGAGCTTGCGCGGCATCAGGTACATGTTCATCGGCGGCGCGCCCGCATGGGCAATGAAGCTGGTAAAACCGCACACGCTTGCGGCGGGTAGCGCCCAGTAGGTGGAAATGGGTTTCTTTGCCACGGGTTTGAGCAGCATATAGGCCGCAAACACGACCGATAGAACACCCAGCACCAGCCGCACGCCCTGCTCGCTCAGGCTGCCGAACAGCAGCGTTCCCACCGTCACGCCAATGAACAGCCCCGGCACAAAGCGCCATACTTCCGCGCGATCGTGCTTGCCCCACCACGCTTTGACCGCAAAGACGTCCATCACCAGCAGTAACGGCAGCAGCAGCCCCGCTGCTTGGGTGGGGCTAATCGCCAGCGCCATCAGCGGCACCGAGAGCGTACCAAAGCCGCCCGCAAAGCCCCCTTTAGAGACGCCGGTGAGATAGACAGAAAAAATGATCAACAGCCAGGCGACGAGGGAGTAGTCGGGGAGCATGTAGCCTCACTCAGTATTCAAGACGACCAACATAAAAAAGCCCCGCAGCGGCGGGGCACGCTAGGATAGCATTAGATAAATGTTAGCGGGCGAATAGAAAAGCAGCTGCGCCTTTCCATCGCGTTGATCACAAAATAATCAGCGTCGCCAGCCCTAAGAACGAGAGAAAGCCCACCACGTCGGTGACCGTGGTGAGGATGACCGCGCCGGAGAGGGCGGGGTCGATTTGTAAGCGTTTCAGTACCAAAGGAATGAGAACGCCGGAAAGGTTGGCGAGGCTCATGTTGATGAAGATCGCCAACGTAATCACCAGGGTGATGAGCGGGTCGCTAAACCACAGGTAGGAAATGCCGCCTACTACCAGGGCCCAGACCAAGCCATTACTCATGCCGACCCACATCTCTTTGTTATAGAGCCACTGCTTGTTGTTACCGGCAATTTGCCCCAATGCCAAGCCGCGGATGACTACCGTGAGCGTTTGACTGCCTGCAATCCCGCCCATGCTGGCGACTACCGGCATCAGGATGGCGAGGGCGACGATTTGATCCAGCACCGCTTCGAACTGCCCAATCACAAAGGCGGCTAAGAACGCGGTTAATAGGTTGATACCAAGCCAAATGCCACGGCTCTTGGCGCTGCGCAGAATTGGGGTGAACACCTCTTCTTCGTCGCTGACGCCGGACATGTGCTTCAAGGTCATGTCCGCATCGTCTTGGGTAATTTCCAGCACGTCGGCGGCGTTCAGCTGGCCTACCAGTAGCCCGTCGCTGTTACACACCGGCACGAAGGGCAGCTCCTTGGAGCGCAGCAGGGCGGCGGCGTCGCTCACCTTCATCTGATCATTCAGCGTGTAAGGCGCATCGTCCATAAACTCGTCGACGGTGCTCTCTTGAGGCTGCTTGACCAAGTCGATTAGTGTCAGGGTGCCCAGCAGGCGCTTGTCTTTGTCGGTGATCATGACCTGCTGGGAATCGTCGTCCAGCAGGTGATGAATGCGGATATAGCGCTGTACCGCTTCCAGTGATACCCCCTGTTTTACATTGACCGTCTCCGGGTCCATGTAGCGGCCGACCATGTCCTCTTCGTAGGTGTAGAGGTTCTCGACCTGGGCGCGAATTTCCTGATCGAGGCTGGCGTAGACGGTGGTTTTGATCTCTTCGTCGGCGACATCGAGAACTTCCGCGACTTCTTGCGCGTCCAGCCCCTTGACGATCTGTTCAACATCGCTGGCGCTCAGGTCTTCGATGTAATCGGCGCGAATGTCCTCATCGACCTCGGCGAGCACCTCCCCGAGCAGCGTCTCTGGAATGTACTCCCACAGCAGGTCACGCGTTTTGGCAGGAAAAGACTCAAGGGTGCGCGCAATCGCTAAGATATCGAGCTCGTTGAATAGCTCGTTCAGGGCAGCCGTATCTTCCTCGTCGAGCAACTTTTGAAGATAGAGCAACTGCTCCTCGGTGTTGGTGTACTTCTCTTCGTCGCGCATAGAGTCCATCCTTTGATCATTAATTTTTGACACAACTACTTGAAAGCGCTTGATGGCTCGTTATGAATCTTATCGACAGGCGGGGTTGAAAGCCATGAAGGCTTTTTTACCATCATGGCGAGTCATGCCGCATCGCGGAGGTAAGACCGAGACGTGTTAGTGCCGAGTTGCAAAGGCCACGCGGACGCCATGCTCAAGCCGCTGCTGGGCAGAAACAGGCGGTATTGGGTTGCCAATCATCTCATCGGCAGCATCGGCCCAGGTGAGAATGCCGTGGGTAAAACCCAGCGGTGCCAGCGCGCGGCTGACCCACTGGGTGCCGCTAAACCGCTTTGTTTCGCCCTGTGGGTTGACCAGTAAGCTGACCGACTCATCGCGGTGCAAGCGTACGATATACCAGCCCATATCGATGCCATGCAGCTCGACGTCAGGCAGCGGTGCGGTCAGTTGGGAAAGCTCTTCCAGGGTCAAACGAGGGGGGAGTGGTGAAGACATAGCGGCACCTCATTGGCTCAACTGTGTTTATGTAGAGTCTAATGAGTGTAATGGATTTGTATAGCTTTTGGTGCGTATTGGTGGGCAAGGGTCAACCGTTTGCGCACGGATCGTCATATAACAGTCGTGAATGCGTCATGGTTAATTCATCTTTGCCTAATAGTCTCCTCCCAAACGCAGACGTCCGTTCTGACCAGCGATGACGAGGAGAGCACCATGAGCAAGGAAATCGAAGATCACCGCCTGTTTAACCACAGCCATAACCAGCCGTTTGCCGAGGTGTTGGCTCAGCACGTCTCTCGGCGCGACGTAATGCGAGGCGGCCTGGGGTTGGCGGCAGCGTCCATGTTGGGGTTTGGCGGGGCTGCGCAGGCGCTCGCTGGCGAGCAGGCGAAAACGCCGCTCACACTGGCCTTTGAGGCCGTACGCGGTTCCCGCACCGATGCCGTGGTCGTGCCGGAGGGCTACGTAGCCCAGGTGTTAGTGCCCTGGGGTACGCCGCTGCAGGCAGGCCAGGAGTGGCAGGCCGACCAGCCCATGACACCCGAGCGTCAGGCGATGAGCGTGGGCATGCACCACGACGGCATGGCTGGTTTCGCCCTGGATGCGGATAACGCCTCGCGCCGTTTTGTGCTGGCGCTGAACAACGAGTACATCGATCAAGACGCGCTGTGGGCACCCCAAGGTGGGCCGACCAATGCCGAAGCGGGCGCGCGCCCCGCAGACGAGTCGCGCACCGAAATCAATGCCCACGGCGTCACGTTGGTTGAAGTTGAGAAAGACGCTAACGGCCAGTGGTCTCACGTTGCCAACTCGCCCTATAACCGCCGCTTCACCAGCGCCACGGTGATGGATCTAGCGGGCCCCGTGGCGAGTAGCGACTACGTAAAAACCCAGTTCTCCCCTGACGGCACGCAAACCCGCGGCACCAACAACAACTGCGGTAACGGCGTGACGCCCTGGGGCACCTATATCGCCTGTGAAGAGAACTGGCCCGATATCTTCGTCAACCGTGGCGAGCGCTTCCAGGATGATGCGCGCATCGGTATTCCTACGGATAAAAGCCGCTATGGCTGGGATACCTCGGCAGGCGACGCCACCGAGCAAAACGGTGAGTTTGCGCGCTTTGACATCACTCCACGCGGTGAGCGTGCCGAAGATGACTACCGCAACGAGGCACGTACCTTCGGCTACCAAGTAGAAGTCGACCCCTACAGCGGTGCTCGCGCGGTGAAGCGTACGGCGCTGGGACGTTTCCGTCATGAAGGGTGCTGGCTGGGCAAATTAGAAGCGGGCAAGCCCATCGTTTACTATTCAGGCCACGATGCCCGTAACGAGTATGTCTACAAGTACGTCTCTGATGCCGCCTGGGACCCCGCTGACGCCAACCGCCCCGGCGCTGAGTACGACCGCCTCGCCATCGGCAATAAATACATGGATAACGGCACGCTCTTCGTGGCGCGCTTCCATGCCGATGGCAGCGGCGAGTGGCTGCCACTCACACCAAGCGCCAAGACCCAGGATGGCCGCACGCTGGCCGCCGCACTTGGCCTGGCCGAGAACGATTTGGCAGGCATCATCATCAACACCTGCGATGCCGCCGACCTGCTGGGCGCCACGCCGATGAACCGCCCCGAGTGGGCCACGGTAGACCCGGCCTCCGGTGAGGTGTATCTCACGCTGACGAACAACACCCAGCGCAGTGAAGAGGGCGCCGATGCCACCTTCACCAATGACGGCAGCGAGCTTACCCAGCCTGGTGTCGGGTTCGCTACCGCCCCGGCGAACGCCGCGAACCCCCGCGCCAATAACGAGGCCGGGCACGTGATTCGTTGGCGGGAGAGCCGATTGCCCAACGCCTTCACCTGGGAAGTGTTTGTGTTTGGCGCAGCAGCCGACGACGCGAATAACCACTCCGGGCTAAACGAGATGAACCAGTTCGCCAGCCCCGATGGCCTGTGGTTCGATGAACGTGAAGATGGCCAAGGCATTCTCTGGATTCAGACCGACAACGGCTATGAAGGTGTTACCGAGCACACCAACGACCAGCTACTGGCCGTGGTGCCCCAAGGATTAGAGGATATTCGCGGTACGGGGCCGGTGATCAACAGCAGCAACCAGCAACAGCTCAAACGCTTTGCGGTGGGCCCGAACGGCTGTGAAGTGACCGGCATCTTTGCCACGCCGGATAAAACCGCGCTGTTCATCAACATCCAGCACCCCGGCAACTGGCCCGCGGATGGCAATGCCCTGGTGCAAGACGCCACTGCGGCGGCGAGTGGGCAAGTACGCCCGCGTGCCGCCACCGTGGTGATTCAGAAGCGCGATGGTGGGCCGGTGGGGGTGTGAACCACGAACACGCGATCAACGGTTTAAACCATGCTCCAAGCCCCGCGAAGGCGGGGCATTTTTAATGCGCATCAGCGCCGCCCATACGCTGCCAAAAAAACATCGACGGCGCTGGTGATTTGCCGCTGAATTTCCTCCTCGGTGGGCGTGGGGCGCACGCCCATGCGCACCTCTTTGATCAACATACCCTGCCACATGCTGCAGAGCTGGTCGGCGGCGCGTGCCGGGTCGGGTAGGCTCAGGTGGCCAGCGCTGGCCAATCCTTCCAGTTTTTCGCGCAGCCACTGGCTGATGGCCCACGGGCCCGCGTCGAAAAAGGCCCTCAGCAGCTTGGGGTGCTGCTCGCCCTGGTGGCTCATGACTCGCTCTACCGCCAGAACGTGGGGTTCCAGCAAAAAACGCAGCATGCAGACCCCTACCTCGATCAGTGACTGGCGCACGGCGTCGTGGGTATCGGGAAGTTGGGCCAACCCTTGACGGATCGTCGCGGTTTCGCGGCGGATGACGCTGCCAAACAGTGTCTCTTTCGTCGCGAAATGCCCGTACACCGTCACTTTCGACACGCCGGCTTCCCGCGCGACGGCTTCCATGGTGACGGCCTCCAAACCGTTGCGAAAAAAGAGGCAGGCCGCAGCGTCCAGCATCGCATCGCGTTTTGCCATGTCTTTGGGGCGGCCTGCGCTGCGTTTTTGGTCAGGCGACGTTGGTCGAGCGTCTGTCATGCAAGAAATCCATGCCCATACGTAAATAGTTATTGAACGGTAATGTACACATATTATAGTGAACGCTATCGTTCAAGAATAAACCATTTCGAGGCCAACATGGGTACGTTGAAGACTTCTTGGGGGCACCGCCTTCGCGGTGCGCTGGCGGCGTTGCTAATGATCGGTGTGACACTGGTCGTGGTGGCGCTGGTGTCCAGTCAGCGTAGTAGCGCTCAGCAGGCGCGTCAGGAGGGCGCGGATAACGCCCTGCTCCAGGTCGTGGCGCAGCCGCTGGCGCAGGCTGACACGCTGACGCGAGAAGTGCGTTTAACCGGCCGAGTGGTGGCGCGCCAGTCGGTATCGTTGGCCTTCGAACCGGCCGGGCGAGTGGAGACTCTGCAGGCCGACCGAGGCGATGCAGTTGAGCAGGGCGAAGTGTTGGCCACCCTCGATACCCGCCGGCTAGAGAGCCGCCTAGCCGAAGTGGCAGCACGCAGCGAAGAGGCCCGCGCGAGCCTCGCTCTGGCCCAGCGTCAGGAAGAGCGCGAAGCGCAGTTGAACCAGAGCAACTTTGCGAGCCGTACGGCGTTGGATCAGGCCCGCACCGACCGGTTGACCCTGCAAGCGCGACTCTCTGCGTTGGCCGCCGAGCGCGATAGCCTCACGGCCGATCTAGAAGACAGCACGCTCAAAGCGCCGTTTGCGGGCCGAGTGGTCGAGCGCTACATCGATGTAGGAAGCCTCGTGACGAGCGGCACGGCGGCGTTCGATGTCATCGACACGCGCCAGTTGGAGGCGCACCTTGGCTTGCCCGCGCGGCTGGCGGCGACGTTTGCCGTCGGGGAGGCCGTGATGCTGCAGGTGAACGATCAAACGATCGAGGGCAGCGTGCGTGCCCGGTTGCCCCAAGTGGATGGCGACAGCCGTACACAAACCTTGGTCGTGGCGATGACGGGCGACCATGCTGCCGTGCCTGGCGATTTGGCCGAGTTGAGCTACTCGATGACCGAACCCGCGAGCGGTTATTGGGTACCGCTGGCGGCGCTGCGTGCTGCCGACCGGGGCCTGTGGAACGTATTGATTGCCGAGCCAGACGAGGACGACCGCTACCGCGTTGCGCAAGCTAGCGTCGAGCTACTGCACACCGAAGGGGATGACGCCTTCGTGCGCGGCACCTTGGCCCCGGGTATGCGTTTGATTCGCAGTGGCACTCACCGCATTACGCCCGGGCAGCAGGTCACGCTGAGCGAGGACGTGGCCCATGCGCATTGAGTGGTTGTTCAATCGCCGCCTGCTGGCCCTCTCGCTGGGCCTGCTCATCGCCGCCGGGCTGTCGGCCGTTCAAACGCTGCCGCGCGCAGAAGATCCCTACCTCATCGCGCGCAATGCCACGGTACTGGCGCCGTACCCAGGCGCCACCCCAGAGCAGATCGAAGCGCTGGTGGCCAGGCCGATCGAGCAAGAACTACGCACCATTTCCGAGATCAGCGTGCTGGAATCCACGTCTCGCCAAGGCATCGCGCTGCTGAGTCTCGAACTGGGTGACGACGTCACCAACGTGGCGCCGGTATGGAGCCGCGTGCGCGATAAGCTGGGCGATGTGGCACCGTCGTTGCCGGAAGGGGTAGACACTCCAGAGTTGTTAGATGATCGCGGCTACGCCTTCAGCCTCGTGGCCGCGCTGCGTTGGACGCTGGATACGCCGCCCAACCCACAGCTCATGGAGCGTTACGCCGAACGCTTGGAAGATGCGTTTCGGCAGGTGGCCGGCACCGAATATACCCACCGCTTTGGCGTGGCCGGCGAGCAGGTCGAGGTGATGGTCGATCCGCTGGAGCTCAATGCCCTCGGACTTTCCGTTGGCCAACTGGCTGCCGCCATCGACGCCAGCGATGGGCGACGCACCGCTGGCGAGGTGGTCACCCAAGGGTACCGTCTCACGGTGGGGCTGAGCGGGGAATTCGACGCGCTGGATCGTCTGCGGGAGATCAACGTGACGACTCGGCAGGGGCAAAGCGTCAAATTGGGCGAAATTGCCGAACTGCGCCGCGGTGTACAAGACCCACCCAGCGCCGTGGCGCTGCTCAACGGTGAGCGAGCGGTGTTCGTGGGCGCGCGCATGGCGCCTGGTCAGCGGATCGATCTCTGGGTGGCACGGGCGCAGGAGCGACTCGCGGCCTTCGCCGATGAGCTGCCGGTGGGGCTCGCCGTCGAGGAAGTGTTCGAGCAGGCTAGCTACACCAATCAGCGGTTGAGCGACGTGGCGCTTAGCCTGCTGATGGGGTTGGTGCTGGTGGTGGGTATTCTATTTCTGACCATGGGGTGGCGTTCGGCGCTCACCGTAGGGCTGGCCATTCCCGCCACCGCCCTGCTGACATTGGCGCTGTTCCGGCCGTTGGGCATGGAAATCCACCAGATGAGTATTATCGGCATCATCGTCGCGCTGGGTCTGATGGTGGACAACGCGATCGTGATGACCAACGCCCTGCGGGAGCGCTTTCTGCAGGGCGATTCCGCGCTGGTCGCGACTCGGGATGCGCTGCGCCATTTGGCGGTGCCGCTGCTTGCTAGCACGCTGACGACCGTGCTGGCCTTCATGCCCATCGTGCTCATGCCGGGCCCGGCGGGCGAGTTCGTCGGGCCGCTCGCCATGGCGGTGATGGTGGCCCTGGTCAGCTCCTACCTGATCTCCCTGTTTCTGGTGCCCGCGCTATCGCCCATGTTGCTGGCCAAAGTGGCGGCCAAACCGCCCGCCCCGCGGGATAATGCGCTCAAGCGTGCCTTCCGAGGTACGGTGCGCAGCGCACTGCGCCACCCAGTGGCCGCCATGGTGATCACGCTCTGCGTGCCGGTGGGGGGCATGGCGCTGATGCCCACGCTGGACGTGGCGTTCTTCCCGCCCGCCGACCGCGATCAGTTCCACGTGGAAGTACGCCTGCCTCCTGCCAGCAGCATGGCGCAAACGGAATCGCTGGCCCACGACGTCGAGCGTATGGTGCGCGAGCTGCCGGGCGTGGTGCGTGTGTCTGCGTTCGTCGGCGAAAGCGCGCCGATGATGTATTACAACGTGCTAACGAACGAGGACAACAACCCGGCGTTTTTACACCTCATCGTCGATACGGCATCGCTGGACGTCACTCGCCAGCAAGTGCCCCAACTGCAGCAAGCGCTTGACCAACGCTTTCCCCAAGCCCAGGGCGTTGTGCGCAAGTACGAGCAGGGGCCGCCGTTCCAAGCCCCTATCGAACTCCGGGTGTACGGTGACGATCTCGACATACTCTCTTCTCTGGGGTTAGAGCTGGCGGGCCTGATGCACCAGCTTCCCCAGGTGACCCACGTGCGTGCCGGGATGCAGCAGGACCTGCCACGCCTGATGCTGGAGATCGACCAAACAGCGCTGAGCGATGCCGGACTGTCGCCCCAGACCCTAGCCGAGCAGGTGGGGGCCGCACTCTCTGGCCAGCCTGCAGGTGTTTTGCTGGAAGATACCCAGCAGTTGCCGGTACGCGTGCGCTATGCCGATGCGTGGCGCACCGATGCCGAGCAGCTGGCCGCCTTGCGCCTGGTCAGCGACCAGGTCAGCGAGGGGTTACCGTTGGCCGCCGTGGCCGAGAGCTATCTGGCGCCGTCGTGGAGCGTCATTACCCGTCGTAACGCCGAGCGCGTGCAGCTCGTGCAGGGCTATTTGGTGGCCGATGCGCTGCCGGCCGTCTCCATGGCGCAGCTCGATGCCAAGCTGCAAGCAGCCATCGATGCGGGTGAGATACGCCTGCCTCCCGGTTATCGGATCGAGACCGGTGGGGAAGCCGCCGAGCGTGACGAAGCGGTTAGCCAACTGCTCGCCTCGGTCGTGCTGCTAGTGATTGCCATGGTGGCCACGGTCGTACTGGCCTTTAATTCCTTCCGCCGCGCCGCCATTGTGTTCATTGCCGGTGCCCAGGCGATGGGCATGGGGATCGTAGCACTGCTGCTGAGCGGCCACGCCTTCGGCTTCGTGATCATCGTCGGCATCATGGGGTTGGTGGGGGTGGCGATCAACGCAACGATCATCATCATTGCCGCGTTCGATGATGATCCTGCGGCTCGGCAAGGCGATAGGGAAGCCATGCTGGCGGTCATTAGCGGGCCGACCAGTCGGCACATCGTCTCGACCACCATCACGACCTTTGCCGGGCTCATTCCACTCATGGTGGCCGCCGGTGGGCTTTGGCCACCTTTCGCGCAAACCGTGGGCTTTGGACTACTCTTGGCCACACTGGTGTCGTTTTTCTTCACGCCAGCGCTTTACCGGCTGTGGGTCGCTAGGGCCGAGTAACGGTCAGCCCTTTTCGCTTATTCATAACGTGGACTATATTGCTATTTAGTAAACGAGCGTATCCTTTGTGTAATGGCGACGTGGTCGGCGCAGAAAGGGTACGTATTGTCGAAAGACATATCGCGCTTGGATCACGGCTCGTTTCTGGGACGAAACGGCCCAGGCGCCGACTTTCATTGGATGAACTATGGTAGAAACCCCGCAAAATCAAACGCAAGGAGCGCCGCTGTCCATCAGCGAACCCAGCAGTCAGGCCGTCGCGGTACTCGGCGGACGGCCCAACGGCCAGGGCATTCGGATACTGGACGTCAGCGAGGAGTACGTGCAGTTTTGGGGAGGAGATCGCGACCACTGGTTGGGCGCGTCGCCTAAAATCGTCCATCAAGAGGCGGCGAACGAGCAGCTCTTGACCCAGCTCCACCACGCCTTGTCGGGTGGCAAGCTGGGCCTGGGATGCTCCCTCTCCGGCTTGGACCACGCTGAGGAAGCGCTGCTCTCCAAGGCGCCGCGGCCGCTCATCGAGTGGCGTGTCACTGCCATGTCGATGCCCGGATATGCCGACAACGTGTTGGTATTGGTGCAGCGCGACATCACCCAACAGGTGGAAAAAGAGGCCGAGCTCAAGCGTCTCGCTACCACCGATATGCTGACTGGGTTGATGAATCGCGCCCGGTTCGATTACCTGTTAAAACACGAGCTAGGGCGCTTGAACCGCTATGTGCGGCCTTTCTCGCTCATCATGCTCGATATCGACTACTTCAAGGCGATCAACGACAGCCAAGGCCACGATGTGGGCGACCAGGTCCTGCGCGCCTTGGCGGCACTGCTGGAAGACAATCTGCGTAGTGCGGACTACTGCGCCCGCTGGGGAGGGGAGGAATTCATCATTCTGGCCCCGGAAACGTCCCTTGAGCAGGCCGCCAGGCTTGCCGAGAAAATTCGTCAATGTATCGGAAGCGCCGCCTTTCCAGGCGCCGAGCGCGTGACCGTCAGTTTAGGCGTCGCAGAAGCGGCTGCGAACGACACGCCCAAAAGCATGATGAAACGGGTCGATAACGCGCTCTACCAAGCGAAAGAGAGCGGACGAGACCGCGTCGCGTGTTAGCAATATGGCATGTTAGCAAAAAGGGGCCCAGCGGCCCCTTTGGTCGTTTTGAGCGATGGCTCTGCCTAGTGCGTCGCGATTAGCGAGGTGGCGGTGGAGTGGTCCACGGCGTCGGCGAGCATTTCAGCGGTGATCGCAGAAAGCGTCCAGCCCAGGTGGCCGTGGCCCGTGTTGTAGAAAACGGTCGGCAATTTGCCAGGGCCGACTTTAGGCAGCATATTCGGCAGCATCGGGCGCAGGCCCGCCCAAGGCACCACTCGTTGAGTACTCACGCCGGGGAAGCACTGCTCTACCCAGCGCACCAGCGGCTGAATCCGGTCGTTACGAATGTCGCGGTTTGCGCCATTAAACTCAGCGGTACCGGCCACGCGGAAACGGTCGTTCCCTAGACGGCTGGTCACCAGCTTGGTCTCGTCATCCAGCAAGCTCACCGTCGGTGCGGCCTGCTGTGAGGCCTCGTCGTCCAGCTGTACGGTGATGGAGTAGCCTTTGACCGGGTAGATGTTCACGCGGTCGCCCAGCTGGGCGGCGATGGCACGACTGCCGACCCCGGCACATACCACCACGCTATCAAAGCTTTGGCGTACCTCTTCACCGTCGACGGAAGCGCTGACCCAGGCACTGTTCTCATCCGCACCCAGGTCGGTCACCTGGTGGCCGTAGTTCAGCCGCACGCCGCGTTTGGCCGCGGCCTTTGCGAGGCCGTTGGTGTATTTGTGAATATCCCCGGTAGCGTCGCTTTCGGTGAAGAAACCGCCGTAGTAGCTACCCGCGAGCGTGGGTTCGATGGCGCGCATTTCTTCTGGTGTGACCGCCCTACGCTCGAGCCCGCCTTGGTGCAGAAGCTGTGAGACCTTAGCGGCATGCTCGTAGCCCGCTTTATCGCGGTAGATATGCAGAATGCCTTTTTGTTTCACGTCGAAATCGATCTGCTCGTCTTGCGCCCACTGAAACAGATGCTCCCTGGCGGCAATGGCGAGGCGCGTCGTTTCGATGGTGTTGTCGGCATAGCGGGGGATGGCGGCGATAAATTCCGCAAACCAGCTCAGCTTGTGCCAGGTAGGACGAGGGTTGACGAGCAGTGGGGCGTCGTTTTTTAGCATCCAGCGCAGGCCTTTGAGGACCGTGGGCCAGTGGTTCCATACCTCAGCGTTGGAGGCAGAAAGCTGCCCGCCGTTGGCAAACGAGGTTTCCATCGCGGCGTAGCGATGCTTTTCAAACACAGTGACGTCAAAGCCGCGCTTCACGAGGGCGTAGGCGCTGGTAATACCGGTAATACCACCGCCAATAATTGCAATGCGTTGCATGAGTCTCTCCACAGATTGTATGAGCGTCGGGTGATACCCCAGCAAACGTGTTTGCTAGGCGTACCCCTTCCGTCATGGAACCTGAGAGATTCACGCCGATGATGTGGCGCTTGCTCCTTCGGTGGGTTGAGTGACGCCGTCATCAACCGCTCTTCGGAACGTATTGGTAAAAACGTTAGCGGTTGCGGTCCGTTGGCCTGAGAGTTTCCGGGGTCGTTGCTCCTTCGGCGCTGGTGTCGTGTACCAGTCTCTCCCGCAACTGCGTACTTAACGTTGTAACGCGGCGGTGCTAAAAAGGGAATAGGCGAAAGGTGGAAGCCGCTCAATCGCGTGGCTTTGCCAGGCCGCGTGTTTTCACACACAATGCTTGCTATCTGCAACGAACTATCTGCAACGAACTATCTGCGACGAACTATCTTCAACGAGCTATTTTCGAGCGATTACCCTCGATCAATCATCTTCAAGCAATGGACAACGCGCATGCAGGCAAACGGATTTTTTGAGGGCATCGGCGAGGCGATAGGCGATGCCATTCGCGTGGTGGTGGAGTTTTTGGTGGGGCTCTTCACCAACTTTTTCGGTGCCTTTGACGACTTTATCGGCGGTCTGACGCGTTCGCTGGGGATCAACGACTCGTTCTTGAGTCTCGCGATACTGCTCATCGGCCTGCTGGTGCTGTGGGGTGGGCTGCGTGCGTTTTTGCGTGGCTCCATCATTGGCGGCATTTTCCGCACGCTGATTGGGCTGTTTATCCTGTCGTGGCTGATGATGTAGTACTAAGACGATAGGGAAAATAAAGCGTTTCCCTCGTGCGTAGTTGGAATCCGTAAAAGGGGTCCTGAGCCTCATTCATGTCACTATGACGCATCGTCATTTGCTTCTTTGGTGCATTTTGTCATCATCTGCACTCTTTTTGTGCAAAGGCGAGTGCGATGAAAACGTATCTTGGCAAGATGCGCGGAGAACGAACCCCGCGCCCCCGGGTGGGCTGGCAGGATGCCTGCTGGTCGTGGCTGGGTGCCTTTACTGGCATGGCGCTGATTTGCTGGCTAAGCGCCGAGTGGCTCTCCCAGCAGCTGTTGATCGTGGGCTCGTTCGGGGCAACCTCGGTGCTGATTTACGCCGCCCCGGAAAGCCCCTTTGCCCAGCCAAGCCATGTGCTGTTTGGCAGCGTGCTCTCTGCCTGTGTGGGCGTGGGCTGCTATCAACTGCTGGGGGCCACGCCGCTGTCGATGGCGTTGGCGGTGTCGCTCTCCATTTTGGTTATGCAGCTCACCCATACCGTTCATCCGCCAGGGGCTGCCGCTGCGCTGATTGCCGTGGCAGGCGGTGCCAGCGTGCATCAGTTGGGCTGGTGGTATCCGCTGATCCCCATTGGCGCAGGCTGCATCGTCATGCTGGTGGTGGCGATTCTGGTCAATAACCTGGCGCGCCACCGCCGCTATCCGCGCTACTGGTAACGCTGTAGCTGCGCTTCCAGGGCAAAAATATGCGCATCTTCGGTGCCCAACTCGCGCAGCGCTTGGGCTAGGTTCAGCAAGTAAGCACTGTTGGGGCCGCTAGGGCCGTGGGCTTGGGCAATTTGCTGGGCGATGTCGGCCAGCGGGGCATCGCCTAAAAACGCCGGGTTGTCTTCGCTGGCCAGATAAATCAGCCCCTCGCTAGGCGCTTGGTCGGCGTCAGGGTTACCCGCTTCATCCAAAAACGTCAGCGTGACTTTTTCCCGCAGGTAGCCGTTTTTCTCCCGCACATCCAACGGTGCGAGCACCTCAGGGGTGATGCGGTAAGCCATGCCGTGACATACCGCACCTTCGGCACGAATCAGCGTCGCCACACGCCCCGGCGCTTCCGGTGTGCCGCGGTGGTCGTGGGAACCCTGCCAGAAGCGCCGCACCCAGCCGGTAATCGACGCAGGCCGGCGCTCTAAATAGTCAAAATCCGCCTTCCAAATCAGCGAACCGTAGCCAAAAAGCCAGATATCCGCATGGCCGTCGAAGAAGTTTCTTTGCTGGTTTAACGTCGTGGTATCAAGCAACATAAGCGATCTACATTTGTGACCAAAGTGGCTGCACGCGCATGGCGTTAACGGTGGTTCATCATCCGGGTTATACGATTGATTTACCAGCCAATCACCCCTTCCCTATGGAAAAGTTTCGGGTGCTTCGGCAGCTATTGGGCGAGCAAACGTTGGCCTGCCCCATCGAGTGGCATACGCCCCAACCGGCTACCATAGAAAGCCTGCAACGCGTGCATACACCAGAGTACGTGAAGGCGTTTTTGCACGGCCAGCTTGATCGTGCCGCTCAGCGGCGCAGTGGATTCGTTTGGTCTGAGGCCTTGGTGGAACGAGTGCGGCTGGAAACCGGCGGCACGCTGCTCACCCTGGAAGCGGCCCTGGCCACCGGGCTTGCCTGCAACTCGGCGGGCGGTACACACCACGCCCATGCGGATGCCGCCAGCGGCTACTGTTTGATCAACGATTTAGCCGTGGCCGCCGCCCACGCGCTGGCCCAGGGCTGGGTAGAGCGGGTGCTGATCGTGGATTGCGACGTGCATCAAGGCGATGGCACCGCGCGGCTCTTTGCCAACGAACCCGGCGTGTTTACCTTTTCCATGCACGCGGCGCGTAACTTCCCCGCCCGCAAAGCAAAAAGCGACCTGGATATCGACCTGCCCAACGGCATGGAGGATGCGGCTTATCTGGCCGAACTCGCGTCTTGGCTGCCTGGGGTACTCGCCGCTTACCAGCCAGACGTAGTGCTCTATGATGCCGGGGTGGATGTGCATCACGATGACCGACTGGGCTACTTATCGCTCAGCAGCGATGGGCTCTATGCCCGGGATCACTACGTGTTGAACCTTTGTCGTGAGTCTGACATTCCCGTGGCGGCGGTCATCGGCGGCGGCTACGACCGCGATATTGCCGCCCTGGCTACACGTCACGCCCAGCTACATCGAGCCGCTGCGGATGTGCTGGCGGCTCATTAACGCTTTGATTGAAAAGGACGAACGCGATGCGCGCTATTTTTCTTGTCGATAACGGCTCCCTGCGCCCCCAGGCGACCCATAATCTGCGCCGGGTGGCGGCCGCGTTGAGCGAGACGCTAGGGGAGACTGTTCAGGCGGCCTCGCTGCTGCACTCCAATAAAATCCCCGCTGAAGAGGTCGATGGCATTCCCGCCATTACGTTAGGCCCCGCCGCCGAACGCAGCGCCGAGGCAGGCGCCGCCGAGATTATCGTGCTGCCGTTTTTCTTCGGCCCCAGTAAAGCGCTAACGGGGTACTTGCCGGAGCGAATGGCCGCGCTACAGGCCCGTTTTCCTAACGTGTCGGTGCGGGTTGCTCAGCCACTGGTAGATGAACTTGGGAGTAACGATCTGCGCTTAGCACAGCTGTTGGCCGATAACGTACGTGCGCAGTTGCCTGAACAAGGCGCTGCCAAGGTCGCGCTGGTGGACCACGGCAGCCCCATTCCCGACGTTACCGCCGTGCGTAACCGCCTGGCTGGGCAATTGAGCGTGCTGCTGGGCGACGACGTGCGCTGCGTGGCGGCGGCTTCCATGGAGCGACGTGACGGCGACGAGTACCGCTTTAACGAGCCGCTATTGGAGCACCTGCTGGATACGCCTGAATTCAGCAGCGGGAACGTGGTGCTGGCGATGCTGTTTCTCTCCCCAGGCCGTCATGCCGGTGAGGGTGGCGATATCGCCGAGATCTGCGCCGCCGCCGAACAGCGCCACAGTGGGTTGACGGTGACGACCACCGCGCTGGTCGGCGAGCACCAGGGGATCGTTGAGATTTTACACTCACGCCTGCGCCAAGCGCTTGACGGAGAACGCTTTCTGCTTGAAATGCCTGCGCAGTAGTCAAGTGCCCGGTTAAGGGAAGCGCGCAAGGGGAGATGTAACGTTGCCCAAAGGCGCGTAGAATCGCGAGCTTTTGCAAGCGTGCTCGTTTCTCCAACAGCGCTTCCTCGTTAACCAGGGCCTCTATCTTGATCGCAACCGCCAACATCACCATGCAGTTTGGGGCCAAGCCCCTGTTCGAAAATGTTTCCGTCAAATTTAATAACGGCAATCGCTACGGTTTGATTGGCGCGAATGGTTGCGGTAAGTCCACCTTCATGAAAATTCTCGGTGGCGAGTTGGAGCCCTCGTCTGGCCAAGTGATGCTGGATAGCAGTACCCGGCTGGGTAAGCTGCGCCAGGACCAGTTTGCCTACGAAAACGAGCGGGTCATCGACACCGTCATCATGGGCAACGCCGAGCTGTGGAAAGTGGCCGCCGAGCGCGAGCGCATTTACTCGCTGCCTGAAATGAGCGAAGAAGACGGTATGGCCGTAGCGGATTTAGAAGTGCGCTACGCCGAGCTGGATGGCTACACCGCCGAGTCCCGCGCGGGCGAGCTGCTGCTGGGCCTGGGCATTCCTATCGAACAGCACACCGGCCCCATGAGTGAAGTCGCGCCTGGCTGGAAGCTGCGCGTGCTGCTGGCCCAGGCGCTGTTCTCCGACCCGGACGTGCTGCTGCTGGACGAACCTACCAACCACCTGGATATCAATACTATCCGCTGGCTGGAAGAGATTCTAAAAGCGCGCAGCAGCACCATGGTGATCATTTCCCACGATCGTCACTTCCTGAACAGTGTGTGTACCCACATGGCGGATCTGGATTACGGCGAAATCACCCTGTTCCCCGGCAACTACGATGACTACATGACGGCGGCCACTGCGGCCCGTGAACGTCAGCATGCGGACAACGCCAAGAAGAAGGCGCAAATTGCCGAGCTGCAGCAGTTCGTCAGCCGCTTCTCGGCCAACGCCTCTAAAGCGAAGCAGGCCACTTCGCGGGCGCGCCAGATCGACAAGATCAAACTGGAAGACATCAAACCCTCCAGCCGAGTGAGCCCGTTTATCCGCTTTGATCAAAACAAGAAGATCCACCGTAACGCGGTGAACGTAGAGGCGATTACCAAAGGCTACGACGGCGAGCCGCTGTTCAAGCGTTTCTCCATGACCGTGGAAGCAGGTGAGCGCATTGCCATCATCGGCCCTAACGGCATTGGCAAAACCACCCTGCTGAAAACGCTGGCGGGGGATCTACGCCCAGACGCCGGTGAAGTGAAGTGGACCGATGCCGCCGAGCTGGGCGTATTCGCCCAAGATCACGCCGATGACTTTGCCAATGACGCCACGCTGTTCGAGTGGATGGGCCAGTGGACCAAAGGCGGTGAGCAAGTGGTACGCGGCGCGTTGGGCCGCATGCTGTTCTCCAGCGACGACATTAATAAATCGGTGAAGGTGATCTCGGGCGGCGAGCAGGGGCGGATGCTGTTCGGTAAGCTAACGCTCACCAACCCCAACGTGCTGCTGATGGACGAGCCCACCAACCACTTGGATATGGAGTCCATCGAGGCGCTCAACCTGGCGTTGGAGAACTACCCCGGCACGCTGCTGTTCGTTAGCCACGACCGGGAGTTCGTCTCCAGCCTCGCCACGCGCATCATTGATATGCAGCCGGATGGCATCGTCGATTTCAGCGGCAGCTACGACGACTACCTGCGCAGCCAGGGCGTGGTGTAGCGCTTAACCAATGATTTGAGCGTAGGTGGCCTCGGTGGCTGGCTCTCGGTCGGCATCCAGCATGTCGCCGCTGAAAGTCTCGTTCATCTCTTTGGCGAGTTCCACATACACGTGCATCTGCTGATTGCGGCGTTTGTGCAGCGGCGGCTTCACCAGCAGGCTAACCCCCCGAATGGGCTCGTGGGTTTCCCCGCGCAGCAGGTCGGGCATTTCCCCAGGCGGGAAGGCGTTGGCCACGGTAATCGGGTTAGATGCCTGCTGGCCGTCGATCAAAAACACCTTCTTGATGGCGTCGTAATGGGCGCCTTTGCCACGCAGCCACTCGGTCAATCGCTCATCGGTGGTGACATCCGGCTGGTTGAAAATGACGAACAGCGAGTGCTGTTTGACCTTCCCCGTGCGCTTGGCGGGAGCGGGCGGCGGCTCTTCCGCTGGCGGCGGCGTAGGCGCGGCGACCGGTGCCTCTGCTGCTTCGGCCTTGGCCTTGGCGCGACGTCGTTTGGGCACTACGACGTAAGCGAAAATCACTACGGCCAGCACCCCTAACAGCAGCGAGGCAAAGGCCAGTAGAACGGGCAGTGACGTTGTATCCATGGGGTAACACCCTTTTGTTAGTTAACCCTTAGGCGCTATTTAATCGCAAAATGGTGGCGTTGAGTGCCAGCGCGAGAGCGACCCACAGCCAGTAAGGCACCATTAGCCACGCGGCGAGGCTATTCACCTGGGCAAACAGGCCAATGGCCAGCGTAATCAGCCCCAACAGCAGCACGATATCCACCAGCGCGGCGGCCATCTGTTTGCGCCCAAAAAACAGCCATGACCACGCCGCATTGGCCAACAGCTGCACACCATACACAGCAAGGCCCGCGCTACGCAGTGGCGAGTCGTCCGCCATATAAATCCGCCAAGCCGCAATCGCCATCAAGAGATAGAGAATCCCCCAGGCGATGGGGAACGCGAGATCGGGCGGCGTCCAGCGAGGTTTGCGCAGCGCCCGGTACCAACCATCGGGACGAAAGCGTGCGCCCGTGGCGGCAGCGGCACCCACCAGTAGCAATGAGACCAGCAGCGCCAACAGCGAAGCGAGCATAAACCACCTGTTCGTGAGTAAAGAAACGCGCGTTAAAACGAGAGAATCAATAGCCTAGCAGCGTTTTAAAACACGTAGGCATAAAAAAAGCACCACCTAAGTGATGCTTTTCGTCCATAAGGGTTCCCCCAAAAGGGGAAACCCAGCCCTGCGCATCGCGAAGAGGCTTAGCTCATGCGGTCATAGCCGTTATCCATGAACGGATAATCGGTGTAGCCCTTCTCATCGCCGCCATAGAACGTTTCATGGTTCGGCTCGGTGAGCGGGGCGTTCACGCGGAAGCGCTCCGGAAGATCCGGGTTGGCAATGTAGGGGCGGCCAAAGGCCACGGCATCGGCAGTATGTTCGCTGATGCGTGCTTCGGCGCGCTCGGCGTCGTAGTTGCCGCAGTAGATCAGGCTGCCGCTAAAGCGTTCGCGCATCTGCTCACGGAAACCGGCAGGGAAGGTGATGTCGCCGCCCGCCCAGTTCGGCTCGTTGAGGTGCAGGTAGGCGAGGCCGCGCTTGGAGAGCTGCTCTGCCATGTAGAACGCCATCGCTTCCGGCTCGTCGTCGGTCAAGCCGAACAGCTCGATGAACGGCGTCATACGAATGCCGACACGCTCAGCACCAAACACTTCCACGACCGCATCGACCACTTCCAGCGGGAAGCGGGCACGGTTTTCCAGCGAACCGCCGTACTGGTCGGTGCGCTTATTGGTGCCGGTGGCCAGGAACTGGTTCAACAGGTAAGCGTTGGCAGCGTGGACTTCGACCATATCGAACCCGGCGCGCTTGGCGCGGATGGCCGCTTGGCGGTAATCATCCACGATGCCAGGAATCTCGTCGGTTTCCAGCGCACGTGGCGTGCTGGTGGGGTGCTGACCAGCGGTGCCGTCTTCGAATTCAACAAAGCACTGAGCGCCTTCACCTTTCAGCGCGCTAGGGGCTACCGGCTGCTGGCCGTTGGGCTGCACCATCTCATGGGAAACGCGGCCCACATGCCACAGCTGCAGGGCAATACGGCCACCTTTGGCGTGAACGGCATTCACGACGCCTTTCCAGCCTGCTTCCTGCTCGTCGGTCCAGATGCCGGGCGTGTACACATAGCCACGGGCAGTGGGAGAGATGTTAGTGGCTTCGCTGATGATCAGGCCCGCACCGGCGCGCTGGCCGTAATAGGCTTCCTGCATTTTGCCCGGCACGCTATCCGGCGTGCGCGAACGGGTCAGCGGCGCCATGATGACGCGGTTAGGAATGGACAGGCTACCTAGCGTGGTGGGGGTAAACAGCGTCTCGTAAGCCATCAAGCAAGCTCCTTTTGAAATGCTTCAATGAAATAGTACGCCAAACAATAGACCAGTTTACTAGCTAATGCCACCCAGATGCCCTCTGACCTATCGTATAGTAGGTAACTTTGATCGAGGCGTCTAAATAGAAAGCCTCTCTGGTATCCTTACAGATTATTTGTCAGGAACTTCTCGACAGCATGTTAAAAAACGCATCGCAGCGACGTCCTTATCAGGTGGCGGAAACCATAAAGTGCTGGATTGTGGACAGGCAGTTAAAGCCAGGGGATCGGCTTCCGAGCGAGTCTGAGTTAATGGACACGTTACAGGTATCGAAAGGCACGGTACGTGAGAGTACGCGAGTACTCGAGGCTCAGGGTCTTGTCGAAACTCGCACGGGTCCTGGCGGAGGTGCTTTTGTGCGCGAAATGAGCGATGCGAAAGCGATATCCCTGCTGAGTAATTATTTGTTTTTTAAAGATATTTCCATCAAGGATATTTATCAAATTCGACTGGCATTAGAGCCTGAACTGGCTGCCTCGTTGGCAGGAAAAGTAAGTACTGACGATATGGCGCGTTTGCGTGAAAGCCTGCATAGCTATTCAGGTCCGGCAAACGATAACGAGACGGAGCGCCAGCAACACCTCGATTCGCTGCATTTTCACTTGATGCTTGCTGAGTTGGCAGGCGGCAATCAGTTGCTGACCTTTATCATTCGTTTCACGATTCAAGTGCTCTCGGATCTGACGATATATCATCGACTGTATGAGCCAGCCACCTATGACTTTGGCCAAGTGGGATGTCGCTATCATGCGCAAATACTGGATGCAATCGAGCTAGGGGATGCGGAAAGCGCCTATAGCATCATGCGCGAGCATATGCTGGATGCCCAGCGGGTAATGAATCAACAGGAGGCCCAGGTACGCCGAGGCTTTTTACCTGAGCCACTGAAGTAAACGCGATCAATGCGCTATGGTGTTCCCAGCTGTTGTAAAAACGCCATGACCACTCTCGTTGCCGCTTCACCATCTTCGACGGTAATCGCTTCGTCGGGATGGTGGCTTAGCCCATCCTTGCAGCGCACAAACAACATTCCGATATCCGTTAATGCCTGCATGGCCAAGCCATCGTGCCCAGCACCACTGAATAGTCGCTCTGCAGGCTGGCCAACATCGGCACAGGCCTTTTCTAGGGCAGTCATGACCCAATCGGCACACGCAACGGCATCGGCGCTGTACGTGCTTTCCATCTCTAGCAATAGCCCTCGGCGAGTCGCCACTTCTTCCATGGCGGAGTAGACAGCGTCGCGACCTTGTTGCCGGATATTGCGCTCAGGTGAGCGTAGCTCAACAGTGAAAGTGACCTGGGCAGGAATGACATTGACGGCATTTGGGTGGACATCTAGCTTGCCCACCACGCCGACCAACTGGTCGGTGCTCTGCAGCACGCTATCGACGGCCAAAACCATCTCTGCCGCGCCAACGAGTGCATCATGTCGTATGGGCATTGGTGTGGTGCCTGCGTGTCCGGCCTTGCCGCGCAGCGTGACACGGTGGCGTTCAATGCCGGTCAATGCCGTGACAATGCCCACCGCATGATGCCGTTGCTCAAGAATAGGCCCCTGTTCGATATGGACCTCTAAAAACCCCAGCGTGTTGGCAGGGTCGCGGGCGATTGCGGGGATCTCACCTGGCTGGCAGCCGAAGGCGGTCAAGGCCTCTTCAAGTGACACACCCTGTTCATCCCGAACGGCAAGCTGATCGGGCGTTACGTTACCCGCTAGCGCTTTACTGCCAACCAATGTGGTAGGAAATCGCACTCCCTCTTCGTCACCAAACGCGACAACCTCGATGCCAAAGGGGAGTGTCACTCCTTCGCGCTGAAGCGCTTCCAGTGCCAGAATGGGCAGCGCAACGCCCAGCATCCCGTCGTACTTGCCTCCTTCGATCACCGAATCCTGATGAGATCCCATGATGAGGGTTTTTTCTCCTGCCCGTGCCTTGGAGCAGCGCCCCACGAGGTTTCCAGCAGCGTCCAGTTGTGGTGCAAGTCCGGCTTGCTCCATCCAGCCGCTGATGAGTGGCAGTACATCTCTGTGCTCCTGAGAGCAAAACAGTCGGGTAACACCGGCGCCGGGAGCCGAGCAGCGAGCGGCTTCATCAAGGCGCTTGATTAATACTTGTCCCAACTCATCTTGGGCAAATGGAGCATTCACAGCGGCTTTGGTCATAAACTCTCCGTTAGGCGATGGGGGCCAACAACCCAGCAGCGTGGAAGCGCGTCTAGCGTAGCGGCAGCTGGCGCCAAAAGGCTTGGAAATCGTCGCTCATGAACTGGCCAGCTAGCAGCCTTAGGGCTGCTACAACGTCTTCCGACCAGTCAACGCGTAAATCAATGGGAGCTTGCTGGAACGACTCGATACGCAGTGCAGCCGAGCGGGTGCCGCGCTTATCGCCACCCGTATCCAGCGCGGCATCGAGAGCGTCAATGAGGTTCGCCAGCAAGTGCTGGTCGTGATGGTTTGGGTAGCGGGGCGCTTCGCTTCGTTTAATGGCAGCGCCGCTGTTGGTGGTGTTAACGCTTAGAAACCGCTCGGCCAAAACCTTCACGACATCGCGGCTTTGCAGCATGTTGCCGACCGCAGCGACGCCGGGAAAGCAAACGGCCTCCACTTCAGCGATGTTCTCGCTTCCGGAATGTACCGATGAGCGGCCATGGGCATCCATCACCAAGCATTGGCGTAGCGCGGCGTCGCTATCTTGGCTGACTGCTACGTCAAGGGCCTGCTTAGCGGTGGCGCCATCGCGCAGTGCGTCACGCACACGAGCCGGGTACCAGGGGTTGGTAAATCGCCCTTGGGTGACGCACGCGCCAATGCCGCGCCAGCAGTGATGCACATAGCCGCCTACCGCCACTCCACCGGTGGCAGTGATGGTGGCGACAGTGCCTGTGGCCGGGTGGCAGTGAACCAGTGAAAGCGTCATGGTGTTAATGCGGGCTTAATAGCCCACCAAGTGACCAATTACCAGCCCAATCCAGGACAAGACATAGACCAGCACCATAAAGGGCAGAATGGCCTTGAGCCACTGGGCATAGGAGACGCGACCAAGTGCCAGCATGGCCAGCGTACCGCCTGAGGTTGGTACAATCAGGTTGGTCAAACCGTCGCCCACCTGGAACGCTGTGATCATGAGTTGGCGACTCATGCCGACAAGGTCTGCCACGGGAATAAGAATCGGCATGGTCACCAATGCCTGGCCGGAGCCAGAAGGAATGAACAGGTTGATGATACCCTGCACCACACTGGCCATGATGGCAGAGAATATCGACGGTATACCGTCAATCAGCGCGCTCAGAGAATTGACGATGGTGTCGATAATGACGGCCTGTTCAAGGATGACCTGAATAGAGGCCGCTACCCCAATCACCAGCGCGCCGGCGGTGACGCTGGCAGCACCTTCCATCATCTGTTTGACGATGCCGTTTGCCGATAGGCCGTTCAAAGCACCAATGACGATCGCCAGCAGTAGAAAGGTGCCTGCGATCTCGTTGATGTACCAGCCGCGGGTAAAGACACCGATCAACATGGCGATTAGCCCGCCTACAAATACCACCATGGTCAGAATATTGCGCTTGGTCAGGCGATATTCACTTAATGGCTTACTCAATGACTCGGCGTTGTCGGGCTCTTCAAACTCCATTTTGACGACGCGCTTGCAGATATACAGCGAGAGCAAGGCCAGTGATGAAAGTACCAGCAGCGTGCGCAGCCAGGCGCCGGAGAAGGTCGGTAGCTCGGCGATACCTTGGGCAACGCCCACGGTGTAAGGGTTGATAGGCGAAAGAGCAAAGCCGATCCCGATGCCGCCGACGGCCATGGCGGTGCCCACCAAACTCGAACAGCCGATGGCACTAGCGATGAGCACTGCAATTGGCACCAGCGCGATATTGTTTTCAAACCCCACCGCCACGCCAAAAAAGCCGTAGATAAAGGTGCCAACGACGATGATCATATTGCGTCGGGCAACGCCAACGCGGTTAACCGCCACGCCTATCGCGTTTTCCAGCGCGCCGGTCTTTTGCAGAATGTGAAACAGCCCCCCGGCGATAAAGACGATAAACAGGTATTGCGAGGCGGCAATAAGGCCTTCAGGAATCGCCACGAAAATATTGAACAGAGGAATATTGGCGACATCTTCCAGGTAGGCAAATGAGCCTGGTACGACGACCGTGCGGCCATCTTGAGTCACTCTTTCAAATTCACCCGCAGGAATAATAAAGGTCAGAAAATACGTCGCGACCAGGATGAGAAAGATGAGCACCATGGGGTCGGGAACCGCCTGATACCATTTTTTAGGCGAGCCAGAGGCTGCCGCGTTTTGTTGTTCAGCCATGAGGATACCCTTGCTTGTGATGTGTCTCAGCGTGGACGCTCGTTGGCGTCTTACATTGAATTTATCATGATAAATAGAAGGGTCAAGCAAGGCCTTTAACGATACTGATCTCTAAACCGCCCCAATCCTCTGGGTACTGAACGGGATTTAGAAAAACACTAGTGCCGCTGCCAAGGCCAGCGGCGTTTAACCGGCGTATCGATTTGGCTAATGGCGCTGGTGAGCGGCAGCATGATCGCGCTGAGCTGGCGGTGGCAGACGGCGCTGCTGAGTACGCCGGGGCACTGTTTGAGCAGCAGGTCGCACTGTTGGGAGGCGATGAATAGCTGCTCCACGACCGCAGGCGCGAACAGCGGCTTGGCCTGCTGGCAGCAGCGGGTCAGCTCGCGTGAGAGCATGGAGAGCATGCTGGTGTCTAGCCAGCAGGGCAGCGGGTCTTCCAGCCGTCCGGCAATCGAGTGCTGAATGGCTTCAAACGATGTGCGTAAAAACAGCAGGGTTTGACGAAGCTGGCGCTGTTCACTGGTCATGTGACGTCCCTTTACCTCAACGGCTCTTTCTCTACCAAAGTGCTGGCTAAAAAGAGAGTGTTTCTCATTTGCATCTTTTGGAGAAGATAGCCTTACTCAATCGCGGTGTCAATTACAGGCTATGAACGAATGAGGAGTGGCGGTACCGCCCACGCTTAGCGGCTGAGCAGGTACACCCCTTGCAGGAAGTAGAACACCCCAATGCCGGTGACGATCCAGCGGGTCCAGGTGCGGAAATTGGCGTCGGTCAGGCGGTGCAGAATCCGTGTGCCGGTTTGGGTGCCCAGCATGGCAAACGGGGCGGCCAGTAGCACGATGCTCCACTCACCCACGCTGAGCGCAAGGGCGGCACCTAAGTAGAAGAGGATTTTGATGGAGTGGGCGACCACTTGAATCATGGCCTTGGTAGCGACGACTTGGCGGCGGTCCATCTGCGAGCGCACAAAGAAGATATCGATCAGCGGGCCGGATACCCCGGCGGCAATCGTGAGGCCACCCGAGGCGATGCCGCAGCAAAACGCGTGGCTGGCGCGATGGGCATCGAGCTGGAACCAGTGCTTGGGCGTCCAGACCAAGATGGGCAGCAGCCCGATCAATAAAGAAACAGTGGCCGCATTGGGCGTGTAGTTAAACAGCAGCAGAAGCCCTGCCGCGCTGAGTACGCCCAGCGCCATCAGTGCCACAATGCGCCACACGATAAAGCGCCGCGACAGCCACGCCCGAGAGGCATTGGACGTTAACTGGATAACGCCATGCACGGCCATGGCAGTACTGGCGGGGAATATCACCAGCAGGAACCACAGCAACACCAGCCCGCCCGCCATACCAAATACGCCGGAGAGCATGGAAGTGAAAAACACCACGCCGACAAAGGCGAATCCCATTAACAGTGTCATGAAAGACGCCCTCAGCTACGGCAGAAAGGCCACACCTGATAGAACTTGCGGCACTGAAACTCTGCTTGGCAGCTGTTGAGCTGGGCCTGGTAGCGGTTGGAAAGGCTCGCCACTTGGCGGCCTGCATTGAGCACCTGGGGCTTACTGCGATAAGTGCCTCGCTGATAGCCACCTGCACCCTCGTGGTAGGCGTAATAGAGGTGCTCAGGATTGTTGAGCGAAATGCCCGTTTGGGCGCGAGTGCGGGCGTTGTACCAGCCAATGAAATCGGTGGCGTGTTTCATATGCGTGCGCCGGGCAAACAGGCTGCCCGCTTGGTCTTCGTACTCACCCCATACCGGGTCTTGAGCTTGGGCGTAGCCTTTGGCGGAAGAGGGGCGCGGGCCGGGAATAAAGCCAAGGTAGTATTTGCGGTCTGGGCGCACGTGGCTGCGAAACGAGGACTCCCGCTGAATAAACGCCATTTGGGTCGCGATGGGCGTTCCCCACTTCTCTTCCGACGCTTGCGCGTAGTCGTACCAGCTAGGCTGTTCGCGGAAAATCTCGCAGATATTGGTCTGATCCTCCGGCGGGCTGGGCGCAAAGGTGGCGCACCCAGAGAGCAGCAGTAGGGCAGCGACGGCCAGCCACCCGCGTAGCTGGGCGGTGGAAGAGGAGGCAGCGGAAGAGAGCGTAGAGACCCAAAAGCTATCAACAGGGCGATGCATAGGACGGTCCTTGTGGATAAGTCGTGTTACTCACGTTTTGTGTAGTGTACTGGCGTATAAAGCGCGTTGGCCGCTTAGCGCAGCAGCGGCTCCAAGCAGCGGCGCAGGCGCTGAGCCTCGCGTACCAACGTTTCCCCAGAGAGCATGCCCACCCCCATCACCAAGCCCACGCGGGGGTCCGAGGAAGCACACACCGGGCTTAATGGGCGCACGATTAAGTGCTCCTTCAGCAACGATTGCGCGATGGCTACATCGTTAATGCCCGGCTCGAACTCCACGCACAGGCTGATGGCACTGCTAGGAGCCGACACCGAACGCACCTGGGGCAGCGAGCGCAGCTGGTCGTGAAGCACCTGCTGACGGCCTAAGTAGTCCCGCTGAATGCGCCGACACCAGGCATCTAAATCACCATCAAAAATAAACTGGGCCAGCACGGCCTGGTCCAGCATACGGCCCTCGCGAAACAGCTCGCTGCGCAGGCGGTTCATGGGCCCTGCCAAATGCCGCGGCACCACCAAGTAGCCCAGCCGCAGGCCGGGAAACATCATCTTAGAGAAAGAGCCTACCAGCAAATGGCGCTCAGAGTGGGCATCAAACAGCAGGTTGGGGTGGTCGTCGCGGTTAAATTCATAGTCATCTTCCACCACATAGGTGGGCGATAACGCCTCACACAGCCGCTGTTTATGCTCGGCGCGGGTCGGCACGCTGAGCGGATAGTGGTGTGAGCCGGTAAGGTAAGCCAGCGCCACGGGGCCGGGAGTAGCAGGTAAGGCATGACCCGCTTCCGGCCGCCACGGCAGCATGTCGATGTTCAGCCCGGCGGCGGTAAACACGTTGCGCGCACCCCAATAACAGGGCGACTCCATGGCCACCGTATCGCCCACATCCGCCAGGGCGACGGCGCACAACTCGATGCCGTTGTGGGTGCCATCGGTAATGATGATCTGCTCAGTATCGCAATGAATATCCGCCAGCGGGCCAGAAAATCACGAATCGCCCGTTTTAGCGGGCCGTAGCCGCCGGTGGAGTAGGAGAGCAGCAGCGCATTTTGCGGCACCGTCACGCTGGCGTAGAGCTGACGCCACTTGCGCATGGGGAACTGAGCGATATCGGGAATGCCGGGCACGAAGGCCCCGCTCTGAATCATGCTGGCCCCAGGGCCTTGCAGCACCCGCTGGGCGCGCTGTGATAGCTGCACATTGGCAGGGGCATCGGGTGGGGGCGTTACCGGCTTGCAGGTCCAGGTGCCTTGGCCGTGGGCGGTGGTCAGCAACTGTTCTTCCAACAGCGTGCCAATCGCTAAGGCCAGGGTTTGCCGCGCCACCTGAATGGCATCGGCCAACACCCGATGAGAAGGCAAACGCAGCCCGCTGGGCCACTGCTGCGTAATGGCTTGGCGCAGCGCCTGCTCAATGCGGACCTGCTTACTTAGCCGCTCCGGTTGGAGTGCATAAAGTTGCATAAATTGGTGCAAGACCTGCTGGCGATCCATATCAACGCCCCCTTTTCCGCGTGAAGCCCGCTGCTATCAGGCGTTTAGACGAAAGCATTATGTCAGCTATGCACTTATTTGGTGCGTTGAAAAAGTGGTCTAGTCGAACGCCAAAGTGGTGCATTCGCGTTCTGACCGCCGCCTGCTAGCGTGTAACTATTCCGTCACTGGAATCAGGATACTGCGCCACAGAGCGCCAACGACAACATCCAATAACCTGCAGGATACTGTGCGATGACCACTCCCTCTTCTGAACAGGATAAGCTCGTCCGGGTACTGGCCCGCGGCGACGTATTAGCCCTCGCCTTCGGCGCGATGATTGGCTGGGGCTGGATTGTATTAACCGGCACTGCGATTCAATCCGCTGGCAGCGTAGGCGCTATCTTAGCGTTTATCGTCGGCGGTTTAGCGATCATCATGGTGGGCCTGACCTACGCCGAGCTGGCCTCCGCCATGCCCAAAGTGGGCGGCGAGCATGTTTACAGCTACCGCGCCCTGGGTCACTTACCCTCTTTTTTATGCACCTGGGCAATTATTTTAGGCTATTTAAGCGTGGTGGCCTTTGAAGCCGTGGCGCTGCCCACCGTGATTGAGCACCTAGCGCCGAACTATGCGGTTGGCCACTTATGGACCATCGCGGGCTGGGAAGTCAAAGCGACGTGGGTGGCCGTCGGTGTTGGCGGCTCGCTCGCCATGATGATTATCAACTACTTCGGTGTGACCACCGCCGCGCTGATCCAGAAAGTCGTGACCGGCATGATTTTGCTGGTTGGCGTGCTGTTTGTCACGGGCGCGCTGTTTGAAGGCGAAACCATCAACATGATGCCGCTGTTCACCCAGGCCGATACCGGCGTGGTGGCGGGCATTGTCGCGGTGCTGGTCATGGTGCCGTTCCTGTTCGTGGGCTTTGACGTCATTCCCCAAGCCGCTGAAGAGATTAACCTGCCTTACAAAGCCATCGGCAAAGTGCTGATGATGTCGGTCATTCTGGCAGTGGTGTGGTACGCGCTGATCATTCTGGCCACCAGCCTTGCCCTGAACAGCACCGAGCTGGCGGCAAGTTCCCTGAGCGTGCCGGATGCCATGGGCAGCCTGTTCAACGCCCCCTGGGCCAGCAACTTAATGATACTGGCCGGTATTGCGGGCATCATCACCAGCTGGAACGCCTTCTACATCGGCGGTTCCCGGGCGATCTACGCCCTAGCCCGTGCGGGCATGCTGCCTGCGCCGTTTGCCAAGCTGCACCCGCGCTATAAAACGCCCACTAACGCTATCTTCCTGATGGGCTTTCTCTCCTGTATCGCTCCGTTCTTCGGCCGCCCCGCGCTGGTGTGGATCGTCAACGCCGGTGGCCTAGGCATCGTGATTGCCTACCTGTTCGTGGCCATCTCCTTTGTGGTGCTGCGGGTTCGTGAGCCGGATATGCCGCGCCCGTTCCGCATTCGCCACGGCAAGCTGTGCGGCACACTGGCGGTCGTGCTCTCCTTCGGCATGGCGTGCCTCTACCTGCCCGGTAGCCCGGCGGCCCTGAGCGGCGCTGAGTGGTCGATCTTCGCGGGCTGGTCGCTGCTGGGGGTGGGGCTGTACATCCACGCCCTGCGCACCTACGGCCGCGCCTACAGCGACCAACACATGATGGCTGACCTGTAAGCCGTTCCAACACTTTAAAGGAGCACGCTATGAGCTTTATCGAACAGTGGTTGCACGATGCCGTACCGGCCCTGGTGGGCGGGCAGTGGCGCAAGGGCCAGCAGACCTTCGCGGTGGACAACCCCGCCACCGGCGAGACCATTGCCCACGTGGCAGATTTAAGCGCCGACGACACCCGCGACGCCGTGGCTGCCGCTTATGAAGCCGGTGCCGCGTGGCGCGCCACCCCGGTGAAACAGCGCTCCGCGCTGCTGCGCCGCTGGTTTGAGCTGATTAATGAGCACGCCGATGACCTAGCCCGCCTGATGACCCTAGAGCAGGGCAAGCCGCTGGCGGAAGCCAAAGGCGAAGTGACCTACGGCGCCTCATTCATCGAGTTCTTTGCCGAAGAAGCCAAGCGCATGGCGGGGGAAACCCTGCCCAGCCACGGCGCGGACAAGCGCCTGTTGGTACTGCGCGAACCGGTTGGCGTGGTCGCGGCGATTACCCCGTGGAACTTCCCGCTGGCGATGATTACCCGCAAATGCGCCCCGGCCCTGGCCGCTGGCTGCACCGTGGTCATCAAACCCGCCGAAGCCACGCCGCTGACCGCGCTGGCCGCCGCCTATCTGGCGCTGGAAGCGGGCCTGCCTGCAGGCACTATCAACGTGGTTACCGCTTCCAAACCCGCCGCCGTGGGCGAGGTACTCACTACCGACCCTCGGGTGCGCAAGGTGTCGTTTACCGGTTCTACCCCGGTGGGCAAACACCTGCTCGCCCAGTGCGCCAGTACGGTGAAGAAAACCGCCATGGAGCTGGGCGGCAACGCGCCGTTCATCGTGTTTGACGACGCCGATGTGGACGCCGCTGTGAACGGAGCCATCGCCTCCAAGTTCCGCAACGCCGGGCAAACCTGCGTGTGCACCAACCGCTTCCTGGTACAGGACGGCATTTACGATGCCTTCGTCGCGAAGCTCACCGAGCGCGTGAACGCGCTCAACGTGGGTGACGGCCTGACAGAAGGCAGCATCATCGGCCCGCTGATCAACCAAGCCGCCGTGGATAAAGTGCAGCGCCATGTCGACGACGCGGTGAGCAAAGGCGCGCGCCTGCTGTGTGGCGGCCAGCCCCACGCGGCGGGTGATCGCTTCTTTACTCCCACGGTGTTGGCGGATGTGACCACTCAAATGGCCGTCGCCGACGAAGAGACTTTCGGCCCGGTCGCGCCGGTGTTCCGCTTCCAGCGCGATGAAGAAGCCATCGCCATGGCCAACGACACCCCATTTGGCCTGGCCGCCTACTTCTACGCCACGGATTACCGCCGCATCTGGCGCACCATGGAGCAGCTGGAGTACGGCATGGTGGGTGTGAACGAAGGGCTGATTTCCACCGAGCTTGCGCCGTTTGGCGGCGTGAAAGAGTCCGGGCTGGGCCGTGAAGGTTCCCACCACGGCCTCGATGAATTTACTGAACTGAAATACGTCTGCGTTGGCGGTTTATAAAGAGAACGATGATGACTAACCAAGAATTGAACGACCTGAAAAACCGCTTCGTGGCCAACGGTGCCGCCACGCCGACCACCCAGTTTGCCGAGCGTGCCGAAAACGCCGAGCTGTGGGACGCCGACGGCAAACGCTGGATCGACTTCGCGGGCGGCATCGGCGTGCTCAACCTGGGCCACCGCCACCCGAAAATCGTCGCGGCGGTCGAAGCGCAGCTCAAGAAGGTCATGCACACCAGCGCAGCGGTCATTTCCTACGCGCCCTACGTGCAGCTGTGCCAAAAGCTCTGCGAACTCACCCCGGTGCGCGGCCCGGAGCGTAAAGCGATGCTGGTGAACACCGGTGCCGAAGCGCTGGAAAACGCCGTGAAGATTGCCCGCGCCGCCACTGGCCGCACCGGCATCATCACCTTCGACGGTGCCTTCCACGGCCGCACCATGATGACCCTGGCGATGACCGGCAAGGTGCTGCCCTACAAGAACGACTTCGGCCCGATGCCGGGCGACGTGTTCCGCGCACCGTTCCCCAACCCGCTGCACGGCATCAGCGAAGAAGCCTCGCTGAATGCCATTCGCACGCTGTTCAAAACCGATATCGCCCCGCACCGCACGGCGGCCATCGTGATTGAACCGGTACAAGGCGAAGGCGGCTTCTATATCGCCTCGCCGGATTACCTGAAAGCCCTGCGCGCCCTGTGCGACGAATACGGCATTCTGCTGATCGCCGACGAAGTGCAGTCCGGCTTTGCCCGCACCGGCAAGCTGTTTGCCCTAGAACACAGCGGCATCGAAGCGGATATTCTCACCACCGCCAAGAGCCTTGCCAACGGCATGCCGCTTTCTGCCGTGGTCGGCACCGCCAAGGTGATGGACGCCTCCGGCCCCAACTCTCTGGGCGGCACCTACAGCGGCAACCCGCTCTCCTGCGCAGCGGCCCTGGCGGTGATCGAAGCCATCGAAGAAGAGAACATCCTGGCCCGCAGCGAGCAGATGGGCAAAATGTTGGCCGAACGCTTCGCGGTCTGGGAAGAGCGCTTCCCCGCCGTCGCCCACGGCCGCCAGCTCGGCGCCATGGCCGCGTTCGAACTGCTCAACAGCGACGGCAAGCCCGACCCGCAGATGACCGGCGCGCTCTGCGCCAAAGCCCGCGAAAAAGGCCTAATCCTGCTTTCGTGTGGCTTCTACGGCAACAGCATCCGCATTCTGGTACCGCTGACGGTCTCGTCTGCGGTGTTGGAAGAAGGGTTGAGTATTATTGAGCAGTCTTTGGAAGCGCTTAGCTAGTAGCGTTTAGGTAGTACTAAGCCCGCCCGTCGTCAGGCAGTGTAAGCTGTTGGCGATGGGCGGGTTTTTTGTGGGCGTTGAAAGCCTAATGCTATGATCGTCAGTCGCTCTCAGTACCTTGTGCTAAGCTGGATTTGGTCAGGTAGGCACCCAAAGTGAATGTGCCTGGAAATGCAGCAGAAGCGCGAGCTGTTGATATCCAGCCTGATGCAAATTAATTGGCAAACGAATCAATGGGCTGGAAAAGTTTGGCAGGCGACATTGATCGGACAATCATGCCGGCGTGTTCGTCCAGTCGTTAGACGCGCTGTCTGATACCTGTTAAGTGCCTTTTAGGCAAAGGAGGGAGCTCTGGTAAGTCTAATTTTTGGTGCAGGAGCAAGTTTTGGATCAGGAGGCTGCCTTCCAAAAAATCCTCCTTTAGGTAATGACCTATTCAATGACCTAGAAGGATTGAATGGTGCATTTTCTATGCTCGATGTGTCTTCAAAGTCAGTTTTTAGAGCTGATGGATTTGAAGCTGGTATGGCTACGGTGGCAGATAACAGCAGAGTCATCAATCCATTGCAGAAAGAGTTAGCCTGTTATTTATCGAAATTTTCCATCAGGCCTGACAATGCTTACGTACGCTTATTTAATAAACTACGTAGCTGTATAGGGCAGATCAGCATAACAACCTTAAATTATGATCTGCTGATAGAGCAATCTCTCGCTAGCCACGGTCTTAACGTTGATTACAATGCTGAAAATAAAGGGGTTAGTTTACTCAAGCCGCACGGATCTTCGAACTTCCTACCTCAAATACCAAATGGCATGGTGTTTTCGGGGAATACAATGAGTGGTTGTGGGTCGTATTTTGAGGGCCTCAAAACAAAAGCTGCATCGACTGCCAAAGAAGTACAAGCTTGGTGCGATGATCCTAAGAACTCGGATTTGAGTCCTGTTTTGGCGATGTATGCGAAAGGTAAGCGTGTAGTAGTAAATAGAAATCTTATTCAGAATACACAACAAAAATATTCAGAGCTTATTGCGTCATCCAGGCTGGTTGTTTTAGTGGGAGTAAAATACATATCTCATGACACTCATATATGGGAGCCGATCGTTCAAGCACGGCCTAACCTATTGATAGTAGATCCATATCCACAGGACACCATTGATTGGGTAACTGCAAATAATTTCGATAATGTTACTGTTGTAGATAAAAGCTTCGATACCTCGGTGTGGGAAATAACGAAATCAGTACATAGATGTTTGTATTGGTCTTAACAAGTGCGTCAATTAGGACGCTCACCAGCTCGCGCCTATTACACTGGCGTGAGGGACTTCCTTACCAACTCCTAAGCACATGACGGTCGTTCCTCAAACGAGACGCAGAAGGGCGGCATTACTAAAGCAGTTCGATAAGAATATTAGCAATATTGAGAACAACAGGGGCCTTCTAATCGGGCAGATGCTATGCCGCGATTTTTCACTATTCAGACACGCCTTCTGTCGAAGAAATTAGTGATCCCTGTCTAAGCGTAACAGCTACTTATCCTCCACTCCGCCTTCATCAAACAGCGAAAGCTGCTGGCGATTGGCGGATTTCGCTTTTGTAGCCCGCCGGACAGGCGGCCGCCGCTGACTAGCCAGCTTCTCCACAATCGCTTGGCTGGCATCCCTCGCTTCCGGCGTGCGGCGCAGTTCATAGAGCAGCTTCTTCCAGTGGCGCGCTTCGGCTTCAAAATCATTGGGAGTGGGGTAGTCGACGCCCGGTTGAAAGCCGAAGCGTTTCTGCAGGCTTTCCGGTAGTGCCCAGGGCTTGGCACGCCATTCCATGGGTAGGGGCGAAAGCTCGGGTACCCAGCGGGCAATAAACTCGCCGGTGGGGTCGTTATCTTCTGCTTGCTTGATCGGGTTGTAGACCCGCATGGCGTTGGTGCCCGTGGCGCCTGCTTGCATCTGCACTTGGGGGTAGTGAATGCCGGGCTCAAAATCGGTGAACAGCCGAGCCAAGTGCAGTGCAGGTTCGTACCAGTGCAGCCCCAGGCCAAAGGTGGCGTGGGAGAGCAGCATGGCGCGCATGCGGAAGTTGATCCAGCCGGTGGCAGTCAGGCTGCGCATGCAGGCATCCACCAACGGCACGCCGGTTTGGCCGCGCTTCCAGGCGATCAGATGCGGGTGTTCCGGGTCGCGCTCCCGCAGGCCGCGCAGCGCCGGGTGCAGCGTTTGATGCTCGATGCTGGGTTCGCTCTCCAGCTTCTGAATAAAGTGGCAGTGCCAGTAGAGCCGGGAGGTAAAGGCGCGCAGCGAGCGAGCCCAGGCGGTGTCGTCGGCGTGCTTTTGCCGCTGGCGGCGCAGGGATTGCACCACTTCGCGCATGGAGAGCGTGCCCCAGGCCAAGTGCGGGGAGAGCCGCGATCCAAACTCCCAGGCCAGTAACGGCTTAGAGAGCGAGCCGCGATAGCGCCGCCCGCGCTGGGTAATAAAGCTCAGCCACAGCGCGCGCCCTTCACTGCGCCCACCCCGCTGGCGTTGGGGGCAGGGCGTGGTATCGAACCCCAAAGTAAGCGAGGGCAGCTGCGTTATATCCACGTGGTGAAACGCTTCCCAATCGTGTGCGGCCACCGCTGCTTGAGGGGCGGGGTAGGTGGGGGCGGCCATCAGCGCTTCCCAGTGGCTTTCCCAGCGGGATTGATGCCCCGTGCGGCTACTCAGCCCACGAATCACACCCTGCTGGCGGGCTTCCTGCCAGGGCACGTGGTGGGCATGGCACCACGCTTGAACGCGCTGGTCGCGCTCAAAGCTCCAGGCGTTACCGGTCTCTTGGTGGGAGTGCAGCACCAGTTCGCCGTAGTGGGCTTTGAGCGCGGCTAGGCACTCCACCATATCGCCCTGCCACAAGCAGAGCGGCAAGCCCAGCGTGTTGAGCGCTTGGGCAAGGTCAACCAGTGAATCGGCGGCAAACTGCCAGTGGCGCAAGGCGCTGTCGGGTGCTTGCCACTGCTCAGGCTCGATGGCAAATAGCGGCAGCACCGGGCCCGCCGCTGCGGCGTTGGCCAGCGGTGCGTTATCGTGAATGCGCAAATCGCGTTTGAACCAAACGACCTGAAGGGGTGCCTGAGCCATTAGCCGTAACGCCTGTTCGTCACTTATCTATTCGTGATGCAGTGATGACGTTACCATCAAGCGATTGTTTGCGTAACCAACTGAGTCACACCCGCCTCACAGGAGAGCCACTATGTATATTGCTATGAACCGTTTTCGGATTGCCCCAGGCCGCGAAGAGGATTTTCTAGAGGTATGGCGCAACCGCGATTCCCACCTGGACGAAGTGCCGGGCTTCAAGCAGTTTCAAATGCTGCAGGGCGAAAGCCAGGAAGACCACACCGTGTTTATCTCCCACAGCGTGTGGGAGTCCGAAGAGGCCTTCCGCGCCTGGACGAAATCGGAGGCCTTCCGCAAAGCCCACGCCAACGCCAAAGCGCCAGAAGGCATCTACCTTGGCCCGCCTAAGTTTGAGGGGTTTGAGGTGGTGTTGTAAGTCATTTATGAGCACCGCACCGTTGCCGGTGCGGTAGCAGACGTTGGTTCACGTTAATAACGTTTAACGTGAACTCAAGAAATGTTGGATTTTATAAACGTGGTGGCTGGCCCATGCTGAACCCATGCCTTCTAGCGATGGAGCTTGGCCACTATGTTTGGATTAAAAAGCGGACTAAAAAGCGGATTAAAAGACCGCACGACTTCCCACACGCACCCCGCCGATGAGCAGGGCACCGCCCTCAACCAGCACTTCTGGATGCCGTTCAGCGCGAACCGCGATTTCCGCGCCAACCCGCGCATGATTGCCGGGGCGGAAGGGCGTTATTACATTGATGACCAGGGGCGCAAGCTGTTTGATTCGCTCTCTGGCCTATGGACCTGCGGGGCAGGCCATAACCGTGAAGAGATCCAAAAAGCCGTGGCGGCGCAGCTCGGTACGCTGGATTTTGCCCCCGGTTTTCAGATTGCCCATCCGTTGGCATTCAAACTGGCGGAGAAGGTCGCGAGCTTAACGCCTGCCGGGCTGGATCACGTGTTTTTCACCAACTCCGGTTCTGAAGCCGCCGATACCTCGGTCAAGATGGCCAAGGCCTACTGGCGGTTAAAAGGTAAGCCGGAAAAAACCCGCATGATCGGCCGCGCCAAGGGCTACCACGGCGTGAATATTGGTGGCACCAGCCTGGGCGGTATTGGCGGTAACCGTAAGCACTACGGCCAGTTGATGGACGTGACGCACCTGCCCCACACCCTGCAGGCGGGCCATGCGTACACCCGTGGCCAAGCGGAAACCGGCGCAGAGCTGGCCGATGCGCTGCTGGATCAAATCGCCCTTCACGATGCCTCTACCATTGCAGCGGTGATTGTGGAGCCGATGTCGGGTTCGGCGGGTGTGATTGTGCCGCCAAAAGGCTATTTGGATCGGCTGCGGGAGATCTGCACCGCCCACGATATTCTGCTGATTTTTGATGAAGTCATTACCGCCTTTGGCCGCAGTGGGGCGACTACCGGGGCCGAGGCGTTTGGCGTCACGCCGGATATCATGAACGTGGCCAAGCAGATCACCAATGGCGCGATCCCCATGGGGGCGGTGATTGCCACTGGCGAGATTTTCGACACCTTTATGCACGCAGGCGGTGCCCAACACGCTATTGAATTCCCCCACGGCTACACCTATAGCGCCCACCCCGTGGCCTGCGCGGCGGGGCTGGCGGCGCTGGAGATGATGGAGCGCGAAGACTTCCCCGCTCAGGTGAATGCTATCGCTCCGGTGTTCGAGCAGAAGCTGCACGCCTTAAAAGGCCACAACCACATTGTCGATATTCGCAACTACGGTTTGGCCGGTGCCCTTCAGCTAGCGCCGCGCAACGGCGACCCCACCATTCGCCCTCGCGATGCGCATATGGCGCTTTGGGAAGCAGGCTTCTACGTGCGCTACGGCGGCGACACCCTGCAGTTCGGCCCTCCCTTTGGCACTACGGAAGCCGAGCTTGAGCGTTTGTTCGATGCCGTTGCGACCACCCTGGATTCACTGGCGTAACCCTGGCCAACCCTGTTTTGGAGTTTCATGATGAGCGTTGTTTCCCACCTGATTAACGGTGAGCTAGTGGAAAGCCAGCGCACGCTGGACGTCACCAACCCTTCTACGGGCAAGGTTATTCGCCACGTGGCGGATGCCAGCGCGGCGGATGTGGAGCGCGCCATTGCCGCTGCTCAAGCTGCTTTTCCTGCCTGGCGCGATACGCCGCCCGCCAAGCGCGCCCAGGTGATGTACCGCTTTAAGCAGCTGCTGGAAGAGCACGCGGACCGCCTCGTGCAACTGGTCAGCGAAGAGCATGGCAAAACGGTCGAAGACGCCATGGGCGAGCTGAAGCGCGGCATTGAGAATGTCGAGTACGCCTGTGGCGTGCCGGAGCTGTTAAAAGGCGAGTACTCCCACAACGTGGGGCCGGGCATTGATGCGTGGTCTAACTTCCAGCCGCTGGGCGTGGTCGCGGGTATTACCCCGTTTAACTTCCCCGCCATGGTGCCGCTGTGGATGTACCCGATGGCGATTGCCTGCGGTAACACCTTTATTCTAAAGCCTTCTGAAAAAGACCCATCAGCGGCCATGGCCGTGGCTGAACTGCTGCAAGAAGCGGGGCTGCCCAAAGGTGTGATGAACGTCATTCACGGCGGTCGCGAAGCGGTGGAAACACTCTTGGATGCCAAAGCCGTGAAAGCCATTTCGTTTGTGGGTTCCACACCCGTAGCGGAAGCGATTTATTCCCGTGGTTCGGCAGCGGGCAAGCGCGTTCAGGCCCTGGGCGGGGCGAAGAACCACGCGGTGATTCTGCCGGATGCCGACCTGGAAAACGCCGCCAACACCCTGATGGGTGCCGCCTACGGCAGCTGCGGCGAGCGCTGTATGGCGATCTCGGTAGCGGTATGCGTAGGCGATGAGACCGCCGACCGGTTAGTGGAAACCATTCTGCCCAAAATCGCTCAGCTGAAGGTGGGGCCGGGTACCGATAAAGGCCTGGATATGGGCCCGCTGGTCACTGCAGAGCATCGCGATAAAGTGCTTGGGTTTATTGAAGATGGCGTGAACGCTGGCGCTTCGCTGGTAGCGGATGGCCGTGGCCTGACCGTGGCTGGCCATGAGGAGGGCTACTTTGTGGGTGGCTGCCTGTTCGATAACGTCACCGCTGAGATGCGCATTTACCAGGAAGAGATCTTTGGGCCAGTGCTCTGCGTGGTACGGGTCGGCAGCCTGGACGATGCTATGCAGCTGATTAACGACCACGAATACGGCAACGGCACCTGCCTGTTTACCCGCGATGGCGAAGCCGCCCGGCGTTTCACCGACGGTATCGAGGTCGGCATGGTGGGGGTGAACGTACCGCTGCCCGTGCCGGTGGCCTACCATAGCTTTGGCGGCTGGAAACGCTCGCTGTTTGGCGACCTTCACGCCTATGGCCCAGACTCGGTGCGCTTCTACACTCGCCGCAAGGCGGTTTCCCAGCGCTGGCCTTCCGTCAGCGAAGCCACCCGGGCGGAGTTCTCGTTTCCTACTAACCAGCGTTGACGCGATGCGCTAACTGCGCCATCTTCACTGCACCACCGCCTGCATCATTGTTGGGCGGTGGTGTATTTTTTGGTGCGTATTATGAGCGGTCAGGGTTGCAAAGGGATACCAGCGTGGCGAGAACACAGGACGAAATTCGGCAAACGAACGTCAAAAAGATCCTTCAGGCGGCGGAGCAGTTGTTTGCCGAAAAAGGCTACGCCGGTGCCTCCATGGGCGATATTGCCCAGTTAGCCGACCTGCCAAAGTCCAACGTGCACTACTATTTCGCCACTAAGAAAGTACTCTATCAAGAGGTATTGCTGGCGCTATTAGAGTTATGGAAGCAGGACGCGCTCTGCTTTGAGCTGTACGACGACCCCCGAGTGGTGCTCTCCACCTACATTCGCGCCAAGATGAACCACTCCCGCAACCGCGCCCACGGCTCCAAAGTGTGGGCCGCTGAAGTGATGCAGGGTGCCCCGATGCTCAAAGAGCGCCTGCGCGATAACCTCTATGAATGGGCCAAACTGAAAGAGTCGAAAATCCGCGAATGGGTCGATTCCGGCCAAATCAACCCCGTCGAACCTTCGTACCTGCTTTACATGATCTGGGCCTCCACCCAGCACTACGCGGACTTCGACTACCAAATTTCACTGCTGAACGACGACAAACCGCTGGACGACTTACAGTTTGAAAAAGCCGTGCAGTCGGTGACCTCGGTGATTTTAAGAGGCATTGGGCTGACGGCTTAGTGGGCGCTGGTGTCCTAAGCATTTAATCGCGGCGCTGCGTTGTTAATGCTCTCTTATTTTGGTGCTTTGGTTTCCAAAACGTTTGTTTTCCCTCCTGGCAGGCCTGTTCACGGGTGAGGCCAATATCTTTCAGTAAGTGGTCATCTAGCGTGAGCAACTGCCGACGGCTGCGGCGGCGCTGTTGGTAGCGGCTTAGCTGGTAACGAAGCTGAGTGAGGCTGAAGCGTGGCATGGCGGCTCTCCGAGCGGTGGGGTGCCTGATCAGGTTACGCAGACTGTTAGTCGCAATACAGATATAGGTTTTTTTATTTTTACGATACAGATGGGGCGTGTTATACCTCTGTATGGCGAAACGAGATGCCTTCTGTATGGCAGATGAACCGAGCGGGGGTGGGCGTGATGACGCGTTATGAAGAGGTGGCGGCAACGTTACGGGAGCGGATTGAGCACGGGATTTATCGCGTGGGCGACCGGTTACCCTCTATTCGCGCGGTCTGCCAAGAGCTGAATGTGAGTATCTCAACGGCGCAAGAAGCGTACCGCCAACTCATGGACGCCGCGCTGATTGAGTCGCGGCCAAAGTCGGGCTACTTCGTGCTGCCGTGTCGTATTCCCTCCGTTTTGCCCTCTGTTTCGCGACCAGCCCAGTGCCCGCTGGATGTCTCCCAGTGGGACCAAGTGCTAGAGCTGGTAGCTACCCAGCGAGACGACAAACGGCTGCTGCTTGGGCGCGGTGTGCCCAATCTTGAGGTAGCGTCGTTAAAGCCATTGTCGAAAATCCTCGCCGGGCTGCACCGTAGTAACGATCTGCACGGCTTTAATTACGACAAACTTAGCGGTAGCCCTGAACTGCGCCAACAGGTGGCGCGCTTGGCGGTGGCATCTGGCTGCCTGCTGCATCCTGATGATGTGTTGATTACCACCGGCTGCCAGGAGGCACTCTCCATTGCGCTGCGTACGCTTACCCAGCCTGGCGATGTGGTGGCGGTAGATTCGCCCAGTTTCTACGGCACCATGCAGATACTGAAAGCCAACGGTTTAAAGGCGCTGGAGATTCCCACCGACCCGCAAACCGGCATCAGCCTGGAAGCGTTAGAGCTGGCGCTGGAGCAGTGGCCTATTCGCGCTATTCAGGTCACGCCCACCTATAACAACCCGTTGGGCTACACCATGCCGGAAGCGCGTAAGCGGGCGCTTTATCAGCTTGCCCAACGGTTTGATGTGGCCATTATTGAAGATGATATTTATGGGGATTTGGCATACACCCAACCCAGGCCGCTAACGATTAAATCCTTTGATACGGATGGGCGCGTGCTGCTGTGTAGCGGTTTCTCGAAAACCTTAGGGCCGGGCCTGCGCGTGGGCTGGCTGGCCCCTGGCTGCTACCGGGAAAAGGCGCTGCATATGAAGTACGTCTCCACCGGCGCGTCTGCCACGTTGCCGCAATTGGCCGTGGCGGAGTTTGTCGCCAAGGGCCATTTTGAGCGTCATCTACGCGCTGTTTCCCGCCAGTATCAACGCCAGCGGGATATCATGATTAGCTGGGTGCAGCGCTACTTTCCGAAAGGGTCGGGCATTAGTTATCCGCAAGGGGGCTTTTTACTCTGGGTAGAGCTACCGGCGGATGTCGACTGTGTGCGCCTTAACGAGCGCTTAGCGCAACACGCCATCCATGTGGCGCCGGGGGCGCTGTTCTCGGCCTCGGGTAAGTTTCGCCAGTGCTTGCGGTTGAACTACGCGTTTACCTTAACGCCTGCGATGGAAGAAGCGGTGCGCACGGTAGGCGAGCTAGCGAGTGAGATGCTCAGCGAGGTAGGTGAATGCTCACTCGCTATCAAATAAGAAGCCCCTTTCGCGCCCGCTTATGAAGGCCGCTGAAACGCTGCGCGCGCCTGTTCAACGCGTTCGCGCGTGACGCAGTTCAACGAGTGATCATTGATCAGCCCCATGGCCTGCATAAACGCAAACGCGGTGGTGGGGCCGAAAAACTTCCAGCCGCGCTTTTTAAGATCTTTTGCTAACGCGATAGATTCCGGCGATGTGGTTTGCGTTTGTGGGGCAGGCAGAGAAGCGCTATCCGGTTCATAGCGCCAGAAAAACGCCGCTAGCGAGCCTTCTTGAACCACCATTTCCTGCGCACAACGCGCGTTATTGATGGTGGCTTCGATCTTACCGCGGTGGCGAATAATGCCCGCATCTTGCAGTAAGCGCTGCACGTCCTCTTCGTCAAAACCGGCGACTTTATTGAAGTCGAAGTGGTGGAAAGCCGCGCGGAAATTCTCGCGCTTGTTCAAAATCGTGCGCCAGCTTAAGCCTGACTGAAAGCTCTCCAAGCAGAGCTTTTCAAACAGCCGCTGGTCATCGGCAACGGGAAAGCCCCACTCATGGTCGTGGTAGGGCAGAAACTCCGCTGCTCCGCCACACCACTGGCAGCGTGGGTGACCATCGGGAGCGATAAAAGCGTTGGCCATTAGCGCGCCTCCTGCCCGTCGAACCACTCCTGGGCCGTGCGCCAAAGGCACATGCCGGCGAAGTAAGCAGAGGTCAATCCTAAGCCCCATAGTGCCCAGGCAGCTTGATCAGGGGCTGAAAGGATTAACGAGGTCGCGCAGCCACACCAAAGCAGCGTCACAGCGATATTGAGCGGCATAAATAGACGCACTCGAAACGGATGCAAAAACTTCATTTTCGTCACGGTCAGCATCGCCAGGACGAGTATCGCGCCAAACGTCAGCAGTGGCGGTAAATCAAGAATGTAAAAATAGGCGGCGGCAATGTTCCAGGCGGCGGGAAAGCCTACGAAGTAATTATCCTGGCTTTTCATATCGACGTTGCAGAAACAGAACATCGACGACAGCAAAATGATAAAAACGGAGATCAGCCCTAAATAGGGTGGCAATTCAATGAAGTAGTAAATGAACAGCGCGGGGATAAAGGCCCAGGTGAGGTAATCAATCACCATATCCAGCGTGGAACCATCGAAGTGGGGCAGTACGGACTTCACCTCATATTTGCGCGCCAGAGTGCCATCAATGCCATCGATCATCATCGCTGCCCCCAGCCAGAGCAGGCAGGCCACCGGGTTGTTATCAACCAGCGCTAGCAGCGCCATCGTGCCAAGCAGCACGCCGCTGGCGGTGAAGACATGGACACTCCAAGCTTTGTAAATCGGTGCTCGGGATTCAGTTTGAGTAGAGAGTGATTGGACCACGGTAACCCCAGTGGGAACGCGTCGTCCCCTTGCTGTTGGATTGATTAATAAACGTTCAAAAGACGATACACTACTATAAGAAAGCCGTCAGGAAATACGATGATAGAACAGCTGGGGTTGATTAATCCTCACTGAGTGACAGACATGTTGAAGAAGTTAATATCAATTATTTCTAATGGATAGGTAGGCGTCACTGAGCCATCGTCCTGACTCTAGCAGTTGGTCTTCCGTTGAGCCTGCATAGCCAAGCACTAAACCGGGATGCTTTTTACCAGATAAGTAATAACGGGAAAGTGGAGAAAGTGTTAGGCCTGATTCATTGGCGCTCTTGACGAGTAAGGCTTCTTCTTCGGCGCTTTGAAGCGTGGCCAATAAATGCATTCCCGCATGCCCCTCGGATAGCTTAAGCCCTTTGGTAACTGCTGGTGCCAGTGCTTGGCGTAGGCAGGCTTGCCGCTGGCGATAGGCGCTTCGCATGCGGGAAATATGGCGAGAGAAGTGCCCATTGGCAATAAATTCAGCAAGTGCCGACTGTACAGGGTAGTTGCCTTCACGATGTAGCCGAGCATGAGCGAGCTTGAACGCTTCAGCGAGTGTATCGGGCAGCACGAGATAGCCTAGGCGTAGGCCGGGATAAAGCACCTTACTGAAGGTGCCCACATAAATAACCGATGTCTGTGCTGCGAGCCCCTGTAGTGAAGGCGTGGGCGGCGTATCGTATCGAAACTCACTATCGTAATCGTCTTCGATAATCCAACTACCCGCATGGGAAGCATGATCAAGTAATGCCAATCGTCTGGGCGTTGGCATAGTGACGCCAATGGGGTATTGATGAGACGGTGTCACATAGATAAGTCGAGGTGGTGGTGAATTCGCAGGAGCAAGTGACGGGTTGAGCCCCTGTTCGTCTACGGGAACGGGCGTTATCGACAAGCCTGCAGCCAAAAAGCAAGCTTGTGCTCCCCCGTAACCAGGCTCTTCCATCCACATACTATCGCCATGATCAGTAAGCAGCTGGGTAATCAATTCAAACGCCTGCTGAGCACCTTGGGTAATGACAATCTGCTCTGGCTGGCATCGTACCGCACGGGAGAGTCTCAGGTAGTCACAGAGAACAGCCTTGAGTTCAGGCAGCCCTCCGCCTGTTTGATAATCCATCCATCCCATTTCTGCGTGATGGTAGTGACGCCGTAAAAGACGTTGCCATTGTTCGCGGGGAAACAAGTCAAGAGCCGGTACGCCGGGTGCAAAGGCGTGATGACCATTACTGAGTGTTTCACCCAACTTCAATAGTCTTTGCCCTCTAGACGAATAGCGGACTGGTAACGGTGAGGCAATCTCCGCCCTGGGAAGAATGGTTGGCAGCCTCGCTACATAAAGGCCTGCTCCTTGGTGAGCGCTTAATAACCCTTCAGCCAAGAGCCGGTCCATGGCCGCTAGCACCGTATTGCGGCTAATACCGAGCATGCCCGAAAGGTGGCGGGAGGAGGGAAGCAGGTCGCCTGCCGCTAGCTCGCCATGCTGAATCCACTCTTTGAGCGCGCAGTAAAGCTGCTGAACAAGTGTAAGCTTTTTATCGACTTTCAGCCTTAGCGCTAGCGCTTCTGCAATCCAGTCGCTCGCGGCATCACGTTGTTTCACTGGTTCCCTCGATTTGGTAGTAATTGGCTCTTACTAACAGACCACTATAGCGGCAAACTTCCTCATATCACCATCTGCATATAGGAGTAGTTGTCATCATGAAAACTCGCCCGGCGGTAATGAGTGACTTGGAAGTGCTCAGTGGATTATTGGATGGCTATCGGCAGTTCTATAGTCAGCAAAGTGATATTGAGGCAGCACGACTTTTTTTAGAGCAGCGTATGGGACTAGGGGACTCATATATTCTGGTTAGTGAAAGTGATGACGGCGCACTGACGGGGTTTGTGCAGATGTATCCTGGTGTCTCAACGGTAGGCTTGAATGCTCGCTGGACGTTGAATGATTTATTTGTTCTGCCTAACTACCGTGATCAAGGTGCTGGTAAAGCGTTGATGGAAGCAGCTACCCAGTTAGCCCGGGAGCACGGTGTGGCACGTTTGATACTCATGACACAAGTAGAAAACCAGCGTGCTCAACACCTTTATGAGTCATTGGGGTGGCAACGCAATACCGCTTTTTACGGCTATTTATTGGATATCAAATAAGGAGCATAAAATGAGCGAGCCCCACTCTGCCGTACTTGCCTTTCCTTGCGCTACGCCGGATTTAATGGCTGCCGCCATGTATGACAAGCTCTGTTACCACACCGATGCCTGGGATGTGGCACAGGATTTGGCAAAAGGTGTGGCTAGCATCAAGGTGGTTGATACTCGAAGTTTCGAGCAATATTGTGCTGGACATATTCCTGGAGCGATCAGTTTGCCGCACAAGGAAATGACGCCATCGCGCTTAGCTGAACTCGATAAAAACCTTGTTTATATCGCCTACTGCGACGGTATTGGCTGTAATGGTTCAACCAAAGGTGCTTGGAAGCTCTCGAGTGCAGGGCTTCAGGTCAAAGAGCTATTGGGCGGGTTGGATTTTTGGCGCCGTGATCAACACCCTATCGAAATAGGAAGCCAGGTGGGGAGCCTGGCAAAATCTGGCGCTATTGACTGCGGCTGCTAGTGCGGCAGGGAACAGGCTCGGCATGCGGCCGAGCCTGAAAAATAGCTCTCGGTTTTGCTTCACTTATGTGCCCTTCTAAGGCTTTCCATCGTTTTATGAGTGCTTGCCGCGATGAGAAAAGCTAAGTCATTTCCGGCAACTTACACACGTCCACCCACTGGGCACCAGCCAGCTCGGCCAACTGCTTGGGGCTTAAACGCACCGCGCTATTCGGTGATCCCGCCGCGGGCAGCACTTCATCGAATGCGTGTAGGGATTCGTCGCAATAGACGGGGAGATCCGTCGCTAGCCCAAACGGGCATACTCCGCCCACCGGATGACTGGTCAGTTCCATCACGGTGTCAGCATCGAGCATTTTAGCTTTGCCGCCGAAGGTATCGCGGATTTTGCGGTTATCGATCCGTGCATCGCCACTGGCCACAATCAGCAGCGGTTTCTCGCCTACTTTAAACGCCAATGTTTTCGCAATCTGCCCAGGGGCGACACCGTGAGCCTCGGCGGCGAGCTGTACGGTCGCCGTGCTTGTTTCCAGCTCTTCAATGGCTACCTCTGGCGCGTGCTCGGCAAAAAACTGGCGAACGGTCTCGATGCTCATGATGGGCTCCTTGGTAATATGAAGTAGTAACTTAGCGTGTCTTCCGCTAGCTAGCCAAGTGAGGTTGAGATAACCGCTTCGAGCGGTTGGCTTAGTTGCGCAAAAGTTATGCCAGAAAAACGAAATGGCTCATAGATAAAACGTTTAAATAGTGTGCTTATATAGAGGTCATTTGGTGGTAGTTTATTAAACAACTAAAAGCCTGCAGCTGTTGCTGAGAGGTGAGAAATGTCATTTCAAGATGTTGGTCGCTAAACGCACCGATGCAGATGGCTAGAACGCCGATGGAAGGACACATGCTGCATGCAAGAGGTAAAGGCTGACAACGCGCTGAACTCAAAAGCTACGCTTCCTTGGCACCGTACGGTGGTGGGTAAAGTCGCCATCTTCATGCTGTTAGGCGTGATTTTTGCGTATCTCATGGGCGCTATGCTGGGTTTTACCATGGTCGAGCGTAGCGCTCGGGATCAGTGGAGCCGTGAGGCGCAGGTCAATGCGCAGATTGTCAGTGCCACCATCCGACGTATTTATACGTCCGTAGCGGTGCGAACCGACCCAACCGGGCAAGTGACACAGTTGGTGGCGGCACGGCCAATTGGCGATGAAGATTCGGTGCTGAGCACTGGCTTTAGCCCCATCGACGTATTGGCACTGGCCAGCGCCCAAACGCGCCACAACGTTTGGCTCTTTGCATTGACGGATAACGACCGTCTCGCGCCGGTCGCGGATGCCTTTAACAGCACCACGGGAGACATGCTGTTTCCCACCACCTCTGAGGTAGGTCGCAGCTCCTTAGCCAACGCATTTTATGTGGGGTTTGCCCGTATTGGTGACGAGGAGCACTTCGTCAGTTCCCTGCCCATCATTAGCCCACAAGGCGACCTGCATGGCGTCGTGGTGTCGAGCATTGGCTTGAAGAGTGAGCTGTATCAAGTACACCGTGAGCTGATCTTGAAAGTTGCGGCGTCCTTGGGGGTGGTGCTGCTCGCCACGGCGCTTTTGATCAGTATGTTGATGAACCAGCTGTTTAGACCGGTGCCGCGTTTGATACGTGCACTCACCCATATTGCCCAGAACGAGACGGGGCGCGCCACCCCTTACACGTGGCGTAGTGATGAAATTGGCTGTATGGCACAGGCCATCGAAGCGCTGCGCAAAAAAGTGGAAGAGCGTGAGCAGCTTTTGGAAGTCAAGGAGCAGGCACTACGCTACCAGCACTTGGCGCATCATGACGCCCTGACCAAACTGCCGAATCGCACACAGTTCAATGATGTGCTGCAGGAAGCGGTCACTCAGGTTCCCCACGGGGCGTCCTTCAATGTCATGCTCTTTGATCTCGATCGCTTCAAGGCAGTGAACGATACGCTCGGCCATGCGGCGGGCGATACCTTGCTGGTGGACGCGAGCCAGCGCGTGCAGGCGCTGCTGGAGGAGAGCGATCTCGTCGCTCGGCTGGATGGAGACGAATTCTCGATCATCCAGTATGCCCACCGCGATGCCTTGGCCGAAGCCAAGCAACTCGCCCGCCAACTGGTCGACGCCCTGCAAAAGCCGTTCTCCATCGATGGCCATGAAGTGCGTATCGGTGTGAGCGTGGGCATTGCGCTGGCGCCACGAGATGGCAACAGCAGCCACTCACTACTCCGTAGCGCCGACGTGGCGCTGTATACTGCGAAAGCCATGGGGCGTGGCCGCTATGCAGTCTTCAACCCTGACATGACCATGGGTGCCAAACCGTATGACGGCTAAAACCGGCGTCTGGTTGGCTCTGGCGCTGACGAGTCAGGTCGCCAGTGCTGGGCCTGTTGACCTTGAGGCATCGCCTACTCTGTCGCGAATCGCACAACGTCAAGTCATTACGCTTGGCCACCGCAGCCACGAGATCCCTTTCTCTTACGTGGTCGATGGGCGGCCCGCTGGCTACTCCGTGGATCTGTGTATGGCAGTGGTAGCGAGCCTACGGCAGCGGCTGGGCGGCATGCCGCTCGAGGTCCGTTTCGTACCGGTCACCCCCGTCAATCGGTTCATTCTGCTGCGCCATGGTGAGATCGACCTCGAGTGCGGTGTGACCACACGCTCGCCGGAGCGTCTCGCACAGGCTGCGTTTACCTATCCTCACTTTTATACCGCCACACGCTACGTGGCTCTCGCGGACAACGCGATGCAGACACTGGCGGATCTCGCGGGTCGAAGCGTGGTGTCGACGACGGGAACGATCAACATCGAGCAGCTCAACGCCCTCAACCGCCATCACGGCCTGAACCTCGCCGTCATGCTCAGCCGTAGCCACGACGAGGCGTTCGCCATGGTTGCAAACGAGCAGGCCGCTGCGTTCGTGATGGACGAGGTTTTGCTGGCAAGCCTGATCACCAGTGCGGCGTCCCCCGAGCGTTTTCATATTTCAGAAGAAGCGATCAGCGAACCCAAGCCCTACGGCTTAATGATGCCGCTCGAAGATCCGGTATTTGCCGACATGGTCAATGACGCGCTGTATGCCTACTACCAAAGCGGTGCGATTCATGCGCTATACGATCGTTGGTTTCTGCAGCCCATACCGCCTGACAACCGGGTGATTGGCCTACCATTAAGTGAAGAGCTGGCGGCTACGTTCGAGCACCCAGAGGCGGCCGAATAAGGAGGTGAGACATGAAGATCCAAGCGCAGTGGTGGGCAGGGCTCCTCATGGCGGTGTGGTCCGTCGCCTCGGCGGCCGATATCAATACGCTGCAGCGGCTGAATGAGACAGGCACGCTTCGTGTGGGCTATGGCGATACCGCGCCTTTTTCGTATACCGATGACGAGGGCAACGTGTTGGGCTACTCCATCGAGCTATGCCAGCGGGTGGCGGCGCAGTTACAGCAGCAGCTTGGTTTGCCCACCCTCGATATCGAATATGTGTTCAGAACACCCGGTAATCGAGTGCAGCTGCTAAACAGCGGTGACATCGATATCGAATGCAATGCTAGCACCAACAATGCGGAGCGCCGCCGCAGCGCTGAGTTTTCGCTGAGCCATTTCTTTGTGTCCGTGCGCTTTGTGGCACTCAAGGAGAACCAGTTTTTAACGCTTCAGGACCTGGCCGGGAGGAGCGTAAGCGTGGCCAGGGGCACCGTCAATGTCAGCCAAATCAACCAGGCCAACCGCGAACGGCAGCTCAATCTCTCCGTCGTGCCGGTGGAAACGTTGCAAGAAGCCTTCGATTTGGTCACCGAGGGCCGTGTGGCAGCGTTCGCCATGGACGATATTTTGCTCAGTACGTTGATAGCGGCAGCGGAGGAGCCGTCGGCGTACTCCCTCTCAGAGGAAGCCATCACTGCTGAAGAGCCGCTGGGCCTGCTCATGCGTGAAGACGATCAAGCGTTCGTGGCCCAGGTCAATCAAGCGCTGCGCACCATTTATCGACGGGGAGACATGCAGGTGCTCTACGAGCGCTGGTTCCAACAGCCCTTGCCCGGCAAGGGGATTACGCTCAACGTCCCGATGAGCGATACCTTGGCCCAGCATTTCATGAACCCTCAGGGGTAGGCCGCTCGAAAGCGGCCAAGAGTACTCGGATGCTTAATCGGCCAACGCGCTCGCCACTTCTTTCACTTGAAGCGCCAAGCTTTGCAAGCCGCCGCCCGAGAGATACCACAGGGCGGGAGTGAGCATCACGACTCTGGGCGCGGCGCCGGCTTCCGCTAGAGTGGCACGTAGCTGATCGGCGTCTGCGGGTTCGTCGCCAATGGCGGCGCTGCGGTCGATCACAAGCACCGCGTCAGGGTCGATCTCGGCAATGGCGTCAGCGGAAAGCGGCGTAAAAGTGCGTTCACCGCGTACGTCGGGAGTCACGCTCTCGGGCATCTCTAGGGCGGCAATGCCCAGCACCTGATGTACCACCGGGTGCTGGTTGAGCATCAGGTTGCCGCCATTGTGCGTGACGACCAGCGTCGTTGGGGCATCCTGCAGCGCTTCGCGCTGGCGCTCGATCTCGCTGTTCAGCGTTGTGAGCGCCTCTTCGGCTTCGCTTTCTACCGCGAGTTGGCTGGCCAGTTCGCGCACATTGCGCTCGACCGCAGCAAGATACGCCTCGCCTGAAACACTAGCATCAAATAGTGTGGCAATATCGCCTAGCTCTTCGGCCCACTCGGCCTGGCGGCCCGTGTGCACAATCAGCGTGGGGTTGGCGTCTGCCAGCGCTGCCATGTCGGGCGAGCGCAGGCCGCCAATATCGGTGTAGGCATCGGCGGCATACTGCTCCAGGTAGATCGGCAAGCTGGCTTTGGGCACGCCCACCACGTGCTCACTCGCCCCGAGAGCGTCCAGCGTATCCAGGCTGCCTAAATCAAACGTGGCAATGCGCTGCTCGGCGCTTGCGGCGGCGCTGGCACTGGCCAGCAGTAGCGCCGTAGCGAAGGTCGTGACTTTCATGGGAATCCCTTTTTTGAGAAACATAGCTGTCTTTTGAGAAGTATAGTTATATGCAATAGTTTCTCATTATTGCAGCAGGCCAAGGCGTTGTCTTGCGCATCGGTGGGAACGGTGCGTTGCTTAACGTGCGATGCTTTCTCTGGGAGCTTGCTCTAGAAAGGGAGGAGGGTAATGTGGCTGACTCCCTTATTGTTTCAGCAACCCCAAAAATGCATCCACCACGCGATTCGGGCGACGGTCGTGGCGGGTGACTAACACAAAGGGAATACGGTAGTGCTGGGTGGTCGGGTGCAGGGCGCGCATTTTGCCTGCCGCTACCCACTGCGCAGCCACATGCTCGGGTAGGAAGCCGATGAAGCGCCCGGTGAGGATGAGAAACGCCGCGCCTTCTCGATCGGATGCCGAGGCCTGTAGGTTGAGGGCTTCATGAGCCTGACGTGCGGTATCGGGAAGCGGGTAGCGCGGTCGGATGGCGGGGTAGCGGGTGAGGTGGTCTGAGGTCGATGCGTCGTCGGGCAGGCTGAACAGCGGGTGATCAGCGGAGCAGTACAAGTACGAGGGCTCGTCGTAGAGTAAACGCGTTGCTAGGCTGGTGGGCAGGTTCACGGCAGGCACCACACCCACGTGCAGGTGGCCATCCATCACGCCGCGAATCACCGCGTCGGAGGGCTCCATGTGAATATGCACCGTGACCTCGTGGTTCGGCGCCGTCAATGCGGCCAGGGCATGGGTCACGTTCATGGCGGGCAGCGTGACCAAGTTATCGGTAATGCCGATATTCAGCTCGCCTTTGATGGTGTGATGCAGCGCGTTCACATCGCTTTTGAACGTCTCCAGCGCCGTGAGCAGCGTCAGCCCGGCTTGATAAATCTCTTTGCCCTCTTCTGTCAGGTTGAAGCCACCGCGCCCCCGCTGGCAAAGCGAAAACCCCAAACGGCTTTCCAGGTCGCTCATGTGCTGACTGATGGCCGAACGGCTAATGCCTAACGTGGTCTCCGCTGCGGTAAACCCCCCACACTCCACCACCGTCTTAAAAATACGTACCAAGCGTATGTCGTAGTCGCTCATTTGGCCCAGTGCTGCCATAACTACCTCTTCTTGATAAAAAGGGCGTTTATTGAGGTAACGGATTTGCTAAAAATTGATATACATCAAAAAAGCGACGCGCCACTATCGAGTAATGCCATCTTGATGTCGCGGTGGTGTATCTTCCACTGTTCTTTTTTACACTGTATCAGGTGCGCCTGCGGGATGCCTGAATAAGGTCGACGTGTGATGTTTCCTTCTCGCAGTGACTCAACGGCCCGCGATGTGCCCGTGTTACCCAGGTATCGACGTTTGCAGCGTCGCGCCATAGCCCTCTTCCTGGTAGCGCTGTGCGTGATGGTGTCGCTGTTCGGCTGGCTGCTGACCGGCCAGTACCAGCAGGAGATCCGTGCAGCAGAAGCGCGGGCAACGGCTCGCTCCAATGTGATGACCGAATGGGCGAAAGGGATCTTTGGCCAGAGCGGTCAAGCACTCTTTACCTTGGCTCAGCATGTCGAGACCCGAGGGTTCGAGAGTGCTGAAGGGATGGCCGATATCCAGCGCTCCGTCGAAGCCTTGACCCGCTACATGCCGCTGATTAACGAGCTGGGCATTCTCAACGCTCAGGGGCGTGTTTGGATCAGCAGCAGTGATAATCGCCATGCCGGTATCGACATCAGCCATACTGCCTTTTTTCGCTCGTTTCAGCAGGGGGAGCAGCGCGAACTCGTGACCCCGCTCTACTGGTCGGAGGAGGACGCGCAGTTTTATCTTTATCACGCCCGCCGGATCAGCGGTGAGAACGACCGCTTCGAAGGCATCGTGGTCGCGCGTTTGGTACCGCAAACCCTTATGGATGCCCTCCAGCAAATGCGCGTTTACGATGGCGAAAGCATGAGCTTGGTAGATGGCACCTTGAAACTGATTGCCCGTCATCCGGCGCCTGCGAAGCCCGCCGTGGTGGGAACGCAGATCGACGATCCGGCCACTCAGCAGTGGCTGACCACCCAGCAAGCCTCCCAAACCTTTACCGCCCGCTCGCCGCTGGACGGGCGCGAGCGCCTGTTCCATATGCAGCGGGTGGGCCGTTATCCCGTGCTAGTGGTGGTCGGGGTCGATGTGCAGCGCCAGCTTGCCGGATGGCGTCAGCGTGGCCTGGTACTGACGGTGGTAATGGCCGTCATGGTGCTACTGGGCGCTTGGGGTGGGCGCCACTACTTGAACCGGCTGGGGCTGTCGTATCGGCTGCAATCCCGAGAAGCGCGTCTGGACGCGTTGATTAACTCGCTGCAGGATTTGATTTTCGTCTTTGATGGCAAGGGGCGGTTTCGCTTTATCCATGCCATCGAGAAAGACAAACTGCTGTTGGGAAGCCAGCAAGCGCTGGGTCGTCACTACCAAGAAGTGCTGCCTGCCGCATTGGCCGCGACGTTCGACACCGTGTTTCATCAAGTCCAGCGCTCGGGCCAAGTGGCGACGTTCGAGTACCCGCTGATGCTCGGCCAGCAGCAGCGCTATTTTCACGCGACGGTGAGCCCGTTAGCTAGCAATACTCATCACGTTGAAGGAGTCCTATCCGTGACCCGCGATATTACCGAGGCGAAGCAAGCCGAAGTCGAGCTGCAAATTGCTGCCGCTGCCTTTCAGGCGCACTTGGGCATTATGGTGACCGACGCGCGGGGTAATATTTTGAAAGTGAACGATACCTTCAAGCGCATTACCGGTTACAGCGATGAGGAAGTGGTGGGCAAAAACCCGCGTATGTTTAGTTCGGGCCATCACAACGCCGCGTTTTATCGTCGGTTATGGCGTAGCGTATTGGCCACGGGGAACTGGGAAGGGGAGATCTGGAATCAGCGCAAGAACGGAGAGCTGTTTCCCGAGTGGCTGACCATCAGCGCGGTGTACGGTGCGACGGGTGAACTGACCCACTATGTGGCCACCATGAGCGATATCAGCGAGCGTAAGGCCGCCGAGCAAGAGATTCACCAGCTCGCGTTCTACGACCCGCTCACCGGGTTTGCCAACCGGCGACTGTTCATGGACCGTGTGGGCACGGCGCTCAAAGAGCTGAATCGCCACCAACGCTGCGGCGCGCTCCTGCTGATCGATATCGATAACTTCAACCATGTGAACGATACTCTGGGACACCATGCGGGCGACCAGCTGCTGCAGTGTGTGGCGCGCCGATTCGGTCAGATGCTGCGCGACACCGATACCCTGGCCCGGCTGGGCAGCGACGAGTTTGCCGTGTTGATCGAAGGTGTGGATGGCAGCCCTCGTCAGACTCAAACGCTGGCGGAACACATTGCCCGGAAGCTATTGGCAGCACTGGATGAACCCGTGGCCATTGGCGAAGAGAGCGCCGTGGTGACCGCCAGTGTGGGCATTACCATCGTCTCGGATAGCCAGCGTAGTGCCGATGACTACCTGCAGCAGGTGGATATGGCACTTTCTCAGGCCAAGATGAGCGGTCGTCACGCGCTGCGCTTCTTCGATCCCTCCATGCAGGCATCGCTGCTGGCCAAAGTGAAGCTGGAAGCGGAGCTGCGTCAGGCGCTGGAGAACGACCAGTGGCGGCTCCACTATCAGCCCCAAGTGGATCGTCACGGCACGTTGACGGGGGTGGAAGCGCTGCTGCGGTGGCAGCACCCCGAGCGCGGCATGGTCTCTCCGGGTGAGTTTATTCCGCTCCTGGAGAGCACCGGGCTCATCAACGACGTGGGAGAATGGGTATTGGAAGAGGCCTGCCAGCAGCTTGCCCGCTGGGCACCTTCCCCGCTGCTCAGCCAGCTGACGATCTCGGTCAATATCAGCCCGCTGCAGTTTCGTGAAGCGGACTTTCTGGCCCGTCTCGAGCAGGTGTTTCAGCGCACCCAAGCGCCGCTGGCCCAGCTTAAGCTCGAAGTCACCGAGTCGCTGTTCGTGGAAGCCCGCGACGATGCTCGGGATAAGATGCTCAGCTTGAAAGCGCTGGGCGTGCGCTTCTCATTGGATGACTTCGGCACCGGCTACTCGTCGCTGGCATACTTGGCGCAGCTGCCGCTGGATCAGCTGAAAATCGACCAGTCCTTCGTGCAGCAGGTGCTCGAGAGCAAGGCCAACGCTGCTATCGTAGAGAGTACCATTGCCCTCGCGAAGAGCTTGAACCTGGATATCATTGCCGAAGGCGTCGAAGCGCCGGCCCAGCAGGCGTGGCTGATGGCCCACGGCTGCCACGCCTTTCAGGGCTATCTGTTTGGCCGTCCGGCCCCGGTCGGCGAGATCGAGGCGATGGTGTCAGCGCACTCCCGCTCGTGAGCGGGCCAGCTGCGCGTGCAGTGACGCGATGAGTGGCTCATGCTCAATGGGGTCGGGGGTAATGACCTCGAGCCGTGAGTCCTGCCGCCAGGCGCTGCTCGTCACGCTGAGCGCGCCGTCTGCGCGGTTGAGCCGCTTCCAGCCGTCGGTGGTGTGGAACACCCCTTTCACTCGCGCCGTAGCGGGTAGCTCGCCAACACAATGGGCGAGATGGTCGAGGTCGAATCGCTCGGTAGGGTGCCAACGCAGGCCCGTACTGGTGTAACCCAGGGCGCTGGCGGTGTGTTGCTCCGGCTCGCCGGGGGGCGGCGGAAAATCAAAAAAAGCGCCTTCCAGACTAGGCGCTGCGGCCAGGGCTCGGTGCGCTTCAGGCATCTCGGGTTGGTCGTGTTGACGCGCTTTGCCGCTGCCCAATAGCAGTGCCACGGGGAGCCCGCCCTGATCGACCGTATGCACCCACTTTGGGGTTGGCCATAGCGCGCCGACAAATTGCTGCGCTCGTTGATGCTGCGCCGTACTTGCCTGGTCGCCCATGGTGATGGCGATGGCATCGGCCATGTGGAGCTGGTCCTGAAACGTGTCGTGCTCGCGCACGCGGGCTTCGTCCAATCGGCGTGGGTCAAGCGTGGCGATGATATCCTGCACCGCCACCACGTCTCGAAACGCCTCGCCGCGCAATAAATCTAATAACCCCGCCGGATGGCCAAGGCCCGATGGCTCGATAATCACCCGGTCGGGCTTGCTGCGCGCTAATAAATTGACCAGCGCCGCCTGAAGCACGAACGCTAGCTGGCAGCATAGGCAGCCGCCGGGCAAGCCTTTCACCACCACATCATCGCGGGTATCGAACATGGCCTGATCAATGCCGATCTGGCCAAATTCGTTGACCAGAATGGCCCATTTCTCATCCACAGGCTTTTGCTCGATCAGGCTGTGGATAAGCGTAGTTTTGCCGCTACCTAAAAAGCCGGTGACGATGTGAACGGGAACGCGTGAAGCGGCTGCCAACGGTCAACCTCCGGTCATGTTCATAAAGCGCACCACCTGCACGTCGCCATCGGTGGTGAAGTGGTGGCGTTCGGGCTTAAGCGGCAGCGCATTGATAATGGCGGTTTTGAGCGCCTGCATATCGCCAGGATGGCGGCGCAATACGGCGCGCAGGTCCACTGAGTGTTCATTCCCTAGGCAGAGCAGCAGGCGACCTTCCACGGTGACCCGCACGCGGTTGCAGCTATCGCAGAAGTTGTGGCTGTGGGGCGAGATAAAGCCCACCCGACTGTCGCTGTCGGCCATTTTGAAGTAGCGCGACGGCCCTGGTGTGCTCTCCGTCGTGGGCGTCAGCGGGTAGCGTGTTTCGATCAATGCCTGAACGTCGTCGCTGGAGTAGAAGGTCTCTGCTCGGGAGTGGTCGGACACATCGCCCAGGGGCATCTCCTCGATAAAGCTGATATCTAGGCCCTCCTGGCGGGCAAAGGTGACCAAGTCGAGCACTTCGTCTTCGTTACGCCCTTTCAAGATCACCGCGTTCAGCTTGATGCGCTTGAAGCCCGCTTCTTTGGCGGCGTGGATACCGTCGATCACTTTGGCTAAGTCGCCGGTGCGCGTCAGCTGCTTAAAGCGCTCGGGGTCGAGGGAGTCCAGGCTAATGTTGAGCCTACGTAGGCCGCCTTCGTACAGCCGCTTGGCGTGCTTGCGCAGGCTAGCGCCGTTGGTGGTCATGGTGAAGTCGTCCAGCCCCGGCAGTGCGCCGATCTCGTCCACGAGCTGCTCGATGCCTTTACGCACCAGCGGTTCGCCGCCGGTTAGGCGGATCTTCTCGACGCCAAGCTCGGTGAAGGCGCGCGCCACCATGGCGAGCTCTTCCAGCGTAAGTACCTGCGCACGGGGGAGAAACGTCATCTCCTCGCTCATGCAGTACACGCAGCGGAAGTCGCAGCGGTCCGTTACGGAGATGCGCACGTAGCGCACCCGGCGGCCAAAATCGTCAATCAGTTGTTCGGTCATTGCCAGCTCGTTATCGGTTGAATGCAGACCGCCTCGCCTGGCTGTGCGTCTGCCTGGTCATCGCCAAGTTCGATCAAACAGTTGGCCATCACCATGGAAGTCAAAATACCCGAGCCCTGGGCACCGGTGCTGCGTACATGCAGCACTCCCTGGTCATCGCATGTGTAAATGCCGCGCAGAAAATCAGTGCGATTCAGGCGGCTTTTTAGCGGCGTTTGGGCAATCGCTGTCATCCGTGTTGGCGCAGCCGGGAGCTGGCCTTGCAGCCGCTGCAGCAGTGGCACCACAAACTGGGTAAAGGTCACCATGACGGCCACCGGGTTGCCGGGTAAGCCCACGAACGGCGTGCGCGACTCGCCCAACTGGCCGCAGGCCATCGGGCGGCCAGGGCGCAGCGCCACCCGCCAAAAGGCCAGCCGCCCGAGAGCTTCCAGCGCGTCGCGAGTGTAATCCGCGTGGCCCACGGAAACACCGCCGCTGGTAATCACAAGGTCACACTGCGCCGCTGCTTCCGCAAGCGCTTGCTCAATAGCGCGCGGGTCGTCGGGCAGAATACCTAAATCCACCACCTCGGCCCCTTGCTCGCTCAGCATGCCCATCAGGGTAAAGCGGTTGGTGTCGTAGATCCCGGCGCTGGGGAGCGGCTCTCCCGGCGGGGTGACTTCGTTGCCGGTAGAAAAAATCGCAACCTTAGGGCGCCGGTATACGTTGACCTCGGCATAGCCCAGGGACGCCACCAGCCCCATGCTGGCTGCATCCAAGCGTGTGCCCGCCGTCAATGCAACGGCCCCTTTGGCAATATCTTCTCCGGCTTGGCGAACGTGCTGCCCAACACTGACCCGCTCTGGCGCATCGATAGTGACGCTGTCATCACCCTCGATGAGCTGCTCACGCATAATCACCGTATCGGTGCCGCTGGGCAGCGGCGCGCCGGTGGTGATGCGAACGCACTGGCCTAAAGGCACCTCACCCCCAAACGCTTGCCCGGCGAAGGCATCGCCCGCCACGGGCCAGTGGGTTTGAAAGGGCGGCTGCTTTGGCCAGGCCAGGGCAACACCATCCATCGCCGCGTTGGTATTCTGTGGCACGTTAATGGGCGCGGTGATATTGGTCGCCAGTCGGCGTCCGTAGGCGTTGCCGAGGGTGACACGCTCGACCGCAACCGGTGTTTCGACCAGCGTCATCAGCGCATCGCGGGCGGCATCGACACTGAGCATCTGCTCGCCCAGCTCAAAACACGACAGGCTCATGGCGTCTCCTGGGAAGGCGTTGTCAGTGCCAGCTCCAAGCGGGCTTTCTCCTCTTCGGTATTGAGGTTGGCGAACGCTTCAGGGCAGTCAGACATATCCACCCGGCACCAGGCGTGGCGCGCGTACCAGCGGTCGATTTTGCGTTCGCCTGCTGCCAGGGTGGCCGCTAAATCGTTGGCCAGCGACGTACGCAGCAGCGCGACGACGGGGTGCAGGCGCTCGCCATCGAACGCCACGGCGATATCGTGCTCGACATCCTGCTGGTGAATCCCCGCGACCAAGCGCGCCACCACGTCGTGGGGAAGCGCGGGGGAGTCGCAGGGGGCGACCACTAGCCACGGCGTTCGAGCGGCGCGCAGGCCGCTGTAAATACCCATCAGCGGGCCTTTAAAGCCACCTTCGGCATCCTCGATAACGCGGTCGGCAAACAGCGCATACGCATCGCCATTGCGGTTGGCATTGATCACCAGCTCATGCACCTGGCCATCGAAGCGCTTAACGGTATGCGCTACCAGCGGGAGGCCTGCAAAGGGCTCCAGGCCCTTATCTCGACCGCCCATACGGCGGCCTTCACCGCCCGCGAGAATCATGCCAGTCAGATCGTGCTTGGCGATCATACGCCTGCCTCCTTGGACGAGCGCGCGCTCGGCGGCTTGGGGGGATCGCATCCAGCGTCAAGCGGCCAGTGGCGTTGATCGCCTGGAAGCTTTTACCCTTCGCGCGGGCAATCAGCATTACGCCGAAACGCTCGGCCAGCTCTACGCCTTTTTGTGTGACGCCTGAGCGCGATACCAGCACGCTAATGCCCATTTGAGCGACTTTCAGCACCATTTCAGACGTTAAACGACCGGTAGTGTAAAAAATATCGGCGCTGTGGCTGTCGGCTTGGTTGAGCCACTGACGTCCCGCCAAGGTATCCACGGCGTTATGGCGGCCCACGTCTTCGACGAAATCCAGCACCTGCGCTTGATGGCACAGCGCGCAGCCGTGCACCGCGCCCGCGCTGCGGTAGGTCTCGTTGTAGGTGTTCAAATTGGTCAACAGTTGATAGAGCGTCGATTGGGTCAGCGGCGTCTCAGGCAGCGCCGTGAGGGACGTTTGTTCCAACAGTTTACCAAACACCGTGCCTTGGCCGCAGCCCGTCGTGACGGTGCGTGTGCTAAGGCGCGCTTCCAAGTCATCCGGCAGGTGGCGAGTGACGATCACCGCTGCTTCTACTTCCCAGTCCACCTGGACGGCGGTCAAATCCTCGGCACTCTTCAATAGCCCCTGATTGCGCAGGTACCCCACCACCAGCGCTTCGGGATCGTCGCCTAGCGTCATCAGAGTGACGATTTCGCGCTTATTGAGGTACACCGTAAGCGCACGCTCGGCGGCAATGGCCTGAGGGCGGGTGTCGCCGTAGGCATCCATGACATCAATGGTGGTCGTGGCCGGTAAGCGGGCTCGGCTTAACTGAAGGGCGGGCATCCGCAATCCTCACTGATACCAAAACGCGGCGTGGCTGACGCACACACGGCGCACAAGATCATAATAGTTGAGTAAAATAGTCTGAGTTGACGATGATGGCGCTCGAAAGGCTTACTTGTCTACCCGTTCAAGGTCTAAGGTGGTGAAACCCATGAGTGATAATCTGCGCGCGCTGAGCGTTACCTTAGTGGCGGAGCCCAAGCAGGTGCGAAGTTTCACGCTGACCCAGTGGCGCATTGCCGAGCTCGTGCCCGGGGATCAAGGGGAGTGCGTGCTCCACTTGCAGCTCTACATGACCGAGCGAGCGGCCTACCGATTCAATCTCACCTCGCCAACGCCACGCCTGTTCGTCCGTGCCGGGTTTACCGGGCAGCCCCCGAAGCCCGATGCCATCACCGCCAGCCAGGATGTGGCGGCGGGCTGGCTGGATGGCGAGCAGCAAGTGCTGGAGGCACCGATGCCGATGGCGATTCAAGTGTGGGTAGAGCATTATCTCGCGCGTCATGGCGAAGCGCCGGTGGAAACCCGCAAGAAAAAACGCAAAGGGGCCGGGCGCGGCAAAGAGACCCCGACCAAGGAGCAGCCACAGTGAGCCGTTTAGAGCGCTGGTCGCGTAAAAAGCGCGGCATCGAGCAGAACGATCCCGAGCCGGCGAGCACCGAACCCACGGAAGGTGCCGCGCCGCCGTTGGAAGCACAGGCGCTCGCTGCCGAGGCAGACGACGACGCCACGCCCGCGGTGGAGCAAGCTGCCGACGCGCCACCGCCCCCCGGCAGCCTGGACCACACGCTGCCCGACCCGGACACCCTGCCTGCAGGCAGTGATTTCAGCGCCTTTATGGTGCCCGGAGTGAGCGCCACTCTTCGACGTCGCGCCCTGCGCAGGCTCTGGGCTACCGGTAACTACAACGTGCGCGACGGTCTGGATGATTACGACGCCGACTACACCCAGCAATTGAAGCCTATGGCAAGCGAGCTGGCGGGCAAGCTGCGGCGCTGGGCCAATAAAGCAGAGGAGACCCTCGATAAGCTGGACGAGGCCGCGCAAAACGACGCAGAGCGCGCGAGCCATGACGAGGATGAGAAGGAGACTGGACAGGGGAGCGCTTGCACAAGTGATGACAGTTTTGTACAAAGTGCCTCACTAGACGACCAGTCTGATTATTCTGATCACGCTCAGGGAGAGCGTCAAAAAGACGGTTAGACATTTGAATCAGTAGGTTATGGTAAGCTTGGCGGGCTTGCGTTGACAGCGATACGACCAATGGAAGTGGCATAAATGCTGTTTGCGCCATACGCTGATACCAGAAGCTATGTCGATATAACGCCGAAAGTCATCTGCCAGATGACAAAATCTAAACGCCCATAATAACAAAAACGACCTCTTGACCGTGAGAATGCATGAACCAACGAATCCAACTGGCGTCGATCGACGACCAGCGCAACGCCGCCGCTCGTGAAGCGGTGCGTCGGCGTATCTCATGGCCGGTGAATTTAACGCCTGCCAACGTCACCTACCACAGCCGCGGGCACGTGCTGCTGTTCGGCCGTGCGTCGTCCGTCAGCCAGGCGGCGCGTGCGCTGCAGGGGCGCGGTTTAGCGTCTCTTACGCTGCTCACGACGGATGTGGACGTTGACCTTCCTGCCACCAGCGAGCCGATCACCACACAAGTGCTGAGCACGCGCCAGCAGGCACAGCTCCGTGTTGCAGGGCATTTGGGCGGTTTTCGTGCCACTCTGGCCCAAGACGATGGCGATGCGCTCAATTTGGCGCAAGCATTGATCGAACGCGACGTGTTCGACGTCGTGCTAGACCTTTCGGAGGGAACACTTAACGTCGCTTCTTGGGAACTGCCGCCGCCGGGCTACCTGCGCCTCGCGTGGGAGCGCCAGGAAGCCGAGCGTGCCGACGTGCTGGAGAACGTGACCGAGCTGATCGGCGAGTTCGACAAGCCCCGCTATTTCCAGGTCAATACCGATCTTTGTGCCCACTCTTCCAGTGGTAACGTCGGCTGCACCCGCTGCCTCGACGTCTGCCCGGCGGATGCGATTTCTAGCATCCAAGGCCGCATCGAGTCGCGCATCGAGATCGACCCGTTTCTGTGCCAAGGCGTGGGGAGCTGTACCAGCGCCTGCCCGACCGGTGCCATCGAGTTTCGCCTACCGGAAACCCGCCGTCAGCAGGATACGTTAGCCACTTGGCTCGCCGCTTACCGGGACGCCGGTGGCGAGGTGCCGGTGCTGCGCTTCATCACCCATGACTCCCTAGACGCCGAGCACGCTGCAGGCATTACCACGCCCGGCCACATCATCGATGCGCCCCTGGAAGATCTGGGTGCGGCGGGCCACGATCAGTGGCTAACGGCGCTTGCCAGCGGTGCCTCCGAAGTGCGCATTCAGCTTCACGACGACATGCCGAATCGGCTCAGCGCGTTTTTAGAACAGCAGATCGCCCAGGCGCACGCGCTACTCAGCGCACTGGGCCACGACACGGCGCGTATCAAGCTGCTGCCTGTTGGGGCCGAGAGCGAGCGCGATGCGCTGCCAAGCCTCACCCCGCTCACCGAGTCGCCGTTGAGCTTCAACGAGCCTAACAAGCGCGCCCGCCTGAACGTGGTACTGGCGCGATTGGCCGAGCTGGGGGCGCCCAGCGGTGACCGTCACGCCATGCCACCAGGCGCGGCATATGGCGGCATCAACGTTGATAGCGCTGCCTGTACGCTCTGCCACGCCTGTGTCAGCAACTGCCCCACGCCAGCGCTGAAATCGGGTGGTAACGCGCCTGCGTTAAGTTTCCTGGAAGCCGATTGCGTACAGTGCGGCCTTTGCGAACAGGCCTGCCCCGAGGATGCCATTACGCTGGTCCCGGGCTTCCTCGCCGCACCGGCCCGTGAAACGCGGCATATTTGCCATGAAGAGGCAGCGTTCGAATGCATTGGCTGCGGCAAGCCGTTCGCTACGGCCAGCACCGTGGCTACCATCAAAGCCAAGCTGGCCAACCACCCTTACTTTGCCGGGGATGCCATGGCGCGTTTGGAAATGTGCGAAGACTGCCGGGTAAAAGACGTCTGGAAAACCATGGCTCGTGATCCTAACGCGCAACTAAAGGTGTAATGCAATGAGCGATGCAATGCCGACATTGAGCGAAACCGATGCGCTGCGTATGGATATCTACCAGCTGCTCGCCAGTCTGCTGCGCCAAGCGCCGGACAGCGAGCTGCTGACGTGGTTGGCAAGCCTGGACAGCGAGCAAGATGGCAGCCGGATTGCCGAGTGCTGGGCGGCGCTGTCGCTGGCCGCGGGCGAGAGCAGTGTCGATAGTCTCAAGCGAGCGCATTTTCGCCACCTCGTGGGCGTGATTCAGGGCGACGTGGTGCCCTACGCCTCCTGGTACCGCAATGGCGAATTGATGGAAGCCGCGCTGGTCGCGCTGCGCCAAGACCTCCGAGCATTGGGTTTCGAGCGTAGCGAGCATACCCGGGATCCAGAAGACCACCTGGCGGCGATGTGCGAAGTGATGGCCATGCTCATCGCGGCACAAAATGGCGAGCAGTTTACTTTTTTCCAACGGCATCTTGCCCCTTGGGCCAGCCGCTGTTGGGAGGACCTTGCCAAGGTAGACACCGCTTTCTATGCAGCGCTGGGGCAGTTGGGTAGCGCTTTCATGGAGAGCGAACAGGCACGTTTGAGCGATCAAGCGGCCTATCAACCGGTGCGCATAGTGGAGCCTGCTTCCTATGACGCCGGTGCAGCGCGCAAAGCCACACCGTGACGTGACCGTGCGCAGCGGTAAGCGAACAACAGGGCCTACGGGCCACGCATAAAAAAGGGCATGAAAGAGGAGAACCCCATGCACCAGTCACATAACCCTGAGCGCCGCCGGTTTATGAAAACCGTTGGTTTAGGCACCGCCGCTGCGGGCGCAGCCGTTGCGGTAGGCCACGTCACGCTGGCACAGGCGGATGATAAAAGCCCGGTTGAGCGCAACAAGCAGGCGGTGAACTACCGCGAGACCGACCATATTCGTGCTTATTACGCGTCGCTGCGTGACTGACGGCGAACTGCCAGGAGATTTGCCATGCGTCTAACTCGCAAAACCAACACCCCCGCTACCACTGGGTTGGGTATTTCCCGCCGTCAGTTCTTGAAGCGCACGGGCGTGGCTACCGGTGGTGTGGCTGCGGCAGGCTTCATGGGCGCGCCGATGATGCAGCGCACCGAAGCGGCCGACAAAACCCCGGTGCTCGACTCCCCGGTGGAAACCAAGCGCACCATTTGTTCCCACTGCTCGGTGGGCTGCGGTGTGTATGCCGAGGTGCAAGAGGGTATCTGGACCAAGCAAGAGCCCGCTTTCGACCACCCGATCAACCGTGGTGCTCACTGCGCCAAAGGCGCGTCGCTTCGTCAGCACGGCCACTCCACTCGCCGCCTAAAATACCCGATGAAATTGGTCGCGGGTGAATGGCAGCGCATGAGCTGGGACGATGCAGTCAACGAGATCGGCGACAAGCTGCTCGAGCTGCGCGACGCCCACGGCCCCGACAGCGTTTACTGGCTGGGCTCGGCGAAGTTCAACAACGAGCAGGCGTACCTGATGCGCAAGCTCGCCTCCATGTGGGGCACCAACAACACCGATCACCAGGCGCGTATTTGCCACTCCACCACCGTGGCGGGCGTTGCGAATACCTGGGGTTACGGAGCGATGACCAACTCGCTCAACGACATGCATAACAGCAAATCGATGCTCTTCATTGGCTCCAACCCCAGTGAAGCGCACCCGGTGGCCATGCAGCACATTTTGATCGCCAAAGAGCGCAACAACTGCGACATCATCGTCGCGGACCCGCGCTTTACGCGTACGGCGGCGAAAGCCAACAAGTACGTGCGCATTCGTCCTGGCTCTGACGTGGCCTACATCTGGGGCTTGCTGTGGCACATCTTCGAAAACGGCTGGGAAGATAGCGAGTACATCAACCAGCGCGTGTACGGCATGGACGACGTGCGGGCCGAAGTCGCCCAGTTCCCGCCCAGTGTCGTCGAAGACATTACCGGCGTGCCCGAAGCAGAGATGTTCGACGTGGCCAAGCGCTTGGCCGACAACCGTCCTGGCTGCGTGGTGTGGTGTATGGGCGGTACCCAGCACACCACCGGTAACAACAACACCCGCGCCTACTGCATTCTGGAATTGGCGCTGGGTAACATCGGTAAATCCGGTGGCGGTGCCAACATTCTGCGTGGCCACGACAACGTACAGGGTGCCACCGACTTGGGGCTGGGCTGTGACTCCCTCCCGGGTTACTACGGCTTAGCAGAAGGCGCTTGGCAGCACTGGGCCAAAGTGTGGGACGTGGATTACGAGTGGCTGAAAGGCCGCTTCGATGACACCGAGTACGCTGACGGCAAACCCATGTACTCCAGCGGTATTACCGTCTCCCGTTGGGTAGATGGCGTGCTGGAAGAGGACGAAAACATCTCCCAGCGCACCGCGTTGAAAGCGATGTTCTACTGGGGCCACGCGGTCAACTCGCAAACCCGCGGCGTCGAAATGCAAAAGGCGATGCAGAAGCTGGAGATGATGGTCATCGTCGACCCGTATCCCACCGTGGCCGCCGTCATGCACGACCGCACCGATGGCGTGTACCTGCTGCCTGCCGCCACGCAGTTCGAGACCTCGGGTAGCGTCACCGCCACCAACCGCTCGATCCAGTGGCGCGATCAGGTCATCGAACCGCTGTTCGAATCGAAGCCCGACCACGAAATCATGACACTGTTCGCCAACAAGCTCGGCTTTGGCAACGAGTTCGTGAAGAACTTCGCAATGGACGGCAACCGTCCGGTGATCGAAGACGTACTGCGTGAAATCAACAGCGGCATGTGGACCGTTGGCTACACCGGTCAAAGCCCGGAGCGCTTGAAAGAGCACCAGCAAAACTGGCATACCTTCAGCTTTGAAAACCTGCGTGCCCAAGGCGGCCCCGCCGATGGCGACTACTACGGTCTGCCGTGGCCCTGCTGGGGAACGCCGGAGTTCAAACACCCTGGCTCGCCCAACCTCTACGATACCAGCATTCCGGTCATGGAAGGCGGCATGGGCTTCCGCGCCCGCTTCGGTATCGAGCGCGATGGTGTGAACCTGCTGGCGGAAGGCTCCGCTCCTGTGGGTGGCGATATCGATGACGGTTACCCCGAGTTCACCGACCAGCTGCTCAAAGACTTGGGCTGGTGGGACGATCTCACCGCTGAAGAGAAAGCGGCGGCCGAAGGCCAGAACTGGAAGACCGACTTCTCCGGCGGTATCCAGCGCGTGGCCATCGAGCACGGCTGCGCGCCGTACGGTAACGCCAAAGCCCGCGCCGTGGTGTGGACCTTCCCGGATGCGGTGCCGAAGCACCGTGAGCCGCTCTACACCACCCGTCGTGACCTGGTTGAGCGCTATCCCACGTGGGACGACTTTGACTCCATCATGCGTCTTCCCACGATGTACAAAACCATCCAGGACCGTGACAACAGCGCGGACTACCCGATCATTCTGACCTCGGGTCGCTTGGTCGAGTACGAAGGCGGCGGTGAAGAGACGCGCTCCATGTCGTGGCTGGCTGAGCTGCAGCAGGAGATGTTCGTCGAGATCAACCCGGCCGATGCCAACGACATTGGTATCCGCGACGGCGACCAAGTATGGGTCGAAGGCGCCGAAGGCGGTCGGGTCAAGGTGAAAGCGCTGGTCACGCCCCGCGTGGATCGTAAAGTGGCGTTCATGCCGTTCCACTTCGGCGGTGTGTTCCAGGGCGAAAGCCTGCACGACCGTTACCCGGAAGGCACCGTTCCTTACGTGATTGGTGAAGCGGCCAACACCGCCACTACCTACGGCTACGACCCGGTGACACTGATGCAAGAGACCAAGTGCACCATCTGCCGTATCGAACGCGCCAGCTAACACGACCTGACCTGACAGCATGCCGGTGCGGCCACGCCCGCACCGGCAAGAGGAGAACACCATGGCTCAAATGAAATTTATGTGTGACGCCGAGCGCTGCATCGAGTGCAACGGCTGCGTCACCGCTTGTAAGAACGCCAACGACGTCGAGTGGGGTATTCAGCGCCGCCGCGTAGTGACCCTGAACGACGGCGAAGCGGACGAAATGTCCATTTCCGTCGCCTGCATGCACTGTGACGACGCCCCGTGTATGGCGGTGTGTCCCACCGACTGCTTCTACAAAACCGACGACGGCATCGTGCTGCACGATAAAGACCTGTGTATCGGTTGTGGCTACTGCCTGTACGCCTGCCCCTTCGGCGCGCCGCAGTTCCCGCAACAGGATGCCTTCGGCGAGCGCGGCAAGATGGACAAGTGCACCTTCTGTGCCGGTGGCCCCGCCGAAACCAAGGAAGAGGAGTACCAGAAGTACGGCTCCAACCGCATCGCGGAAGGCAAACTGCCGCTGTGTGCTGAAATGTGCTCTACCAAAGCGCTACTGGCCGGTGATGCGCAGGATGTGGCCGATATCTTCCGCCAGCGCGTGGTACACCGTGGCCATAAAGATGGTGCGTGGTCGAACAATCCTCAGGCTAGCACTGACAACCTTGCCTATGATGCTGCCCGCAAAGGGTAAGGAGGCGTGTCATGACAACGTTGACCATGACAAAGGTGCCCTCACGGGCACCTAGCGGCACCGCTAGCTGGCTACAGCGTGGCTGGCGTCTATGCCTAATGCTGGTGCTGTTGGTAGCGAGTTTGGGGGTCACCCACATGGCCGTGGCGCAAGCCGACCCGGATCGTGAAATGACCACCGCCGCCCCCGGCATCACGGCGGATCAGTGGCGCCAAGTACGCAGTGGCGAGACGGGGCCGAACTACCGTGACTCCCGGCACGAGAGTAACTACAACCTGATCAACGCCAGCGGCGAAACCTGGCGGATACTGCGCAATCGCTGGGTATCGCCGTTTGGCTTGATCGCCATCGGCGGCATGGCCGCGATGATTGCGCTGTTTTACTTCATCGTTGGCCGTAAATACCTGGAAGAGCCGCGCACGGGCCGCAAGCTCTTGCGCTGGTCGCTGCTAATGCGCGCGCTGCACTGGACCGTGGCGACGCTGTTCATCACGCTGGCGCTGACCGGGCTGAACCTGCTGCTGGGCAAGTTCGTGTTCCGTACGCTGTTCGGCGATGCCGTCTGGGGCTGGATGGTCGCGGCGTCCAAGGTGTTACACAACTACTTGGGGCCGATTTTTGGCGTGCTGCTGGTCATCATGCTGATTAGCCTGATCAAAGAGAACATTCCCAAAAAGCACGACTGGGTATGGTTCAAGAAAGGCGGCGGTATGATCGGCAAAGGCCACGTCGATGCGGGCTTCTGCAACGGTGGTGAAAAAGCCTGGTACTGGCTGCTGGCATCGGTAGGCATTTTGGTGGTGGCGAGTGGCTTCGTGCTCGACTTCCCCAACTTCGACCAGGGCCGCGACACCATGCAGTGGGCCAACATCATCCACGCCGTGGGCGCGCTCGGCCTGACCGCCGTTTCGCTGGGTCACATCTACATCGGCACGCTGGGCACGGAAGGCGCGCTGGAAGGCATGACCACCGGCTACGTGGATGAAACCTGGGCCAAAGAGCATCACAATCTGTGGTACGAAGAGGTCAAGGATCAAACCATCAGCGAAGAGGAGCTGGCGGCGCGTAAAGCGGGCGACAGCGGCACCCCTTCGCCCGCCAAGCCAAGCTGAGTCACGCCATCGAGATAGGTGAACGTGAACGCCCTTCGACACCGCCTTCGGGCGGTGTCTTTTGTTATGCTGCACTTCAACGAATTGGGAAAGAGGAATCACCATGGCGACATTTGACGAACTGGATGCCACCACTCGTACCGAGCTGGAAGCCGCTGCCTTTCGGCGCTTGCTCAAGCATCTGGACGACAATAAAGACGTGCAGAACATCGACCTGATGATTCTGGCGGACTTCTGTCGGAACTGCCTCTCGAAGTGGCTGGTGACCGCCGCCGATGAGCGCGGCACCGCGCTCGATCTGGATGCCGCCCGCGAGTACGTCTACGGCATGCCCTACAGCGAGTGGAAAGCCCATCACCAGGGCGAGGCGACACCGGAACAGCTGGCCGCCCTCGACGCGCGCCAAGCCAAGAAAAAGGCCAACGCCTCCTCCAACGATCACAAGGAGTAGCGCCATGGATGCTATGGAAGCGCTGAACATTGCTGTGCTGACCGTCTCCGATACGCGCACGGAAGAGACCGACCGCTCGGGCCAGTCGCTGGTGCAGCGGCTAACCGAGGCGGGCCACCGTTTGGCGGATAAGCGCATCGTACCGGATGACGTGTACCAAATCCGTGCGGTGGTCGCTCAGTGGATTGCCGACCCCAGCGTGCAGGTGGTGCTGACCACGGGCGGCACAGGGTTTACCGGGCGCGACTCCACTCCCGAAGCGGTCGCCGTGCTGCTGGACAAGCGTATCGAAGGCTTTGGCGAGCGCTTTCGCCAGCTCAGCGGCGATGAGATCGGTAGCTCCACGATTCAGAGCCGCGCGTTGGGCGGCTTCGCGAATGCCACGGTGGTGTTCTGCCTGCCAGGCTCTACCGGTGCGTGCCGTACCGGTTGGGATGGCATTCTTGCCGAACAGCTCGATAGCCGCCATAAGCCCTGCAACTTTGCCAACCTGGTGATTCCCGGTCGGGGGCAGCATGGCTGATCTGCAGCCGATTGAAGCGGCGCTGGAAGCGCTGCTGGCCGACGTGACGCCGCTCGATGCCGAACGGGTCGCGTTGAGCGACGCCGCTGGCCGCGTGCTGGCCGAACCGGTCACGGCCACGCTGGACGTGCCGCCGTTCGATAACAGTGCGATGGATGGCTATGCGCTGTGCGCGGTAGACGCGGGTAAGCGGCTGCCGGTGAGCCAGCGCATTGCCGCGGGCAGTACGGCACGGCCATTGGCGGCGGGCACCTGCGTGCGGATCTTTACCGGCGGGCAGATCCCCCCTGGTGCTGACTGCGTGGTGATGCAGGAGCGGGTGACTGAAGAGAACGGCGAGGCGCTCATTCCCGCGGACGTACCGGAAGGAGACAACGTTCGCTTGCAGGGCCGCGACGTGCGTCAAGGCGATGTGCTGCTCACTGCAGGCGAGCGCCTGGAGGCCGCCGCGCTGGGACATTTAGCGGGGCAGGGCATCACCGAGGTCAACGTACGCTGTCGCCCCCGGGTGGCGCTACTCTCTACCGGCGATGAGATCGTCGACCCCGGCACGCCGTTACAACCGGGCCAGCTGTACAACTCCAACCGGCCCATGCTCAAACGGCTGCTGGAGACGTTCGGCGCCGAGGTAGTGCAGTTGGTGAGCGTGCCCGATGACTACGCCCAGACCGTGGCGCTGTTGAACCACGCCGCTGCCGAGGCCGATGTGGTGGTGAGCACTGGCGGTGTCAGCGTCGGGGAGGAGGACCACGTCAAAGCGGCGCTGGCGTCGCTTGGACAGCTCGATATGTGGAAGCTGGCGATTCGTCCTGGCAAGCCATTAGCGCTAGGCCGCTTGCCCCGCGACGATGGCAGCCAAGCGCGGTTTGTGGGTCTACCGGGTAATCCGGTGTCAGGCTTCGTGGGCGCGTGGCTGTTTCTACGCCCGCTGATGGGGGCGCTACTGGGCTGCCCTGCGCTGGCGGAGCTTCCGTGCCTAACGGCCACCGCGACCTTTGCCACCGAGACCGGACCGCGCCAGCACTACATGCGGGTAGCGCTGCGCTTTACGCCCGAGGGCATCGAGGCCGATGCCTTTGATGATCAAAACTCAGCGGTGCTCTCTTCCTGCATTGCGGCCGATGCGCTGGCGGTGATTGATCCCAATCGCCAGCTGGAAAAAGGCAGCCCGGTGCGTTGCCTATGGCTCGCCCACTGAACCTGAGGTGGTGGGTAGCCTGAGTTGCGCACCGTTCAGAAGGAGCGTGAGCGACTGCGCGACGACAGCGATGCCGCACAGCGCCGGATGCCGAACACGTGCGGCCAAGAGAGGAGGCAATGGGTGGAGGGCCGCACTGGGCAAGGGCAGAAGTACGCTATCGCTTGGAAGACCCAACTGCCAGGGGCCCTGCCGATCCACCAGCGTGAGCCAGCGGGTCGGCTGGCCGGGCGAGTCGCATAGCAGCGTCTCGAACGCCGCATGGCGCGCTAAGGAGAGGGTGCTGTCGATACGTCTGACATGGCGGGCTTCCAGCGCCCATCGGTAGCCACAGGCGTCGAAGCACACGCAGGTCACGCTACCCACGGTTAGCCAAGCCCTTGCTGATACGCTTGGAAGAGCGCATCGGGGTCCAGTAACGCCGTGGCGGGCTGCCCATCGCTGGGCTGCCATAGCGCGCTCACGTAGGGGCGCAGCGTGCTCGCCAGAGTGTCGGGAGGTGTCTTCAAGGCGCTCACGGGCAGCTCGCACACATCCTCCAACTGGTCGATGCGCACGGCGCTGCGGATGCCCGCGCCCTTCACGATGAGCAGCATGCCGTCGGCTGGGGTCGTGGGAAGCCCCAGCAGCGGCTGTAGCGTAATCAGCGACTCGATCTGGCCTCGCAGGTGAATCACGCCCTCCGTGGAGTCCGGCAGGCCAGGGACGAAATAGACCGGCGTATCCCCTTTGAGAATTTCACTCACCGCATGGCCGGGCAGCGCAAATGGCTGGCCGGAGAGCTGGAACAGCACCACCTGCTGGCTGGGTTCGTCCACGTCGACGATGGCCGTATCGTCGCTGTGCTCGCTGAACGCCTGGGCAAACGTGTCGCCGGCCTCAGGATCAGGCTGTCGGGAATCCGTCATCGTCCTGCTCCGTACTGGTGGTCACCTGGTTGCGCCCCTGGTGCTTGGCGCGGTAGAGCGCTTGGTCGGCGCTTAAGCGCAGCGACTCGGTGGAGGGGTGAGTCGGGAAGCTGCTAACGCCAGCGCTGAACGTGCAGCGAAAGCGCGCGCCGCCTGCATGAAAATCCACCTGGGCGAAGTCGTGGCGCAGAGCATCGATCAGCTCGCTGGCGCGCGCGTCGCTGACCCCTTTGAGCAGCACCACGAACTCTTCGCCGCCGTAACGGCCAATGATATCCGACATGCGTAGGCGGGTTTTCAACAGTCTCGCCAGGGTGATGATGACCTGGTCGCCAGCGAGGTGGCCGTGAGTATCGTTCACTGCTTTGAAGTGGTCGATATCGATCATGGCCATGGCATGCTGGGTGTTGTCCCGGTGGGCCTGGGCCAGCGCTTTGCTGATGAGGTCGGTGGTGGTGCTGTGGTTATACAGCCCGGTCATGCTGTCACGGGTCATCAGCGAGCGCAGCAGGCGCAGCCGCTCGGCGCGCAGCTTTACGGCAGAGACCAGCTCGTCAGGCACCACGGGTTTGGTGATGAACGCTTCGACACCTGCCGTCATGGCAGAGAGCTGCTTCTGGCTGTCGGTTTCGCTCGAGAGATAGATGATCGGCAGACCCACGTGCTCGGGCTGTTGGCGAATGATGTTCGCCAGCTCCTCGCCCGAACAGACGGGCATATAGACATCCACCAGCAGCAGGTCTGGGCTAAAGCGCTCCAGGGCATTCAGCGCATCGGCGGGGTGGTTGACCTGCTGCACGGCCATGCCCGCCTGTTCCAGCAACAGGGCATGATACGACGCTACCTCGGGCTCATCGTCCACGATCAAGATACGCAGCGGCTCGTCGTCGATGGGAGTGGTCAGCTCATCCACTGCCAGCATGAGATCCAGCGGTTTCACCGGCTTCGTAAAGTAGCCGTTGCAGCCCGCCCGCACGGCGCTCAGCCGAGAGTGAAAATCGCCATGGGCAGAAAGCACGATCGAGGGCAGGCGCTCGCCGGTGAGCTTGTTGAGACTGGCGAGCGTTTCGGTGCCTGCGGTATGCCCCTGGGGGAACTGCACGTCCATGATGATGGCATCGGGACGCCGGGTGATCACCGCATTAAAAAAGGCGTCCGTATCTTCGAAATGCACCACCTCGTGGCCGAAGCAGCGCAGGTGGTGCAGCAGTTGGCCCACCTGATCCGGCTCGTCGTCGCACAGGTAGATCAGCCGTTGGCGCTTGCTGCGGGTTTGTACTGGCTTGGGCGAGAACTCGACGCTATTCATCGCCGCCAGCGCCCGCTGCTGCCCCGGCAGCGACTGCAGCCGCTGCTGCTCTTCGGCGAGCTGGGCAAATACGCGTTCGACCACGTCGCCTGCGGGAGGCTGCTCATGGAGGGCGGTCTCGCCCTGGTCGGCCAGTAGCGCAATCCGCTCGAAGCCCAATGAACGTCCCGTTCCCTTCAAGCTGTGGAAAAACCGATGCAGTTCTGGCCCCAGGCGCGCGTGCGCTTCGGAAGACGCTTGGCTCTGTTGCCACTGGTCGACCGTGTGCTGTAAGCGCGCGGGTAACTGGTCGATGAAACGTTGGCGCAGTTGATTGAGTTTGTCGTGCAACGAAGGAGCAGAGGGGGACATCAGGCTACCTGTGCGGGTGGGCGAGCGGTGCATGGCGTAGGTAACGGCATGGCTACTCACCCAGCGCGTGGGCGACAGCGTGCTCGAGCGAAGTGTCCAGCGCTGCATCTTTCTGCAGGCAAGCGCTAAGACCCGGTGTTTGGCGCAGCGACTCATCTGGCGTATCGCCCGTGAGCAGGATGAACGGCAGCATGACCCCCTGCTCACGCAGCATGTGTAACAGCTCGATACCGTTGATCAGCGGCATGTGCATATCGCTGACGATCATCGCGATATCGTCATGGGCATCCAACTGGCTGGTAGCCTCCATGGCGTCGTTGGCGAGTAGGACATCGTGGCCCTGAAACTCTAGCAGTGCCCCGGTCATCTCCCCCGCTAGGGGGTCGTCGTCTACGACCAATATTCGCATGGTAATCCTCTTGGCGGGAGACTTAGCCCAGCAGGGCTTTGAGCGTCTCCACTAAGTTGTTTTGATCGAAGCTGCCTTTCACGATGTAGGCATCGGCGCCGACTTCCATTCCCCGCTGACGGTCACTCTCTTTTTCGCGGGAGGTGATGATGATAATCGGCTTGTGACGATAAAGATCATTTTCGCGCAGTCTGGCGGTCAGCGCAAAGCCATCCATCACGGGCATCTCGACGTCGGTGAGCACGGCGTCGAAGGGCTCGGCCAGGGCTTTATTCAACCCATCGCGGCCGTTTTCCGCCAAGGTGACGTGATAGCCCCACGCTTCCAGCACGTCCTTCTCGATTTCTCGGGTATTCAGAGAGTCGTCCACGATCAGCACGCGGTGAGGGGTATCGTTCGGCGCTTCGCTACGCGTCACGGCAGGCGTGTGGCGCTTGGCGCGCTCTAGCAGCGCCGGAACGTGCAGTAGACTGACCAGCGCATTACGCCCCTGGGACACCATGCCCGATACCAAAGGCAGGTAGCGCAGGTGGTCGGGCAGCGGTTTGATCACCATGTCACGCTCGTCGACCAGTGAGTCGACGATGAGCGCCAGTTTCTGCTGGCGCTGATGCACGACCAGCAGCAGGACCTTGGTGGGCAGCGCTGCGGGGACGGGCAGCCCTAGCAGCTCCGCGAGGGGCACCACGGGAACGAACTCATTGCGCAAGATCAACGTGGGCTGGCCTGCCGCATCGATGAACTGCTCCGGCGAACACTCGACCAGCTCGGCGACTTGGGGCGCGGTGACGCCGAGCGTTACGTTGCCGACCTGGACGAGCAGCACCCGCATCATCGCCAGCGAGAGCGGCAGGCGAAGCGTAAAGCGTGTGCCTTTGCCGTGCTCGCTGGCGAGCTGCAGATCGCCGCTCAGCTCATCCATCATGGTCCGCTTCACCACGTCCATACCCACGCCGCGGCCCGAAAAATCGGTAATCATGGGCTTGGTCGAAAAGCCGGGCAGAAAGATCAGTTCGAGCGTCTCTTGATCGCTCAAGACGGCCAGCTGCTCCTCGGTGAGCAGCTGCTTGGCGATGGCCTTTTGGCGAACCGCTGCCAGGGAAATGCCGGCGCCGTCGTCGCGCATTTCGACCACCACCCAGTTACCATCTTGCCACGCTGCCAGTTCGAGCTGCCCTCTGGGCGGCTTGCCGGCGGCTTGGCGCTGTTCCGGCGTCTCCAATCCGTGATCCAGCGCGTTACGCAGCAGGTGGATCAGCGGGTCGGACAGGCGATCGATCAGTTGGCGGTCCAGCTCGATTTCACTGCCCCGCACCCGGCAATCCACGCGCTTCCCCAGCGACTGGGCAAGTTCCCTGGCCATTTGCGCCAGCGGGTCGAACACCACGCCAAGGGGCAGCATACGCATTTGCAGGGCGCGCTCATGCAGGTCGCTCATCAGTGCATCGTGGCTTAGCACGCTGTCTTTCAATTCGCGGTTGAAGGCATGGACGGCGCTGCGCTGATCGCTGGGCAGGGTGGCTTCCAGCGCCTGGGCTTGTTCGACCAAGGTGTGGAGGTGGTGATGCCCCGAGAGCACCTCGCCCATCAAGCGGATCACGTCGTCCAAACGGTCCAGGCGTACACGTACCGTGTCGCTGAGCGCCAGTGTCGTACTGCCTATGGGAGAGGGCAGCGGCGGGGTGTCCTGTGGTGCTGACGGCGGCGGTGCAGGCGGGGCAGCCGCTGCCGATGCTTCGGGCGGTGATGCGGGTTCTGCTGCCCCTTGGGCGGCGGCTTCCAGCGCTTGGCAGAGCGTGGGGTCGGCCTCGGCGAGGGTCTCGGGAGCGGCCCCCTGGGCGAGCTGGGCCACGTAGTCGGCCAGCGCATCGATGGCTTGATTCAACAGGCTGATACTGTCGGGGCCGGGCGCTTGGCTACCGTCGCGAAACGCGCTCAAAAGCTCTTCTGCGCTGTGCGCCACTGCGGTGATAGGAGCCAGCTTGAGCATACGGGACGAGCCTTTCAGCGTATGCGCGGAGCGAAACAGCTCGTTGATACGCTCTTTATCGGCGGCTCCCTGCTCCAAGGTGCTGACCCCCTCGCGTAAGCGGGGTAGGTGGTCAGCGGCCTCTTCGACGAACCGCTGGATGAAGCGTCGAATATCCAGCGCCATTAGCCCACTCCCTGTGTGGCGGTGTGTTCAGATAGGTAGCGTTTTGCCAAGAAGCAGGCATCGCCGGGCGGCAGGGGCGGTGCAATGACGGTCAGCCCGCCGCTGGCCAGGGGCGATGCTTCGAGCAGCCGCACTACGGCGGCGTAACCGCGCTGCCGCTGTGTCGGATGGTCGGGTAGCTCCCCCTGGCGCAGCAGCTCGGCTTGGTAGAAATGGGCCGGCCAGCACTCGGGGGCGACGTACAACGCGCGCTTGAAGTAGTCGAACGCTCGCTGGGGCTGCTGCTGCCAGCGGGCAACGAGACCCGCTAACAGCAGCGCATCCACGTTCCAAGGGTCGTCAGCCAGCAGCGGTGCCAGCAAGGCATCGGCCTCGCTGAAGCGGTTCTGGTTCAGCGCATCGTGAGCGTGCTGTAGCTCGGCGTGGGCCGCCGTGGGCGCCGATGACGAGGGTGGCGTCTGGCGTGGTGGTTCTTGGGCGGGTAGTGCTGTAGGGGCGTCAGGCTCGTTGACCACGGCGATATGATTCGTCAGCGGTATGGTCGGTGCGCCACTGTCTTCCTCAGACGCGGGCGTATCGGCTTGAAAGTAGAAGACGCCCTGCTCCTCTTTGAGGGAGAGCACGCCCAGGTCGTTACCCAGGGTTTCGGTAACGCCGCACAGCAGAATGCCGTTAGGTGTCAGCAGCCGTTTGAGCTGGCGCTGGATGGTGCGGCGCGTGGCTTCGTCGAAGTAGATCGAGACGTTGCGAAACAGGATGACATCGAACGGGCCGCCAATGGCTCGTTCATCCGGCGCCAACAGGTTCAGCGAGCGAAACGTCACCCACTGGCGCAGCGAGGCACTCAGTTGAAAGCTGCGCCCCACCGGCGTGAAAAATCGCGCTTTCAGCGATGGGTGAAGCGCACGAAACGCCATACCGGCGTAGAGACCCGCCTGCGCTTTGGTCAGCACTTGGTGGTCGACGTCGCCCCCGATAATGCCGAAAAGCGCTTGGGCGCGATCACCGTAGCGCTCCTGTAACGCCATGGCGACGCTGTAGGGTTCTTCCCCCGAGGAGCAGCCCGCGCTGAGCAGGCGCAGCGGGCCGCCTTGCTCGGCGAGCCGACGGGGCAGGTACGTATCGACCAGCCATTGAATCGTTTCCGGTTCGCGGAAAAAGTACGTTTCGTTGACCGTTAGCTGACTGACAAAGCGGTCGAACAGATCGTTGTCTTGACGCAGATGCGCCAGCAGCACGTCGCTGTTTTGGGTGCCTAGCTCGACCTGCAAGGCGTCGATGGCGCGGGTCAGGCGCGCCTCGGCGAGACCTTCCAAGTGCAGCCCGCAGCGCTGATGAACCCACTGTTTGAACGGATCAAGGGCGCTCATTGCGGCTCCCGCCAAGGCGATGGGGTAAAGCGGACTTCCCGCAGCAGGCGCGCTGGCAGCTCGTCTAGCCCCAGCACGTGCTGCACCACGCCAGCGTTGACGGCTTCTTGGTTCATGCCGTAGATCACCGAGCTGGCTTCGTCCTGTGCCAGGGTCGTGCCGCCCGCGAGGAGGATGGCTCTTAGGCCGCTGACGCCATCGCGCCCCATGCCCGTTAAGATCACACCGATGCTGTCGGCGCCATAAACGCTGGCCACGCTGTGCAGCATGGCATCGCAGCTGGGGTGGTAGAGCGTCTGGGCGGGGCTGGGGGTGAGCTGCAAGCGATGCTGACCTGTGACGCTGAGCTGGCTTTCGGGGGGGCAGAGGTAAATATGGCCGGGGCACAGCCGCTCGCCGCTTTGCGCCACGTTCACCGGCAGCGCGCAAAGCGATCCAAGCCAAGTGGCCATGCCGTCGATGAACCCAGGGCTGATGTGCTGGGCAATCACTATGGGGGAGGGAAATCCTTTGGGCAGCTTGCTCAAGAGGCGGGCCAGCGCCTGCGGGCCACCGGTGGAGCAGGCAATGGCCACCACCCGCTGAAAACCGCGGGAGGCGACCGGGCAAGGGCCGGGAACGGGCAGCCTGACCGGCGTGGGGGTTCGTGCGGCCGATGCGCGACGCCGCAGTCGGGTAATCACCGACACGCCTGACAACAACCGCACCCGCGACAGCAGCCGCTGCGCGTCCTCCTCGTCGAGGCCGGGCTTGGGCAGGACTTCCAGGGCGCCGACCTCCAGCGCCTGATACGCCGTTTGGGCGTCTGCGCTGTCACTGATCACGACGATGGGCACCCCTTTGGTGTGCATGATTTCCTCGATGGCGCTGAGCCCGTCCATCACCGGCATGGTCAAATCCATGGTGATGAGCTGCGGACTCAGCCGCCGCGCCAGCTCGACGGCTTCTTGGCCGTTGGCGGCTTCACCGACGATCTCGATATCGCCATCGCGGGTGAGGATGTCGCGCAACACCTCGCGCGCCAACTGACTGTCATCCGCCATCACGACCCGAATTGGACTCATGGGGACGTCCTCAGGAGGGGCGTTGCTGATGGGGCGGGGCAGTGCCGTGCTCTTCGAGAGTAAACTCCTGAACGAGCGCATTCAGCTCTGCAGACATCTGTACCATGTCTTGGCTGATCTCCGTGATGCTGCGCACGGAGTGGGCATTACGGGCACTGGCTGTGTCGATATCCCGCAAGGCGATCACCACTTGGTTGCTGGCCGTTTTTTGCTGCTGTGTGGAGAGCGAAATTTGCTGGGCAGCGCTGCTGGTTTGGCTCGCGGCTTTGAGCAGCGCTTCCAAGTCTTGAGCGGTGCTGATACTGGCCTCGACCCCCTGCTCGATGGAGGTCGCGCCCTTTTCAGAGGCCACCACCAAGCGGTTGATCGCTTGCTGAATATCGTCGGTGTGCCCCTCGATCTCCTGGGTGGAGTCGGTCACGCTGTCGGCCAAACGGCGGATCTCGTTGGCGACCACGGAGAAACGGCGGCCGGACTCTCCCGCGCTGGAGGCTTCCAGGGCGGCATTGAAGGCGATCAGCTTGGTTTGGGCGGCCAGCGTGTTAATCAGCTCCATCACCTTGCTGATCTGCTTGGACTTCGCCCCTAGGGTCATGATCTCAGCAAGACTCTGCTCGCTGTCGCTGCGGATATCCTGCATTTTGGCCTGCAGTAACTGCATGGCGGTGCTGCCTTTACGGCTGCGCTCTAGGGTTTGGTTCGCTACGTCCACCACGGATTGGGAGTGATCGGCAATTTGTGTGGACGACGTGGAGAGCTCTTCCATGGTGGACGTGATTTCTGCGACAGAAGAGGCCATCTCTTCCACCGCGGCGGCCATCGTCTGGTTGGCTTCATGATGAATGTCGCCCCCCTGAATGCCGGATAGCCCCGCCGTCTGTGCTAAACGGTCGGCTACTTGGGTCAGCGCCAACGCGTTGGATGACACGGCCGCAATTGCGCGGGAGAGGCGCTCCAGCAGTTGGTTGGTTTGGTCGGCCAAGTCGCCAAGCTCGGCGCGGTCGTCCGTTTCTACCCGGCGGGAGAGGTCCAGACTATGGGTGATCTCTTTTAGCTGGCGTTGAAAACGGTTGAGCGGTCGAATCAGGCTCCCCGTTAGGGGGTAGAGCAGCGCCAGTCCGGCCACCAGCAGCAGCAAGCCAAGCTCGATCGAACTCAAAAAGCGCTGGCGAATGCTGGTGGTGTACTCCTCTTTGGAGACCTCCACCATGAGATAACGCTGTAATTCCGGCAGCCAGCGGGTCGTGACGTAATAGTGATCGCCATCGCGCTCGATGTCGGTCACGTGAAGCTCGTTATCCTGGCGCAGCAGGGTATCGGTTTCTTGGGCTTGCAGTTCCGAGATATTGGTTTCGTTGCTGGTAATCAAGAACGCCCCTTCGGCACTCAAGATCGACGCTCGACCCGTCTCGCCCAAACGGTAGTCACGAATGAGCTGCGCCATGCGCGATAGGTCGAGCCCCGCGCCCGCCACGACACTGGGGCGCCCGTTGGCGGCGGTGCCACTGCTGCGGAAGTTAAGGAATACGAAGGCTTCTTCGGGAGAGAAGGTATCACTGTCTAAATTCAGATTGTAAGACGCGCGGCTGTCGGTGAACTGATAGTACCAGTCGTCGTCTCCGCCAGGAGATTGGAGCGGACGCTGCAGGAACTCGCCGTCACGGTACTGGAAGTAGACGCCGCGCCCTTGGGTTTGCGCGGCGATGAAGAGCAGTTCGGTATCCAACTGGTCCATGAGGCGCGACAGGTAGCGCTCGATGTCTGGCTGCTGTGCCTCGGGTAGCCCGTCGGCGACCCACTGTTCGATGAAATAGCTGTTGGCCAAGCTCTCAGACACCGCGAGCGCCGGACTTAAGCGGAGGTTGATACGCGTGGCTAATCCTTCCACCTGGGCAGGCAGTTCGACGTTCAGCAGGTTATCCAGACGGGCTTGGCTGTGCGTACGCGCCTGCAAATAGAGAGCCAGAAACATGGCAATGGCCAGCACCGTGCCAAACGAGATAAACAAACGTAGCCGTAATGGCAGGGTTTTCCAGCGCGCTGTCATTATCGCGATTGCTCCAAGTGGGACGAAGACGCTCATGAAAAGGCAGAGGGCCACGGCGCGTTTCATGGGTAGATCATTAGCAGGGTCACGCCATGCCCGTCAGGCATGATAACAACGATTTCAGCGGCTTTTGGGAGGAGTGTCTACTATTTACACCAACGGTTTGCCTATGTAGGTGATTTATTTATACAAAGATTATCCATTGCGTTTGGCGTAGGTTAAAATTTTGACAAAAGTGATACATGCACGTAGCCTGTTAATCAAATGGAACGATGATTTGCTAAGGAAGCAACATGTTGTCACTCACCCCACCTACCCTGCTGGCCGTCTTGCGGAGCATGTTGCCGCGCCATAGCCGCCACCAAAGCGGTATGTTGCCCGCCGCTGGGACGCCAGAACGCGAACGCTTGGTGCTCGCGGTCAAACGCTGTTTCGGCTTGACCGATACAGATCTTCTGTCGGCCTCTTCCATCACATTGGAGGAGTGGGCCGATGCGCTTAGCGAGCGTGGCGACATTTCCCACCTGCGCCTGTTCGATAGTGCCACTGGCGGGGCGTTTAGCCATCAATTGCAGCGCCAACACCTATACAGCGCAGCATCGTTACGGCAAGAGGCCGAAGCGCTCAGGACGCTGTTGGCCCACGAAAGCCAAGCCAGCCGCAGCGTGGTGAGCTGGCTATCTATACAAACGGCGGCGGGGTTCATGCTAGGGGCGCTGCTGCCACAGCAGGCGGGTTGGTCGTCGCGTTCGCTGTTCGATCACGCCAACGCGCTATGGGAACTCAACGCGGGCGATATCATGGTCACCAGCGCCGATCGGTGGGGCCAGTTGGCGCAGCGGCTTCCTTCGCTGCCCATGAACATCACGGCGGTGTCGACCTCTGCATTGGACAAACACACCTACCGTTCCCTGCTGGCGAAAGGGGTTGCGCATATCATCGAACTCCACTGTCAGCCCGGGTTGGGTGTGCTGGCCGCGCGTCGTTCACGTCAGGCGCCGTTCGAGCTGCTGGCCCACTGGCATCCCACCGAGAGCGATGACTACCTGTTGCGAATGATACAAGGTGGTATGCCCGACGAGGTGCAGCTGGCCGAACCTCTGCGCTGGGTAGGCGCGCGTCACTTTTTACCCGTCATCGGCGAAGAGGGTTGGGTGGCGGAGGAGAGTGGCCCGTTGGGAGTATCGCCCGCTTGGCAAGTGCCTATCCAAGGCGCTCGCCCGGGCGCCAGCGCCGCCTGAACCGTCCATTGCTAAAGAATGGCGTGGGGAATGAAGCATGACGTATCTTTGGTGATACACCCCACGTCTTCTCGAATGCCCATGCCACAGGCGCGATCGCCCACGACCCAGCTGCCAATCAGTGCGTGCTTGTCGCCAAAGCGCGGCAGCGGGTGGTACGCCTGGCGTATCCACGGGTTATCAGTGTAAGGCCCGCCCACGCTCTCTTGCTGGCCGCTGGGCGTTATCAAACTAATATTGCTCCCTTCCCGTGAGAAAAACGGCTTGCGCACCCAGCCGGGTTCCAGTGGAGCGTGAATCTCCTTCTCGAAATACGCCGGTAGCAGATTCGGGTGCCCTTCATACTCTTCCCACAGCAGCGGCAGAATCCCTTTATTGGAGAGCACGGCTTTCCAGGGTGGTTCGAACCAGTGGGTGTTGAGCTGCGTGACCGCCTCGCCAAATGCTTCTACCGCCATCTCTTCCCACGGATAGAGCTTGAATAGCGCAGTGATGGGGTGGTCGTCCAAATCGACAAAGTGCTCGACTCCTGGAGCGATACCAATGTCTTCGATGTAGATGAACGGCGCCTGTAAGCCTGCTTGTATGGCGATATCCTGCAAGTAGCTGACGGTGGCGCGCTCCTCGTCGCTGCCTTTGACACAGGAGAAGTAGAGGGTGCGGTTTTCCAAACGGTCGCCCAGATGCGCCATGGCATTGAGCAGGCGCTCTTGAATCGAGTTGTACTGGTCGGCATGGCGGGGCAGGATGCCTTGCTCAATCGCCTGCTCTAGCCACACCCACTGGAAAAAGCCCGCTTCATAGAGCGAAGTGGGCGTGTCGTAATTGAGTTCTAAAAGCTTCGCGGGACCGTTGCCTGAATAGGCAAAGTCCATGCGCCCATACAGCGGCGGCTGCCCGCTACGCCAGGAGTGGTGGATGATGTCCCACATATGCTCGGGAATCGCGAGGCGCTGCATTAAAGCATTGGAGTGGCAGACCTTATCAACCAGCGCCATACACATTTCGTGCAGGGCTTCGGTGGGCGCTTCAATCTCTTGCTCTACCTGTTCCAGGGTAAACTGGTAGTAGGCGTCCTCTTTCCAGTAAGGCTCGCCATCGATGGTGTGGAAATGAAACCCCAGCTCTTTGGCCAGGGTTTTCCACTGCGGGCGTTCAGAAACGTTGATGCGCAGCATAGTGGCTCCCAAGGGTGTGGCTAAGAGCCCCAAGAGGCCGAGCGGGTGCCCAGGCCGCGCCGCGTCGTGGCTTGGCGGTTTTGCACCACCGAGCTACGCAGGGCCTCGTTACGCTGATTGACCCGCTGGGAAGCTTGGCTGGCAGCGGCATTCCAGTTGCCCTGGTTTTGGCGGTTGCGATAGACCGGCTCTTGATACACGCGCTCAAACGAGCGCCCTCGGCTGGTATTCGCCAGCATGTTACCGACCATATAGCCCATCATGGCAGGCATGAACCAGCTGCCGCCGCCCGCAGCCTGGGTCTGCTCGTCGGTGGGGGCAGCGCAGGCGCCTTCGCCGTGTTCGGCTTCGCAGGCTTCTAGGGTGTCGAAGCGCGGCACGGACTCTAGAGAGGCCTCGTAAGCGTCTTCGCAGGCGCTGCGGGTGTACACGTTGGCGGCTACGCACTCTTCGACGCCTTGATAGCTTTTGGGCTCGTCGAAGCGTACATCGGTCAGGTGCTCGTCCTCCGCGGGCTGGGTGCAGGCGGTCAAACCGAAGGCGCTCGCTCCCATCATCGCCAAAGAGAGGCGCGCGCTGCGCTTACGGCGGGGCAGGTGGGTAGGTTGGGTCTGCTTTTCCATGAGAGCGCTCCGTTACCAGGTCATTGAGGCCGCGTTGATCAAGCCCACGGCAATCGAGATGCTGCCCACCAGCGTGCCGTAGGCCTGGTGGCCTTCGGTGATGTGCTGAGACAAACTCTCGCCCTGGCGGCGCAGGAACAGTTTCAGGCCAAAGAACGTGGCGATCTGCACGCCGAAGGCCACCACGCCCCACAGAATGAAGTCGATATAGCTAATGGAGTGGGCCATGGCGCTGTAGAGCGGGAGGGTGAAACCCAGGATAGAGCCGCCGTAAGCGGTGGCGGCCGCCGCATTGCCCGCTCGAATCAGTGCCCACTCGTGGTGTGGAGTTAGGCGGCTATAGCAGTACATAAAGGCCACCAGCAGCGCGAGCGCGCCGAGCAGGTAGGCAAAGAAAGACGGTAATCCCTGTAAATAGTGCAACATGGCAGTGTCATCCTTGTGGTCAATGACGGTGGGTCAGTCAACGTGGGCATTGTGACATAGCTTCGCCTGGGATCGGCAATCGTCTTTTGGCTTTCGTTGCGCGATGGATTTGGTAGTAAAAAAACCTATTGTTTGCCTTTTGTTACGACTAAAGGCTAATAGATGAAACGTGTCACCTGCTTAGAATCCCGCGATGCTTGGTATTTTTACCTAAATTCACCGTGTCGTATCGCTTGATACCGCTCTTCGTGCCCGTGTTGGGCACCGCTTCAGACGCGACCGCATCGAAGGACTTTCCCCCATGCATGCCCTAACCCTGGCATCGTTTCTGTTCTTTACGGGCCTGGTGGCCTTTGTCACCTGGCGCATCACGCGACGTGATGACCACCGTAGCACCAGCGGCTATTTTCTGGCAGGCCGCACGCTGACCTTTCCGCTGATCGCGGCGTCCATGCTGATGACCAACCTCTCCACCGAGCAGATGGTGGGGCTAAACGGGTCCGCGTTTACCGATGGTTTGAGCGTCATGGCGTGGGAAGTGATCGCCGTGATTGCCCTGGTGGCGCTGGCGCTATTTTTCCTGCCGCGCTTTCTGAAAAGCGGCATTGCCACGCTGCCACAGCTGCTGGCGATTCGTTTTGATACAGGCACGCAGCTGATTGCCAACGTTATCTTCCTGATTGCTTACGCGGTGGTGTTACTGCCGATCATCCTCTACTCCGGTGCCATCGGCCTTCAGGGCATGCTGGACTTACAGGGCCTAACCGGCATTGAATCCAACACTGCGCTGCTCTGGGCAACGGTATGGGCGGTGGGCCTGATTGGTGCGGTCTACGCGCTGTTTGGCGGCCTGCGTACGGTGGCGGTATCGGATACCCTCAACGGGGTAGGCCTGTTGATTGGCGGCTTCGTGATCGTTTACTTCGGCCTACAGGCGGTGAGCGGTGGCACAGGTGTGATGGAGGGCTGGAATATCCTGAAAGAGAGCGACCCCAGCAAATTCAACTCCATGGGTGGCCCTGAACAGCAGGTACCGTTCTCGACCATCTTTACCGGCGTGCTGCTGCTTCACCTCTTCTACTGGACCACCAACCAGCAAATCATCCAGCGCACCTTTGCCGCCAAGAACCTGGCCGAAGGCCAGAAGGGCGTCTTGCTCACAGGGTTTCTAAAGCTGCTGGGGCCGCTGTACCTGGTGCTGCCCGGTATCATTGCGTACCACCTGTATGCCGACCAGGGTATTCGCGCCGACGAGGCGTATGGCCACCTAGTATTCAACGTGCTGCCGCCCTACTTGACCGGCTTCTTTGCGGCGGTGATGGTCGGGGCGATTCTCTCCTCGTTTAACTCCGCGCTGAACAGCACCACGACGATCTTCAGCTTGGGGATCTACAAAGGCGTGCTGAAAAAAGACGCCACGGAAGAGCAGGTGGTGAAATCCGGCAAGGTGTTTGGCTGGATCATGGCGATTACCACCATGATTATTGCGCCGCTGCTGGCGGGCCAGGACAGCCTGTTCGGCTACCTGCAGAAGATGAACGCGATCTACTTCATCCCGATTCTTGCCGTGGTGCTGGTGGGTCTGCTGACAAAACGCGTACCGCCCATGGCCGCGAAAGTAGCGCTGGTCGGCGGCTGTTTGCTGATTGCGGCGGGCTACTTCGTGCCGCCGTTCAACAAGCTGCCCATGGTGATGCACGAGTTCCACTTCGTCGCTGCCGTATTCGTGCTGCTGGTGGCGGTCATGCTGATGATCGGTAAGCTGCGCCCCCGCGCTACGGACTGGGTGCAGGAAGACTCCGGCGATGTCGATCTCACCCCGTGGAAAGGCGCGGTGCCTACCGGTATCGTGCTGGTGGTTTTGGTGGTGATCATGTACGCCTCCTTTGCGGGTGGCTAGGCTCTGTCTGAAAACTGGCTACGCTCGACCATACGGCGTTAAAAATCGGCTCAAAGTACTCATTTACAACATGTAAACTCCGTCTTTTCGCCGATTTTTGCCTTGTCTGGTCTTCGCTCGCCGACTTTTCCGGCAGAGCCTAATCACGCCAGTGTTTAAAAGCAGCATTCGAGAAAAAACAGCCACGCCCCGCTTTGCGGGGCGTGGCTGTTTTTGGTGGGGTGTTTTTAACGAATCGGCTAAGCGGCGTGGTAGGTGGTGTCGAAGCGTTTGCGCAGCTCGTTCTTTTGCACTTTGCCCATGGTGTTGCGCGGCAGCGAGTCGACAAAAAAGACCCGCTTCGGCTGTTTGTACTTGGCCAGCCGCCCCTCTAAATGATTCAGAATGGCGGCTTCATCCACCTGCTCCCCTGGCTGGGGCACCACTACAGCAGTGACGCCTTCGCCAAAGTCGGGGTGGGGCAGGCCAATCACGGCAGACTCCGCCACCTGCGGCAGCTCATCAATCACCTGCTCGACCTCTTTGGGGTAGACGTTATACCCGCCGGAAATCACCAGATCTTTATCCCGACCGACGATATGCACGTAGCCTTGCTCATCGACCATGGCGAGATCGCCGGTGATGAAAAAACCATCGTCCAGCAGCTCTTCACGGGTCTTTTCCGGCATGCGCCAGTAACCAATGAAGACGTTGGGGCCGCGAATTTGCAGCATACCAATCTCGCCCTGCGGCACTTCTTCACCGGTGTCCCGGCTGGTAATGCGCATCTCGACGCCCGGTAGCGGCATGCCCACGGTGCCTGCCCTGCGTGCGCCGGTGTAGGGGTTGGAGATGTTCATATTAGTTTCGGTCATGCCATAGCGCTCAAGAATGGCGTGGCCGGTTTTGGCCTCGAAGGCTTCGTGGGTTTCCGCAGTGAGCGGTGCCGAGCCCGAGACGAACAGCCGCATATGAGCGGTGACCTCGGCGGTCAAACGCGGGTCTTGAACCAGGCGGGTATAGAACGTCGGTACGCCCATCATCACGCTGCCTTTAGGCAGTTCATCGAAAATCACATCCGCATCGAATTTAGGCAGAAAACACATGCTGGCGCCTGCCATCAGCGTGACGTTGCACGCCACGAACAGCCCGTGGGTATGAAAAATAGGCAGCGCGTGGATCAGCCTATCTTCAGCGCTAAAGTGCCAAGACGAGACCAGCGTTTCCGCGTTCGAAGCAAGGTTACGATGGGTCAGCATCGCGCCTTTTGAGCGGCCTGTCGTGCCCGAGGTGTATAAAATCGCCGCTAAATCCCGCTCGCCCAGCGTGACGATGTCATCTCTGGGGTCACTTTGCTGCGCTTTCTCCATCAGGCTGCCATCGGCATCGGTGCCTAAGGTGTCGACCGCCGGGCAGCCGGTATCGCGGGCAATGGCGCGGGCGGTGTCGATGTCCGAAGGCCTGCACACGAATAGCGCGGGCTCGGCGTCTTTCAAGAAATAGCGGATCTCATCGCCGGTATAGCCGGTATTGAGCGGTAAATAGACGCCGCCGATACGCAGGCAGGCGAGGTAGAGCAAAATGGCTTCCGGGCTTTTATCCACCTGCACCGCCACGCGGTCGCCTACGTTCACGCCTAGCGAGGTCAGTGCCCCGGCAAGCTGGGCGCTTTCATTAAGCGCGTCTTGGTAACTGTAGTGGCGGCCTTCGCGGGTGGTGATAAAGGGGGCGTTGCCACGCTCGCGCATGCGCGCGGCAAAGGTATCAAATAAGTTGTGGTTCATTTGGTGGTCTCTCCCTTGGCCAGCTTGCGGGCGCGGCGAGCCAGGTCGCGCACCTCGCTTGAACAGGCAACGGTGGCCTTTGCGGTATAGTTTTCGTGATTGCGCTCGATATCGTCGAGCACGTAGAGGTAGTTCACCATCAGCCCTGCCGCTTGCTTCATCCCTTTGGCAGACACATCCCCCAGCCAGTTGATGCGATGCAGCTCGGCACCATTGCCCAAGTGGAAGCGGGCCACCGGGTTCAGCGGCAGGCCATGGAGGTTCTTCTGATCGACCAAATAGTGGGCAGCGAGCGGGCGAATGGCGGTTTTGAGGCGCTCTTCGCGGGCCTTGTCCTGCTGCCAGTTGGGCGTTGCTAGCGCGTCGAGCGCCTCACGGATGCTATCGGGCCACTGGGCATCCTGCTGCTGTTCGGCCAGCCACTGGGCGAAGCCGGGCACCGGCGAGAGGGTAACGAAGTACTTGAGCTGGGGCAGTTCCTGGCTGAGCTCCTGCACTACCTGCTTGATGAGGAAGTTGCCAAATGAAATGCCGCGCAGCCCGGTTTGGCAGTTGCTGATACCGAAGAAGGCGGCGGTATCGGCATCATCGGGGTCCGCCAAGCCATCCTCAACGCCTGCCAAAATGGGTTGAATACGGCTGGGTAGCCCTTTGTGGAGTGCGACCTCCACAAAAATCAGCGGTTCGTCGCCAATCGCGGGGTGAAAAAACGCGAAACAGCGGCGGTCTCGGGCATCCAAGCGCCGCCGCAGGTCGTTCCAGTCCTGAATTTCATGCACCGCTTCATAGCGGATGATTTTTTCCAGGATAGAAGCAGGCGTATTCCAGTCGATCCGCTTGAGCATCAAAAAGCCGCGATTGAACCAGGAGCCAAACAGGTGCGCAAAGTCATCATCGATGGGCGCTAAGTTAGGCTCCTCGCGCAGCAGCTGCAGCAGATCCTCACGCATTTTGACGAGGTCGTAAGTACCGTCGGTGGCGAGGTTCAAGCGCCTAAACAGCTCCTGGCGACGCGGCTCACAGGCTTCAAACAGCGCCTGCAGCGTGTGGTTGTCGCGGACCTGTTGATAGGCCTGGTAGGCGCTATCAATCTGCTGGGGCTCAGCGGCAAAGTCGTCGGCTAGGCGCTTAAAAAACTGATGTTTTTCAACCGCTGAAAGGCGCTGATAAATCGCCAGTGCGCGGCTGGCCAGCGCAATGCTGGAGGCTTCGCCGTCACTGGCCAGCAGCGCTTGGCAGGCCTTGACCAACTGATGATGGTCGGGTGTCAGCGTTTCCGGGTGTTTGCGCCGTAACAGCGCGTCCCGCTGGGTGATGCTGTTAAACATCTCTTGGAGAAAGGTCATGTTCATGATGCGTCCCCCTTTAACCCATAATCAGGTTCGGTAGCCATAGCGCAATCCCCGGAAACAGGCAGAGCAGCAGAATGCCCAGCACCATGCACAGCGCATAGGGCAAGCTGCCCATCAGAATATCCCGCAGTGAGATATCGGGGGCGATGCCTTTGATGATGAACAGGTTAAGCCCCACCGGCGGCGTGATCAGGCCGATTTCCAAGTTGATGGTCAAAATGACCGCGAACCAGTAGGGGTCGAAGTCCGCCGCCAAAATGATCGGCAGCAGAATCGGCGCGGTCATCACGATGACCGCCACGGGGGGTAGGAAGAACCCTGCCACTAACAAGAACAGGTTGATAATGCCCATCAGCACCCAGCGATTGACTTCTAAATCGGCAATGGCAGCGGCCACGGTTTGGGTGATGAACATTGACGAGAGCGCGTAAGCGAACACCTCGGCGGTGGCGATCACCAACATGATCATCACGCTTTCCCGCAGCGAGTCGCGCATGATTAGCTTGATGGGGCCAAGCTGCCACATGCGGTAAATCACAATCGCCAGCGCCAAGCAGAGAAATGCCCCCACGCCTGCGGCTTCCGACGGAGTCGCCACACCGCCGTAAAGGGCAAATAGAATACCCGCGACCACACCCAAGAAAGGCAGCACCCGCACCAGCGCCTTCATGTTGCTATCGATGTTCTGCTTGATGTTCTCCTTCAGCTTTTCAGCAGAGGCCGCCAGCGGGTTGTTGTAACCCCCGGCCATCTTGCAGGCGATCATGGTCCAGATCATAAACAGGCCCGCGAGCATAAAGCCCGGCACCACCCCAGCAATGAACAGCCGGCCAATGGAGGTTTCGGTCGAGATACCGTAGATAATCATGGTGACCGAGGGTGGAATCAAAATCCCCAGCGTGCCGCCCGCCGCGATACAGCCCGCCGCCACGCCATCCGGGTAGCCACGGGTGCGCATTTCAGGAATGCCCATTTTGCCGATGGCGGCGCAGGTGGCGGGGGAGGAACCCGAGAGCGCAGCGAAAATAGAGCAGGCACCGATATTAGAGACCGCGAGACCCCCGGGCAGGCGGCCCATCCACAGGTCTAGCGAGCGGTAAAGATCGCGCCCGGTGGGGGAAGAGGCCACCGCCGCGCCCATCAAAATGAACATCGGGATGGCCACGAAGCCAAATTCCGCGATGCGATCAAAAAACGTTTCGCCAAAGTAGGTAAGTTCCGGCAGGCCCCGGTCGTACAGCAGCGCCAGCAGTGACACACCGCCGAGTGCGAACGCAATCGGGGTACCAATCGCCATCAGCACGATTAAACCAATGGCCACGATAATGCCAAGCGTAATGGGATCCATGATTAGCCCTCCCCGCGCATAATTTCAGCCACGTACTGCAGCGAGAGCAGCGTGGCCCCCACGGCCATGGGCAGAATGGCGGGCCAGAGCGGTGGGTTCCACACCGAGCCAGTGGTCCATTCGCCGTGCAGCGCTTCAAAGACGTAAACCCAAGAGGCGTAGGCCAGCGCCGCGCAAAAGAGCAGGCCAAACAGCGATGCGACTAAACGCATGGCTTTTTGCGCTAGGCCGCCGAGGGCGTCCGGTACGATGGTGATCGCCACATGGCCACCGGTCATCAGTACATAGGGGCTGCCCATCAGCATGGCCCCGGTCACGGAGAAAATCGTGAATTCGGTCTGCCAGCTTGTGCTCATGCCCAAGGCGTAGCGGATAAAGACCATCTGGCAGATCACCAGAACGCCTGCCACGAACATGGCGCAGGCGAGGTAAGCCGACGCGCGCGACAGCGTATCCATCAAGCGGATATAGCCGCCAATAACCCCGCTGCGTACGGCAGGGGGGTGAGTGGTTGAAGTTGCCATAGTTCCCTCGTCAAGCTCAGCAAGCAGCGGACAAACGTGGCCACTCAGCGAGTGGCCAGCACGGTCAATGGGGGCGCGCCTTACTCGACGGCAAGCGCTGCGTCGATGATGGCCTGACCGTTGGGAACGTTATCGGCAAAGTTTTTGTAGGAGGTTTCGCGGGCAATCTCTAGCCAGGCGTTGTAGTCATCCTCGCTCATACTGACCACCTCGACGCCGTTCTCCTCGTACACGTCGACCATCTGCTGGTCGATGGCAGCCGCTTCTTCCGCGAAATAGACCTCGGCGGCCTCACCGGCTTCCATGAGCGCGGCTTGCTGCTCCTCGGTCAAGCCTTGCCACACCTGCTCAGAGATCAGGATGGGCTCGTACATAAACCAGAGGGCGTAATCGCCGGGTTCCGTCAAGCACTCCACCTGTTCGTAGAGGCGGAAGGAGATGAACGACATAGAAGAGGTGTTGGCGGCTTCTAGCACGCCAGTTTGCATGGCGGTGTAGACCTCTGACGAGGGCATGGAGGAAATCGACGCACCGGCCGCTTCCAGCATCTCTTCAAACGCAGGGCCAGCGGCGCGGATGTTCTGCCCATTCACCGTTTCTGGGGAGGTAATGCACTGCTCGCTAGAGGCAAAACCGCCCGATAGCCAAGCATCCGCTAGCACGCGTGCCCCGCCTTCGATGATGACGTCTTTAATCATCGTCATGTACTCGGAGTCGTTCAGCCGCTGGGCGTGGGCCTGGTTACGCACCAAGCCTGGCATCAGCGTGGCGGAGAACTCCGGGTGGCGGCCACTAGCGTAATCCAGCGGCAGCGAGGTGATGTCCAGGCGGCCGCGGGCGATGGCGCCCCACTGCTCACGAGCCTTAAACAGCGACTGGCCTGGGTAGACTTCGATGGTTAAGCCGACATCCGCATCGGCGACATGGCGTGCCATCATCTGCACCATTTCATCGCGAATGTCGCCCTGGCCCCCGGGGAACTGGTGCGAAGCGCGTAGGACGGTGTCCGCATTGGCGTGGGAGGCTGCAATAGCAAGGCCCAGGGCGGCAGCGGTGGGCAGTAAGAAGCGTTTCATGTGGCGTCTCCAACAGTTGTTGTTGTGTGTTTGGATTAGCGTTGTGTGTTTATCAGGCGAGCTGATATATATTTCAATAGCGGTTATGTATGCTAATGTCAAATTTATGCCATATTTATGTCATCGCCTGCGGCGTTACCGAAGGAGGTCAGTCATGGCGGATACGAAGCGTTCCAACGCACAGCGGCTAAGGGATTCTTTAGAGGATGACATCATCAACGGGCGGCGCGCCCCCGGCGAGCGGCTAGACCCGGAAGCCCTTGGCCAAGAGTTCAATGTGTCGCGCACCCCAGTGCGTGAGGCGTTTCAACAATTGGTGGCCAGCGGTCTGGTCACGGTCTCGCCGAAGAAAGGCACGTTCGTTGCGAAGGTGGGTATCGATCAGTTAATCGAAATGTTTGAAGTGATGGCAGAGCTTGAAGGCATGTGTGGCCGCTTGGCCGCGCGGCGTATCAGCGAGCCAGAGCTGGCGGCGCTTAAGGCCGCACACAAGCGCTGCGAAGCCGCCGCCCTGGCGGGCGACACCGATGAGTACTACTACGAGAACGAAGCGTTCCATGACTGTATCTATACCGCCAGCCACAACACGTTTTTAGCCAGCGAAGCCCGCCAGCTCAAGCAGCGTTTAAAGCCTTACCGCCGCTTACAGCTGCAGGTCCGCCAGCGTATGCACAACTCGCTCCATGAGCACCAAACGATCGTCGATGCTATCGAGCAGGGCGACGCCGCCCAGGCCCAACAGGCGCTCTGCGACCACGTGTTGATTCAAGGCGAGCGCTTTAGCGACTTCGTTGCCAGCGTGCGCCGTATGGAAGCGCCGATGGAGCGCACGGGATGAATTTTTACTGCCCGTAAGAGCACGATATTCATGTCCTTATCGGTGGGGTAATGGTCCTTGCCGACATGGGGCGCAGCGCTGACACTCTCTCTAGTTCCATCCTTTTTGTTGGAGAGAGACAGTGACACGCCATATTGCCCTGCTTGCCTACCCCGACTGCCAACTGCTCGATGTCAGCGGCCCTTGGCAGGTCTTTGCTAGCGCGAATGCGTTAAGCCCTCAGCCGCTGTATCAATTAACGCTGGTCGCTGATGCTATTGGTCCAGTCATCTCCAACGGTGGGTTGGCAGTGCACGCCACTCACTCTTACCACCAGCTTCACCAGTTACGGCCGCTGGATACGCTGTTGGTGTCAGGCGGCAGCGGGGTGATGCAGCAGCGAGAGGTCACAGCCGTAAAGCAAGTGCTGTGTGAGATAGCGTCTGACGTTAGGCGCCTTGGCTCCATTTGCTCTGGGGCGTTTTTGCTGGCGGAGGCGGGCCTGCTGGATGGCTGCCGCGTGACGACCCACTGGCGGCATGCGGGACAATTGGCGGATGAGTATCCGGCGCTGTCCGTTGAGCCGGATGCGCTCTATATCGAAAGCCATGGCCGTTACACCAGTGCTGGGGTGACCGCCGGGATTGATTTGGCGCTATCGCTGGTAGAAGCGGACCACGGTGCTGGGCTGGCGGGTCAGGTGGCCCGTGAGCTGGTGGTGTTTTTACAGCGTCCCGGTGGTCAGTCGCAGTTCAGTGAGATATTGCGCCGTCAGCAGTCGGCGGGGCCGCTGCGACGTTTGTTGGACCGGCTCCATGCCGATCCGGGCGAAGACGTTGGCTTGGAGAGTATGGCCGAACAGATGGCGGTCTCCCCACGCCACCTGACGCGGCTGTTTAAACGGCATTTAAACACCACGCCAGGCGCTTATTTGACGCAGCTTCGCCTGGAGCAAGCCCGGCTGGCGCTGCTTCATGAGCGGGAGCCGCTCTCCCTTGAGCGTCTGGCACAGCGCTGGCGGCTGGGCGACGCGGAACAGTTGCGTCGCCAATTCCAGCGCTACTACGGCGTTTCCCCCTCGGTGTATCGCCAGCGCTTTGCCTCTTCTCAAGCCGCTGCTTTTCAGGGGAGCATCTCATGCCCATAACCGTCACTCTCTTATCACTTTGCCAAGCGCTGTTGGTGACTGGCAATGTGCTGCTGATTGGTATCTCGCCGCTGATTGGCGCGTCGTTAGCGCCAAGCGCCTTCTGGTCGACGGCGCCCGTGGCTAGCCAATGGCTCGGCCTGATGTGCGCAACCATTCCCGCGTCGCTGATCATGGCAAGGCTGGGTCGTAAGCGGGGGTTCATGCTGGGCAACATCGTTGGGCTGGTGGGGGCACTGGTAGCCGCGCAGGCGCTGATCGGCGAGCGGTTTGGACTGTTTTTGCTAGCGACGTGGCTGATCGGTGTGGGGATTGGGTTTGGTCAGCTATATCGCTTTGCGGCGGTAGAGGCCGCGCCAGCGCCGATGCGTGACCGAGCGATTGGGTTGGTGATGGGCGGCGGCGTGCTAGCGGCCTTTGCCGGGCCGTGGCTGGCAAGGGCAAGCCGTGAGCTGGGCGAGGTGCCGTTTCTAGGTAGCTTCATAGGGCTGGCGGCTCTCTACTTACTTGCCTTAATCGTATTGATAATGATCCGGTTACCGTCCGCATCTCGAACCCACCGCGAAGGCACGCCACTGCCGTTGGGTAAGATACTCCACCAGCCAGGGTTTATGGTGGCGGTGAGTGCCGCGATGGTGGGGTACGGGGTGATGAACCTGGCGATGACGGCCACGCCATTGGCCATGGAGAGCGCAGGGCACCACTTTCACCACGTCTCAATGACCATTCAGTGGCATGTCGTAGCGATGTTTCTTCCCTCCTTTTTTACGGGCCACTTGGCCGCTCGCTTCGGCGCTAGGCAAGTGATTGTGGCGGGCTGCTTGCTGTTGGTGGCGAGCGCGTTGGTTGCCCAATGGGATATCGGCTGGGCGGGGTTCAATGTGTCGCTGGTGTTGCTGGGCCTGAGCTGGAACTTCACCTTCTTGCCCGCCACTGGGCTGCTCACTGAGAGTTACCGCCCGGTCGATAAAGCGCGTACCCAGGCGGCCAACGAGTTTTTCGTGTTTGGCACCGCTGCGATGACGGCATTGGCTGCCGGGCCTCTGGTGAACGGCTTGGGATGGGCGACGCTGAACCTAGTACTGATTCCCGTCTCGATAGTGCCTTTGGTGGTGATGGTTTGGCAGCGCCGCGCAAGCTTGGCAAGCGCTTAAAAATCCCCCGGTGCGCACTGTAGGCAGGTCAGCCCGAGTGCGCGCCACTGAGCGACGACGGCATCGCGGTCGTCCAGCACGAGCCAGGGGGCGAAGCCGTCGCTGTGCATTTGGTTCAGTAGCGCTGATTTCACCTCTTCGTCATCCACATGGTCATCGCCTTCCGGGCGTAAGTACATGGCGTCGAAAGGAATGTCATGGCGGGTGAGCCATGCCTGGGTGTGCTCTCGGTGGCTGTCTGGGCGGCCACTGCAGATGACGATGTGCTGGCCTTGGGCTTTTAGCAGTTTGACTAGTCGGGCGACGGGCTCAATCACCGGCGCGTTCGCCATGTGGGCAAAGAAAGGGTCCCACTGTTTGGCGGGGCCAAGTACCCACTCGTGGACATCGGCAGGGTGAAACTCGGCCAGCGTGCCGTCGACATCAACAATGACTGCGTTCATAGACGTTTCCTAATGCGTTAACAGAAGTGAAGAGAGCGGGCGCGCCGCGGACGGGACGTTTAGCGAAGGCTGCGTGATGAACCGTTCGCCCAGCAGGGCACGCCAAGCGGCCTCAGCATTGGCATGGAGCGGCGTAAACAGCGGTGCCAATTGGGTGGCCTGGAGCTGGTTGGCGAGGGCCACCAAGTGCGAGGCGCGCAAATGAACGTTCCAGCGCTGCCAAAGCACCTCGCCAGCGGCGAGCTGTTGGCGACGCTGTGGCGTTAAGTAGCCAGTGTGGAGCAGGTGGTGATGCGGCCAATCGGCAGGGTTATCGCCACGGTCGCTGACCAGCCAAAGCGCCGGGTCGCGGGCATTAGGGCGTTTTAAAAGCGCTTGGATAGCCTCGTCTAACCCTTCACGGCGAAGGTCATTAGGCAGCGCGAGTAGGGCGGCCAGGTTATCGCGAATGATCGAATCAATCGCCAAGGGCAGGTGGCGTTGGTCCGCCTCTTCCGCCAGCCATAGCGCCATTTCCAGGGCGCGCCCTGTTTCTGGTACCGGCAGCACCAGCGGGTGGTCTAACGCTTTGCCAATGGCGTGGATGCACTGCGCTTGGGGCTGGTCGTAGCGGCCGTAGGAGGCATCCAGCAGCGCCGTGTGTGCGGGTGGGGGCGCATCAAACGGAAACAGGCGCGACTCAAAACAGGCATCGCCGCTGTAAAAAATACCGCCTGCAACGTCGAGATGCAGCCAGACACCGCCTAGCGAATGGCCCGCTTGCCCGGTGGTCACCGTCATCCCTTCGACGTTAATACGACCCCGGTAGGGCAGTGGCTGCCACGCCCGTTGCGGGGGCAGCGCCTTGGCGACTAACGGCGTGCAATAAAGCGGAATCTGCGCAGGCAGTTCCGCGACGCCGCCAATGTGGTCCACGTGGTCATGGCTGATCAATACGGCGTCTACGTCCAACCCGTGTGCCCAGGTAATCGGCTCGTCGGGGTGCAGTGCGCCTCCGGCATCCAGCAGCAGGCGTTTGCCTTGCGCTTCCACCACGATAGCCGCTGGCCCTTTGCCGCCCAGCCCACTGAGGATCTGAATTGTGGCGCTCATTGGTCAGGCTCCAGGCACCAGCCTTCCAACAAGCGCACCGCGACGTGCTGGCCCTCGTTGAGCGCCGTGTGATGATAGGCCAGCAGCGCTTCTCCCGTGGATAAGCGCAGGTGTAGCTCATAGCGTTCACCGCGAAAGGTAAGCCGCTCCACGCGTCCGGTTAAGTCGTATGGGCTAGGCGAGTGCGCGGACGACGGTGCAGGGGAGTGTGCCTCAATACGGATATGTTCAGGACGTACCAAAACGGGCTGAGTGCGCGCCGTGAGCGGCGCGGCCAAGCCTTGCATCAGCGCTGATTCACTTAGTCGCTGGCCCGGTGCGCCGCCTGCGACCTTTAGTTGGCTACCTTGGCCGATAAACCGTGCGACCCATTCGCTACGCGGCTCTCGGTAGAGCGTTTTAGGCGTTGCCCACTGTACCAGCGCGCCGTCACGCATCACCGCAATGCGATCCGCCATTGCCATGGCTTCGCTTTGATCATGGGTCACGTACACCATGGTGGCTTGGGTGCGGCGGTGGAAGTCGACAAAGCTGTGCTCCATAGAGGCGCGCAGGTTGCGGTCCAGGTTGGCGAGCGGCTCATCGAGCAGCACCACGTCTGGGTCGGTGACTAGGCAGCGCGCTAACGCTACCCGCTGGCGCTGGCCACCGCTGAGCTCCTGTGGAGCGCGCTGGGCGTAGGGAGTAAGCGCAACCTGCTCCAGCGCGTGGGCGACTCGGCGCTGATACTCGCTGCCCTGAACGCGGCGCAGTTTCAGCGGGTAGCCCACGTTATCGGCCACGCTCATGTGCGGCCAGAGGGCGTACGACTGAAATACCATCGCCATGTTGCGCTGTTCAGGGGGCACATGGTGCTGGTCGCTGGCGAGTAGCGTGCCGTTGAGCGTGACGGTGCCGCTGCTGATCTGCTCAAACCCCGCCAACATGCGCAGCATGGTGGTTTTGCCGCAGCCGCTGGGACCGAGTAGGGCCACAAACTCGCCGGGGGCAATCTCCAGCGACAGATCATCAACCGCCCGGTGATCGCCAAACTGTTTGGTCACACGATGAATAGCTAGCCCTGCCACGGCACGACTCCTTTAGGTAGACGCGGGGCCAGCAGGCTGAGAGATAGCATCAGCGAGGCGACCATGATCACTACCAGCACAGAAACTGCCGATGCCAGCACGCTTTCGCCGCCCTCGTCTAAGTTGAAAATCAGTACGCCCAGGGTTTCATTGCCGGCGCTCCAGAGCAGCGCGGAGACGGTCAGTTCATTCACTGCCAGCAAAAATACCAGCAGCCCGCCGGCAAACAGCGAGGGCGCAATCAGCGGTAAAAGAATGGTGATGAGCCGACGCCAGGGGCCTGCGCCCGCCAGCTGAGCGGCTTCTTCCAGTGAGGGATCTAGCTGGGCCAAGCTGGCACTTACCGGTTTCAGGCAGACCACCAAAAAGCGCGCCAGATAGGCCACAAAGATCAATCCGAGCGTGCCGTAAAGCGCTAGGTTGATGAGCGGTAAAGGGCGGACAAACAGTAAAATACAGGCAATCGCCAGTACTACGCCGGGCAGCGCGTACGGTAGCTCAATAGCGCTAAGGGTGAGCTGCTGCAGGCGCGGTGGAAGGCGCTGTAGGCGGTAAGCGAGCGGCAGGCTGCATAGCATCAGTACCAGCGCGGCACCGCCTGCCAGCCAAAGACTGTTACGCACTGCCCGCCAAGTGGCTCCTTGGCGGCCAATCACTTCGTGATAGGCATTGAGCGTGATGGACTCAACGCTCAGTGGCACGCCCATGGCAGGCACCAAGGAGCTCACCACCAGCGCGGCCAGCGGCGCGACCAGAATCACCAGCAGGACGCCGACCAGCAAAGCCGTCACGAGGGGGCGATAGCGGCCTAGCGAAAAATCGTGGGCGCGGCCGCTATGGCCGCCTAACCCAAACCGGCTGCGGTTCATCCAATGCTGCTGCAAGGCCACGCCTGCCAGCGCCAGGATGCCGATCAACAGAGAAAGCGCCGCCATCTCTGCCAGTACGCCGGTGCCGAAGCTGGCCATGCGCTGGTAAATCAGCGTGGGCAGCACGTAATAACCGGCGGGAATTCCCAGCATCGCGGGAATACCAAAGTTACCCAGGCTAGAGATAAACGCCATGGCGGCCCCGGCAATCAGGCCGTGGCGGGTGATGGGTAAGACAATATGGCCCCACACCTGAGTTTGGCGCGCGCCGCTGATGCGTGCGGCTTCAATCAATTCACGTGGCAGGGACAGCAGAGACGTGCGTAGCGCCAAAAAGACTAGGGGCGCACTCTGAATGCCCAGCAGCAGCGCAATACCCTCTGCGGAGTAGAGCGGCTGCGGACTGCCTAGTGGCGGGGCCATGCCGATGCTTTTTAACAAGGGGCTGGCGGGGCCAAACAGCTGTAGCCAGCTCAGAGCGGTGACTTGGGGCGGGATCATCATGGGCAGCATAAAGCAGAACACTAGCCACGCTTTGCCGCGCATGTCCGTCAATGTGATCACAAACGCGAACAGGCTACCCAGCACCAGCGCAATCAGCATACCGAGGCCCGAGGTATACACACTGTGCCACAGCGCACGCCACGTGCTGGCAGCGTTGAGCACCTTCCACAGCGGCGCTTGGCTACCCTGGCCAAGGTCGCTCAATGCCTCGATGAGTAGTCGCAAACTGGGCGCGAGGCTGAGCAGTACGATGAGTAGGGTGATCAGGCTAAGCAGCCAGCGATGCTGGCTGCCAAGGTTGAGCGAAGGGGTCATGGTTAGCCGCCGAACAGATCGCTAAAGCGCTGCTTGAGCGTCTCTTCCTGTTCGAGCGCCTGCTCGATATCCACCGGCATGAGGTTGATCGTGCTGCGCTCAGGGAAGCCTTCTGGTGGCGTCACATCCGGGTGAGCAGGCAGGTAGCCCTGCTGGCTCACCAATTCTTGCCCCGGTTGGGAGAGCACGAAGTCGACAAATTTCTGAGCGGCGTCTAGGTTCTCAGCCTCTTGCATAATGGCAACGGGCTCGGTGACGGCGCTCACGCCCTCTTCAGGGAACACAAACGCCACGGGCGAGCCTTTCGCGGCTTCGCGGATGGGTAGAAAATCCACCACGATGCCGTAGGGCTTGGTGCCTGCGGCCACCGCATTGAACACGCCGCCGTTACCGCCCTGTGCTTCCGTGCGGTTGGCCTGTAGTGCCTCGTAGTACTCAAGCCCTAATGCCGGGTTTTCACCGATGGCTGCCATATGAATTAGCGCCGCGCCGGAGTACAGCGGGCTAGGCATGGTGACGAGGCCTTCGTACTCAGGTCCGGTCAGATCTTCCCAACGTTGGGGCTGCTGCTCGGCGCCGGTGTTGTAAACGATACCGGTGGTGATGAGCTTGGTGCCGTAGAAGTAGCCTTCTGGGTCGTAAAGCGCTTCGTCGTAGGCATCGCGCTCAGGGCTGAGGTAGGGCTGCAGATGGCCCTCTTGTTTCAGCGAGGTCATGGTCATGCTGTCGGCAATCAGCAGCACGTCAGGATTGCTGACACCGGCAGCCAGCTCTGTACGCAAGCGTGTCATCAGGCGGGTGGTGCCATCGCGTACCCACTCCACTTCAATCTCCGGGTAGGCGGCTTGGAACGCATCGACCGTTTGCTGCGCATCGCTATTCGGCTGGCTGGTGTAGAGCACCAGCTTGTCATCAGCGAGCAACGACGTGGAGAGGGCAATGCTTGCGAGAGTCACGGCGGAACACAACGAGCGCTTCAACATCGGGAAAACCTCCAGTAGGTGAACAGCCACCACACTACTGTCATCGGCTTACAACATCGTGACACTACGCTTTCGTTTGATAGCGGTTAGCTTTCGCTGGCGGGAAAGTTTTTTTCGTTTTGCCAGCAAGCACGATAAAGAGAAAGGTGGGGGCAGCATGAACGTGACAGAAAGGCGGCGTGCCGTGTTGGCGCGCGTGCGGGGAGAGGGGCGGCAAACGCTGGTAGCGCTTGCCCATCACTTTGGCGTCTCCGTGCAAACCCTGCGGGGGGATATTCGCGTCTTGGCTGAGCAGGGGTTGATTCTGCGCCGCCACGGCGAGGTGATGCCCTTTCCTGATCAAGAGAATGTGGGTTACGACCAGCGCCAAATCGTCAATCAGGAAGGCAAACGGCATATTGCACGGCAGGCGGCGTCGTTGATTTCTAATCACCAGTCGCTCTTTTTGGGGACGGGGACGACGGTAGAGCAGCTAGCCGACGCGCTGCGGGACAAGCAGGGACTGCAGATTATGACCAATAACCTGCACGCTTTGATCAAGTTATGCGCGCTGGAGTGTGAGCTGGTGGTGGCCGGAGGCCGCGTACGCCGCCGTGATCAGGATGTGATTGGTGGCGACGCTTGGCGCTTTTTTCAGCGTTATCGAGTGGATATTGGCATTGTCTCTGTGGGCGGTATGGATAGTCACGGCCAGCTCTACGACTACAACGACGACGAAGTAATGGCCCGTGAGGCGCTGCTGGCCCACGCGGCGTACCGAATTTTAGTGCTGGATAAGACCAAGTTCGACCTACCGCTGCGCTGCGCCGCCGGTTCGCTGGCAGACTATCACGCGGTAATTACCGACAGCCCGCTGCCCGATCGTTTAAGAAGCCCGTTAGCCGCCCAAGGCGTGCGCTTTATGAGCGCAGGTTAGGCATCGTGCTGCTCGTCCGGCAGCCGCTTGAAATAGATGTAGCGATGCAGGCGGATGGCTGGGCGCATCAGCAGTTGCAGGCTGCCAATCACGAATAGCCAGACGCCGATGGTTTTGACGGTGCCGTCATAAAAGAAGCAGACGCTGCCAATGGCAAACCACAGTCCCAGCATGAAATCGTTGAGAATACTGAGCACTTCGTAGCGGCGGTGAATCACCAGCTCCTCATGCCCCATGGTGAAGGTCAGGTCGTGATGAGAGGCGGTGGTGGGACGCGTCATAGGGTCTCCGTTACGGGTCAGGTGAAAGAAATAGCGCGAAGAAAGCGTTGATCGTTCTGACGGTTGTGTGTCACAAAGGGGCTAGCCTAACCGCGTTAAGCGTAGTAAGCGTTTACCTACTCGTCAGTGCGCGTTTCGTCTCTTCGTCACGTTGTTCCGTCAGGATAGTCGAGAGACGCCGGGACTCAACGAGGTATGCATGACCAGTGACTCCTTTCACAACGCCATTGAGCGTGAGCTGGTGCGGCCCAGCTGGCAACTGCGTTTTGCCGATGAGTTAGAGGTGCGCTTCGAGAGCGACACCCAGCCCCAACGAAACCGCAACATGGTGGTGGCGGGTCTGATCGCCGCGCTGATTTACAGTCTGTTCCTCATCAATGACTATAGCTTTCGACCTAATGAATTTTGGCTCTCTGTGCTAATAAGAGGGTTGGTGGTCATTCCCTTTGGTTTACCCATCTTGTGGGCCATTTACAAAGGCGTCTCAGGGGGCGCACGAGAAACCCTAATGGCGAGCACCGTTGTGGTGGCCATGGTGGCCTCTTGCGTGATCTTTATATCCTCTCGGTCGCCATACTCCTATTTGGATATTTTCTCGTTCGGCCTGATTTTGGTCGTTGGCAATGTGCTTTACTCCCTGCGCTTTCAGTATGCGCTGGTGTCGTCACTTCTGAGCGTCGCCATCATGGTGTACTTCGTTGCGGGGTATGAGCCGATGCCGGTCGAGGTCAAACGGCTCGCGATTTTTACACTGTGTGCCAAAGCGATCTTCACACTGATCGCCAACTATCGGTTAGAAGCCAGCGAACGCAAGGCCTACCTGCTGTTGCTGCGCGAAACCCATCGAGCCGGACACGCGCTGCGCAGTAACGCGGAGCTGTCCAAACTGTCGTTAACAGACCCACTGACGGAGTTAGCCAATCGCCGCCAGTTCGATACCCTGTTTAACCTCTATTGGCAGCAGGCCGTGGAAGCGCGCGCCACGGTGGGCCTGATGGTCATCGATATCGACTGTTTCAAAGCCTATAACGACCACTACGGCCATTTGCAGGGCGATCACTGCCTCAAGCAAGTCGCCAGCGCGCTGCGTGCCCACGCGGACAACGCCTGCGTCGTGGCGCGCTTCGGCGGAGAGGAGTTTGTAGTGTTAAGCATGGGGCAGTCACATCAGACGGTGCTGGCCCAAGCCGAGCAGTTACGTCACGCGGTGGAGGCGCTGCAGTTGCCCCACCATGGCGGTGCAGTGCCTGCCAACGTCACCATTAGCGTAGGAGGCGCGGTGCTGCAGCCAACAGAGGATGTGAGCGCTTCGCAGCTATTCCGAGCCGCCGATCAGGCGCTTTACGAGGCCAAGCGCCAAGGGCGAAACCGGGTGGTGATGATCAACTCACGGGATGCACTGAGCGGCGATGGCTTAGGTAGATCAATACAATAGCCAACAGCAAGAGCACCATCGCCACGTAGCGTGACCCATCCAGCGCCCGTTCGGCGTTATTGAGCCATCCAAAGTGATCGATCAATAAGCTCATCAACAGCTGGCCGGAAATCACCGAGACCGTCGCTGCTGCAGTACCAACACGGGGCACTGCAAAGACGATCGCGAGCATATACACCACCCCAAACAGCGCCCCCGTGAGCTGCCACTTGGGCACGCTAAACAGAGTCGCCTCGTGGGACGGCTCAAAAAAGAACATCAGCAAAAAAGTCAGCACGGCACCCACGGCAAACGTTAGCCAGGCACTTTCCAGCACGCCGGTGTGAGCACCTAAACGGCCGTTAATGGAGGATTGAGCGGCCAAGACTGCGCCGCCTGCGAGCAGTAGAGCAAATACGATGGGTAAAAGCATGGTGTCTCTCCTATTACATCAACCAAAGCGCGACAAGGATCATGGCAAGAGCCCCTAAACGGTAGCCATCCACCTGGCGACGTTCGCTGCCGAGCCAGCCAAAATGGTCAATGGCTAAGCTGGCCGCTACCTGGCCGCACAAAATGCCGACCATGGTCATGCCGACGCCTACTAGCGGGGTGGCCAACGTTAAAATAATGACGTACATCGGCCCTAACACGCCGCCGGTTAACAGCCAGCGCGGCTGTTTGAACAGCGCACCCAACTTGCGCTTGGGCGAAAACAACAGCGCCAGTGACAGCAGCAGCGCCCCTACCATAAAAATGGAGAGCGTGGCGGAAAGGTGACCTACCTGCTCGCCAAGCGGGCCCAACAGCCCCGCTTCAACGGATAACCCCATACCGGCGATCAGTACGCCCAGCAGAATCAGTGCGTGTTGCATGTGTTGCTCCCTTCTTATGAAGAGGCAGCACTCTAAAGAGGAAGCCTTATTGCTACAATGCGCTAAAAAAGCAAAGGACTAGTGCATTTTGGACAACTCGATTCGTCTCTTGGCGCTGCGGCTGTTTGTGCGCGTGGCCGCCAGCGGCAGTTTTTCGGAAGCGGCGCGTTACTACGGGCTGCCTACCTCTTCGGCCTCTCGACACATCGCTAGCCTGGAGCGGGCGCTGGGGCAACGCTTGCTCTATCGCCATACCCGTGCGGTCAAGCTCACCGAGGCAGGGGAGCGCTATTTTCACGAAGTGCGCGATGCGCTGATGCGGTTGGAGCTAGCCACTGAGCAGGTGATGGGCGGCGCGCAGCATCCTCAAGGCGTGCTGCGCATCAACGCGCCCGTGGCCTACGGGCGACGCCATATCGCCCCGCATTTGGCGCGGTTTCAGCAGCAATACCCGGACATTCAGGTGGATTTAACGCTGGAAGATCGTTTTATCGATCCGGTGCAAGAGGGGGCTGATGTAGTGATTCGCGTGGGGACGCTCGCGGATTCAAGCTTGGTGGCCCGCAGCATCGCCCGGCAGCGTTTTATCGTCTGCGCGTCGCCGGATTATCTGGCAACACACGGCGCGCCTGCGTCGCCAGAGGAACTCAGCCAACATAATTGCCTGCTGTATAAAGGCAGCAAGGGAACGCAGCTATGGTACTTCCAGGAACGCCACGCACCACGGGCGGTGCGTTACGCTTTGTCGGGGAATTTGGTCGCTAATAATGCTGAAAGCCTAGTGGAAGCGGCGATGGCGGGGCAGGGCGTGGTGATGTTTCCCTCGTGGCTACTCTTCGAGCCACTGCGCCAGCAAACGTTAGTGCCGTTACTAACGCAGTGGGAAGCGTCTGAAGATGGCTATCTGGACAACATCTACGCTATTTATCCTGAAAACCGCCTGCGCTCATCGAAGGTGTCGGTATTCATGGCCTATCTAGAGAGCACGATTGGCGACGTTCCCTACTGGGATGGCGCTTGAGGTAAACCACTGCGGGTGGCAAATGCCACCCGCAGCGCAGAGTTACACGGCTTTTGCTCGGGGGAAGGCGCGCGGTTTTTCAGCCACGGGGAGTCGGTACACATTGTTGGCGGGTTGAGGAAGCGCGGGTGTGGGAGCCATCGCATTCGTGACCGGCATAAAGGCATGGGCACTGTGCGCCAGGTGATTGACCTCGCGAGAGAGAACGTCGACGGCGTTCAGATACGCGTCCATGCTGGCCGCACTCTCTTGGGTGCCCCGGTCGATCTGCGAAATGGCCTGACTGATCTGCGCGATGCCCTCGCTCTGCTCCCGAGCAGCCGCACGAATCTCTTCCATCAAGTCGTTCACGTTATGGCTGGCTTGGCGAATGCGCCCCATGGCATCGCCCGCTGAACCGGCTTTATGCTGTCCGGCTTCAATACGCTGGCGAGCGGTCTCGATCAGCGTTTGTACTTGATGGGCGGCCTCAGCGGATTGGCGTGCCAAGCGTCGTACCTCTTCAGCGACCACCGCAAAGCCTCGGCCATGCTCACCGGCTCGGGCCGCTTCTACGGAAGCATTCAGCGCCAAGATGTTGGTTTGGAAGGCAATGTTATCGATCGTTTTGACGATGCCCGCCATGTCTTGAGAAGTCGCGGTGATGCCCTCCATCGCATCGGCCAGTTCACGCATAATCGCCACCGCGTTGTCGACTTCGCTGACGTTCCCCACCGAGGCCTGGCTGGCAAGCTGGGCGTTATCTGAACTTTGGCGCACGGTAGAGGCGATTTGCTCCGCGCTGGCGGCGGTTTGCTGCACGGCAGATGCTTGCTGGTCGACTCGGTTGCCCATGGCTTGGTTATGGCGGGAAAGCTCTTCCACCGAGGGCATGACTTGCGCGATGCGCTGATCCAGGTCGCCAATCAGCGCGTCCAGCGAGCGGCGCATGAAGTTCATGGTTGCCAGTGTGTTATCCATGGCGGCATTGCCCACGGTGGGCACCTGCGCATTCAAGTCACCGGCGGCGATTTGCAGTGCGAAGTCGTTGGCTTTGTGCAGGAAACGACGCAGTCGGCGCGCCTGGCGCCACTGGTAGACGCTGAGCAGTAAGCCGGTGACAAAGATCATCGCGAGCAGCGGAGCCAGCACACCGCTTGTGACCTGACTGCTCAGCCACCAAGCGCTAGCCAGCATTAACGCGCCAGTGGCCGCCAAGGTAAACAGCACGCCAGCGACGTTGGCGAGCCGAGGGGCCCACCAAGTAGCGCTGACCAGCCGTTTGAGCGGGTTGCGGGCCATGACTTCGCCATGCTTGACCGTAAAGCGCCCCTGGTTTTCACGGATATCGCGGTAGATATGCTCGGCGTTGTCGACTTCTGCCTGGGAGGGTTTGACGCGGATCGACACAAAGCCGGTCACTTGGTTATTTTCCCGAATCGGCACCACGTTCGCCCTTACCCAATAATGGTCGCCGTTTTTTCGACGGTTTTTGACCAATCCGCTCCAGTACTGGCCCGCTTTAAGGTCGTTCCACATATCGGCAAACACGGGCGCGGGCATGTCTGGATGGCGCACCATATTGTGGGGTGAACCCACCAGTTCTTCATACTCGAAGCCGCTGATCTCGACAAAGCGATGGTTCGCGTAGGCGATGTAGCTGCTGTTATCGGTTTTAGAAATCAGCACATCATCTTCGCGTAGAGGGTGTTCCACCTGGGTCACTGGGCCATTGTTTTTCATGATGGAGTACCTGATTGGGTTAGTCAGGTATTACTATAAATCTGCTACAAGAGTTATCCATAGGCGTTGCATTGTTTAACATTTCCCGCGTTATGAGGCTTTACGTGGCCAGAGGTGGAAGCGAATTTGACAACCATTACTGGGTATGACAAACACACATCCATTTTGTGTGAGGAATCATCGGTGACAGACGAGCAGAGCTATCAAGCGTTGGGAGTGGATACCCTTGGCCAGCGGCTAGGCGGTGTGGAGGCCGTCGCCAGCCGCGTGGGCGGCAACCCCGCCGAGTGGCACATCCGTGAAGTGGGCGATGGCAACCTCAACTTGGTATTCATCGTGACGGGCAGCACCGGCAGCGTGGTGGTCAAGCAGGCGCTGCCCTATGTGCGCATGGTGGGCGAGAGCTGGCCGCTGCCGCTCTATCGCGCCCATTTCGAATATTACGCGCTGGTGCGTCAAGCCACGCGGGCGCCCGGCGTGGCCCCCGAGGTGTACTACTTCGACAAGCCCCAGGCATTGATCGTGATGGAGTACCTGCACCCCCATATCATTCTGCGGCGCAAGCTGATCAGCGGCGAACGCGTGGCGGAGTTGGGCGCTACTCTGGGTGAGTTCTGTGCGCGCACGGCGTTTCGCGGCTCTGAGCTTTCCATGGCAAGCCCGGATAAGAAAGCTGATGTCGGGTTGTTCTCTGGCAACGTGGCGATTCCGGCGATCACCGAATCGCTGGTGTTTACCGACCCCTACTACGGCGCGGAGATGAACCGCCACACCCCCGAGCTATCGCCCGTGGTGGACGAGCTGCGCCGCAACGCGCGCCTGAAAGCCAAGGTGCAGCGGCTGCTGATGAAGTTCACCGCCAACACCGAGACCATGCTGCACGGCGACCTGCACTCTGGCTCCATCATGGCCACCGACACCAGCGTGCGCGTCATCGACCCTGAATTTTCTCAATACGGCCCCATGGCGTTCGACTTGGGCATGGCGGTAGCCAACTTCTTCATGGCCTACTTTAGCCAGCCCGCCCACCGTGCAGCGAGCGATCTTGATGCCTATCAATCGTGGATTTTAGAAGTGATCACCGATTGCTTTACCCGCTTCGATGAGGAGTTTCGCCACCTCTGGCAAACCGAGCGCACCGGTATTCTGTTCCCCAGGTCGCTATTTGAAGAGCAGGGCAACAGCGCCGACGACGCCTGTGACGCGCTGCTGGAAGAAATCCGTGAAGATGCGCTGGCCTACTGCGGCATCGAAATGCACCGCCGCGTACTGTCGCTGGCCCACAACGCCGACTTCGAAGAGATCGAAGACACCGCCCTGCGCGCCAAGCTGGAAGCACGCAACGTGCTGATGGGCCAAGCGCTAATCATGGAGCCGCAAGCTTACTGTGATCTCAAGGCGCTGGTGGCTTTAGCCAAGGCATACAATCAGAAATCAGTGCTGTAAGCACTTTAGGTGGCACCTTCGGCACCGCTTTGCGGTGCTTCGCGGGTGCGCTCCGCTTACGCCACGCTACGAATGCCCCACCTGGAGTTCGGCGAAGCCATGTAGCGCGGCGTAACGAATCTTGCGAGGTACGAGCAAATGAGGCACCCGCGAGGGCGGCGATAGCCGCCTTCACACGTTAAAGCTGATCCAAACGATCAAACTTCCCGGCGATATCGCTGTCGGTCCAGTGGGGCACCCAGCCTTCCACGTTGTCGAAGAAGCGCAGCGCGGTGAATTCCGGCTCGGGGCCCATATCGAACCAGTGCGGGGTATTGGCAGGCACGCTGATCAGGTCGTTGCGGGTGCAGAGCACCTGATACACCTTGTCGTCGATATGCAGGCAGAACAACCCCTGGCCCTTCACGAAAAAGCGCACTTCGTCTTCATGGTGGCGGTGCTCGTTCAAGAATTTCTGACGCATCGCCTCTTTGTCTGGGTGGGTGGGCACCATGTGCAGCACGTCGACGGTTTGGTAGCCGCCTTTGGCTTTGACCCGGTCGATGTCCTCCTGATAGAGCGCCAGAATCTCCTCCTGGGTGGCATCGTCGGCAATCTCGCCCGGCGCTGCCCAGCGCTCAAATAGAACGCCTACCCGGTTCAGCTCAGCGGCAATTTGTTCGCCGTCCGTGGTGTCCAGCAGCGCATCATTAGGATGTTGATCGGCAAAGACTTTCAGTTGGGACATAAAGACGCTCCTAAGAGGTAAGGGGTGAACGTAGCCGTTAAAGGGCAATGTCGGCAAAGCTTTCGACACAGGCGTGTACAGTACCTGCCTGAGTACCTTCGCGCACGAGCTGCAGGGTTTGCATACCCGCCTGCTTGGCCGCATCCAGCTCTTCGACCACATCCGACAGGAACAGTATCGACTCTGCAGGTAGATCGAGCGCCTCGATAATGCGCTGATAGGCCATGGCCTCGCGCTTATGGCCAATGTGCGTGTCGAAGTAGCCGCTGAACAGCGGGGTCAAATCACCCTCGTCGCTGTAGCCAAACAGCAGCTTCTGCGCCTGCACCGAGCCTGACGAGTACACATAGAGCGCCACGCCTGCGGCCTGCCACTGGCGCAGCGCCGGAGCAACATCCGCGTATAAATGGCCGGTGAAGTCGCCGCGCTGGTAGCCGTCGGCCCACACCATGCCCTGCAGGGCTTTGAGTGGCGTCACTTTCTGGTCGGTGTCGATCCAGTGCAGCAGGGTGGCAATCACCGCTTCCAGTGTGGCGTCGGCGTCCTGCATCTCATGGCGCACGGCATCAATCTGCTCGGCCACCGCCGGTGCTTCTGCATTCTCACGCAGAAAGTCAGGCAGCTTGGCGTAGGCATAGGGGAACAGCACTTTGTGAACGAAGTGGATATCGGTGGTGGTACCTTCGATATCGGTCACGATGGCGCGAACGGTTGGGTTACTCATTGGGACCACCGGCTCTCTTCCAGTACACAGGCAAGTAAGAATTCGATTGCTTCCAGGTGGCGGCGGCAGCTGGCAATGCTGTCGCCCACGGCGTAAATACCGTGGCCCGCGACCAAAAAGCCCCAGGGCATCGGCCAGCCTTGGCGAACATGCTCGGCTAACTCCTCCATATCCTGGGAGTTGGGCACCACCGGCAAAAGAATCGTCGCATCATGCGTCACGTTACCCGCCAACGCTTTTTGCATCTCAAAGCCGCTTAGCTCAATGCCTTCGGGAAAGCGCCGCGACAGCACGGTGCTGGCGACGGTATGGGTGTGCAGCACGCAGTGAATGCTGGGGTCTAGCCGGTACAGCGCGGCGTGTAGGTCACTTTCGGCGCTGGGTTTGCCGTTGCCTTCCAGCACGCGGCCTTCCAGGTCACACAGCAGCAGGTCATCCGCCTGGATACGGGTTTTATCCCGCCCGGAGGCGGTGACTAAATAGCCCGCCTCGGTACGGGCAGAAAAGTTGCCGCCGGTGGCGGGCGTCCAGCCTTGCTGCGCCGCCCAGGAAATGGCGTCCAGCAGTTCGGTGTGTAAGGTGTTCATCGGGTCAGCATCGCCTCGTCTAGTGGCGGCCATTCTATATGATAAGCTTCGCGCCTGATAAGCCGTGCCGCTGTTCTGCTTGCCCCATTATCAAGGAGCCCCTCATGGTCAATTTACAGTCACGCAGTTTACGGGTGTATGCCGACTCGCTTGAGTATTTGGACCAAACCCGGCTACCCCAAGCCGAAGAGTGGGTGCGCTGCGACTCTCCCGACGCATGGCAGCACGCGGTTAAACATCTCGCTATTCGCGGCGCGCCGCTGATTGGTTTGAGCGCTGCTTTCGTGCTGGCCCAGTACGCCGCTCGCCATCCCGAATCCGAGTGGCAAGCCGTCAGCGACCGCTTACGGGCGACGCGCCCCACGGCGGTGAACCTGATGTACTGCCTGGACGCCATGGAAGCCTGTTTTGCCCAGGGCGCTGACGCCCTGGCCGAACGAGCCAAAGCGCTGTTTGAAGAGGACCGCGCGCTTTGCCAACGCATGGCCGAGCGGGGCGCTGACTTGCTGGCATCCGGCGACCGCGTGCTGACCCACTGCAACACCGGTGCGCTGGCCACGGCCGGTGTGGGCACCGCGATTGGCGCGTTGGCCATCGCCAAACAACGCGGCATCGATCTGCATGTCTATGTCGATGAAACCCGTCCGCTGCTCCAGGGTGGGCGTTTAACCGCGTGGGAAATGGCCGATTTAGGCATTCCCTACCAGCTAATCACCGACAGCATGGCGGCCAGCTTAATGGCAGCGGGCAAGGTGGATAAGGTGATGGTCGGCGCGGACCGCATCTGCGCCAACGGTGACTTTGCCAACAAAGTGGGCACCTACATGCTGGCGGTGGCGGCACACTACCATCAGGTGCCGTTCTACGTGGTCGCTCCTTACACCACGGTCGACCCCGCCTGCGCGACCGGCGCGGCGATTCCCATCGAACAGCGCGATGGCGCGGAGGTTCGCGGAGCCGCAGGCGCGTTTGGCGAGGTGGTGTGGGCACCGAGCGATGCCCCGGTGTGGAACCCAGCCTTCGACGTGACGCCCGCCAAATTAGTCACTGCCTGGATTCTGGATACCGGCGTATTCGACGCAGAGGCGATTGCACGGGGCGAGCATCTGCGGGGATGGCGCTAGGCTTTTACGAAAACTGCCTACGCTCGCCGACTTTTCGTAAAAAGCCTAACCCTTAGCAGCCATGGACGCCCGCACGCAGTGCAGAACCGGGTAATCAATACGGCCTTCCAGCGCTTCGAACACCACTTTCAGCCCCTGGCCGGGAAACTGCTCAAAAGCCGCGCGAATCTGCGCCAGGGTCGCTGGATCCAGATTGACCACCTCTTCCAGGGCCAGTTCGTTGCCTTGAATGGCATCGCTCAAATGGCGGTACACGGTATTGGCGGCCAGCCCGCGCTGCTCGGCGACCTGTTCCGGCGTTAGCCCTTGGCGCAGTAGCACGGCAGATTCAAGAGCGCTGCTGCCCACAGGGGCGCTAGCGGCAGGCTCATCAGGATGCGCCAGAACCACCTCCAGAAAGCCTTCGCCATAATCCTCCAGCTTGCGTGCGCCGATGCCCGAGATGGTGCCCAGCGCCTGCAGTGTCTGCGGTTTTTGCGCTACCAGCTCGGCCAGGGTGGCGTCGTTGAAAATCACGTAGGCGGGTACGCCCTGGGCGTCGGCAAGCGCCTTGCGATGCTGGCGCAGCGCTTCCCACAGCACGCCGTGGCCCTTGGCAGCGGAGGCGCCCTTACTGCTGCGCCGCGCGGGCTTGCTGGGTTTGCGCAGGGTGAGACTCTGCTCGCCGCGCAGTATGGGCTTGGCATTGGCGGTGAGCTTGATACCGCCATGGCCCTCCATATCCACGCTCAAATAGCCGCTGGCGATTAGCTGGCGAAAGAGCGCTTTCCACTCGCTGGCGGTGAGCTCCTGGCCAATGCCGAACGTACTCAAACTGTCATGACCGAAGCGGCTGATACGTTCGTTACGTTTGCCCAGCAGCACATCCACCAGATACGTCACGCCGAAGCGCTGTTCGGTGCGGTAGACACACGACAGCGCCTTCTGTGCAGCCACCGTGGCCTCCCAGGTGTCAGGCGGGGTGAGGCAGTTATCGCAGTTTCCGCAGGGTTCGTCTAATGAATCACCAAAGTAGTGGAGCAGCGCCTGGCGGCGGCAGCTAATGATCTCGCAAAGCCCCAACATGGCGTCGAGCTTCTGCTGTTCGATGCGCTTTTGCTGGTCGGCGGCACCGGAATCCTGCTGCATCTGGCGCAGAGTGATCACGTCCTGAAGCCCGTAGGCCATCCAGGCGTCGGCGGGCAGCCCGTCGCGTCCGGCGCGGCCGGTCTCCTGATAGTAGGCTTCGATGCTTTTGGGCAGGTTGAGGTGTGCCACAAAGCGCACGTCGGGTTTGTCGATGCCCATGCCGAAAGCGATGGTGGCGACGATCACCACGCCGTCTTCGCGCAGAAAGCGGGTTTGGTGCTGCTGGCGCTGCTCGGCGGGCAGCCCGGCGTGGTAGGGCAGCGCGGTGAGCCCCTGGCGTGCCAGCCAAGCGGCGGTCTCCTCCACCTTGCGGCGAGAAAGACAGTAGACAATGCCCGCCTCACCGTCGTGATGCGCGCGGATGAAACTCAGCAATTGCTCTTTGGCATTGCCCTGATTTTCAGCGATATGGTAGCGAATGTTGGGCCGATCGAAGCCGTTGTTGTAGAGTGCGGCGTCCTGAAGCTGTAGGTGCTCCATGATGTCGTGCCGGGTAGGCACATCGGCGGTGGCGGTGAGCGCGATGCGCGGCACGTTAGGAAAGCGCTGGTGCAGGTGGGAGAGCTGGCGATACTCTGGGCGGAAATCGTGGCCCCACTGGGAAACGCAGTGGGCTTCATCGATGGCGAACAGCGCAATGTGGGTCTGCTCCAGCAGCATCTGCATGCGTGCCGTGGCCAGCCGTTCGGGCGCGACGTAGAGAAGATCCAGCTCGCCCGCCCGCAGGCGATTCTCCACATCCATCGCCTCATGCATATCGAGGCTGGAGTTGAGGTAGGCGGCGCGCACCCCGTTCTGAATCAGCGCGGCCACCTGATCCTGCATCAACGCGATGAGCGGCGAGACCACAATCGCGGTGCCTTCACGTAGCAGCGCCGGGATCTGATAGCACAGCGATTTACCGCCGCCTGTGGGCATCAGCACCAGCGCATCGCCTCCGGCCATCACATGCTCAATGATGGCCTGCTGCGGGCCACGAAAGTGGTCGTAGCCAAAGACCTCCTGCAGTACCTTGAGGGCTGCCGAGTCGCCGTGCATCGCTGCTCTCCTTGTCGTGTGCGTGAAGGAGAATTGTCGCACGAAAACTCACGTGAGTTTGGCTAGCGAATCCCCGCGCGTAAAAACGATTGCACGAACTGGCGTTGGAAAAGCAGGAAGGCCACCAGCAGCGGCGCAATACTTAGCAGCGTTGCGGCGCTGACGGTGGCCCAGTTAACGCCGGTTTCTGGTGCTGAAAAAACACCCAGCCCGACGGTGAGAGGGCGGCTCTCCACCGAGTTGGTGACCACCAGCGGCCACAGAAAATTGTTCCAGTGGTGGCTGATCGACACTAGCCCGTAGGCCAGATAGGTGGGCTTGGCCAGCGGCACGTAGACCTTCCACAAAATTTCCAGCCAGCCGCAGCCTTCAATCCGGGCGGCGTCTTCCAGCTCTCGGGGGATGGTCTTGAAGGTTTGGCGCAGCAGGAAAATGCCGAAGGCGCTGGCCACGTAGGGCAGGCCAATGCCGGTGATAGTATTGATCAACCCCAAATCGCTGGCGATACGGTAGTTCTCGACGATCAGCACTTCTGGAAAGACGAACAGCTGAATCAGCACCAGCATGAACAGCAGGTTCTTACCGGGAATGGGAAAGCGGGCAAAGGCAAACGCCGCCAGCGTACACACCACAAACTGTGCAACGACAACGCCCGTGACGAGGGCAAAGGTGTTGAGGTAGTAGCGCGCAAAGGGCGCTTGAGCCCAGGCGTTCTTGAAGTTATCCAGCGTGAGCGGGGCGAATAGCTCGAAATTCACCATAAATTCGCTGGGGTGGAAGGCGGCCCAAAAGGCGTACAGCAGTGGGAAAATCCAAATAACCGCCAGCAGCCACGCAGCCACCGTTTCCAGCGCTGGTATTGAGAAAAAATGGGAGCGGGGCGCATAGGTAGTGGTGGTATTCATTGGTAGTGCGTCCTGCGATCTAGAATCGTGAACTTCAGCGTGGCAACCACTGCTAGTATTAGCAGAATCACTACGGTAATGGTGGCTGCTGTGGTGCGGTCAAAAAACGAAAAGGCGTTCTCATAGACGTAGTAAAGCAGTAGGTTGGTGGCGTTGTTGGGGCCGCCCTTGGTGAGTATAAATAGATGATCTACCACCCGTACCGAATTGATCAGCGCGTTGATTAATACAAACAGCGTGGTGGGCATGAGTAGTGGGAAGGTGACGCGCCAGAAAAAGCTCCAACGGCTGGTGCCCTCCAAGTCGGAGGCCTCTTTTAGCTCTGGCGGAATACTTTGCAGCGCCGCTAGATAAAAGATCATAAAAAAGCCGGCCTCTTTCCATACGGACATCACGATGACCGACCCAAGCGCAATACTTGGATCGCCCAGCCAGTTGATGCCAGAAAAGCCTAGTGTATCTAGCAAGCCATTAAGCAGCCCGATTTGCGGTGCGTAAAAAAACATCCAGATATTGGCAGCGGCGATCATAGGCAGAATGGTCGGCGTGAAGTAGGCCATACGCACTAGCCCACGCCCTGGCAGCTTTCCGTTGACGAACAGCGCCATGCCGAGGGCCAGAGCAATGGACGTGGGAATCGTACCCAGCGCGTAAATCAGATTGTTGCTGGCCACTTTCCAGAAAGTCGGGTCATCGAACAGTATTTGATAGTTTTCGACACCTGCAAACTCGGCGAGCGCTCCGCGAAAACCAGGCAGGAATAGACTGTTAATCAGCGTGGTGATAGTTGGCAAATAGGCAAAAGCTGCGAGCAATACCGCGGCAGGTAGCAACAGCAGCGTGCCGTACAGCTGCATTTTTCGATGGTTGTTTAGAGTCATGAATTGGCCGTGCGTCGAAAAAGCCGGGGCGTACCCCGGCGAGCATTGAATCTTTGCTAATTCGCTTATCGAGCGTAGCGGCGTAGCACGCTATCGGCTTCTTGCTGTGCTTGGCTGAGCGCTTCTTGAGGTGTCATTTGGCCGGTTAGAGCCGCTTGCACGGCATTATCCAGAGCGCGACGAATGCGGCCGCCTTGATAGGTGGAAAGCTCGGCAGTGCCGTGTTCAAGCTGGTCGCGGGCAACAGCGGCGGGCGCGAACTCTTCTACATAACTTTTCAATGCATCAGTTTCATAAGCGGCGGGACTTACACCCATATAACCGGTTTCAATCGACCACTCGGCGGCGCGCTCGGGGTCAGTCATCCAGCGGATAAAGGTCATCGCTGCGCGTTGCTCTTCTTCGCTGGCATCTTCAAAAATGTAGAAGTTGCCGCCGCCGGTAGGGCTGCCGCGCTGGGTTTTCATAGGTAGCATGGCGACGCCAAAGTCAAAATCAGCTTCGCTACGCACGGCCGTTAGGTTGCCTGTGGTGTGCCACATCATCGCTGTAGACTGCTCGATAAAGTTTTGACGCAGCGTGCCCCATTCGATGGTGCCATCGGGCATGGCATCGTGCTCAGAGGCCAGCGACACCCAGTACTCTAGCGCCTCAACGGCGGCGGGATCGTCAAAGTAGACCTCAGTACCATCGTCGCTCATCAAGCGATGGCCGTTCTGAAACGCGAAGGCCTGAAACATCCAGTAAGGGTAGCCGGTGGACGGCACCATCACGCCCCACTGCTCGCCATTGGAGGCTTCTCGCACGGTGGCGGCCATTTCAGCCATCTCTTCCCAGTTCTCAGGGGGCGTTTCGGGGTCTAGGCCAGCGGCTTCAAAGGCGTCTTTGTTCCAGAACAGGACGATGGTGGAGCGCTGGAAGGGAATACCATAGGTTTTGCCATCCAACTGGCCGTTTTCCATCAGGCCGGGGTAGAAGCTATCCAGCCACGCTTTCTCTTCCTCGGTTTCGATGAGGTCGTCAAAGGCCACGATGGCGTTTTGCTCAATCAGCTCGTACAGGTCGATGGAGAACAGCACCGATAGCTGAGGCGTATCGCCTGCTTCCATGGCGGACATGGCGCGTACTCGGGTGTCGTCATAGTTGCCTGCGTAGATGGCTTCTACGTTGATGTCAGGGTGTTCGCTTTCGAACTCTTCCACCAAGTTATCAACGACCTCGGTCAGTGCACCACCCACGGAAACAGGATAGTACATCGTTAAGTCGACACTGTTAGCGCTGGCGTGGCCGGCGCCTAATAGTGCTGCGGCCATGGCTGTCATTGCAAAAGAGAACTGAGAACGCATGAGAGACTCCACAAGTGTTTGTGATGTTGTCAGGATGAGAGCGGTCAGTGTTGGAACGAGCCCACTGCGGGCGGGCGCGGTACGCTTCGATGCGAAGCGGGTAAGGCAAGAGGCGCTAACGCTTGCTGACGCAGGCCCTGTTGATCAAACAAATGGACGCTATCTGGCGTCCAGTAGAGTTTGCAGGGCTTACCAGAGAGCGTTTGCTTACCGCTTAGACGAACGCGCACGGTGTGATTACCAACGGCGACGTGGGCAATGGTGTCGGCACCTAAGTACTCATCGCTGAGTACCTGGGCCGGGATGCCTGTCTCGGATGCTGGTCGCAGTTCGATATCTTCAGGGCGCACACCCAACTGCCCTCCAGCGGCCTCCATGGGTGCCACCGGGGTCGTGGTTTCGCCCTCAATAACGGCCCCCTTTTTACCTTGCACAAGAGGCAAAAGGTTCATGGCCGGGCTGCCAATAAAGCTGGCGGCAAAAGCGCTGGCGGGCTGGTTATAAAGCTCGTCGGGTGTGCCGTCCTGCACGATATGTCCTTGTTGCATCAAGATCACACGGTCTCCCATGCTCATGGCCTCTACTTGGTCGTGAGTGACGTAAACCACCGTCATATTGAGTCGTGATTGCAGGGCTTTAATTTCCCTGCGCATATCGCTGCGAAGCCGCGCATCCAGGTTGGACAGCGGTTCATCCATCAAGCAGATGGGATGCTCGGAGATAATCGCTCGCGCCAGCGCGACCCGCTGGCGCTGGCCACCGGAAAGTTGGGCCGGTTTGCGGTTCAGGTAATCGGTGAGATCGACCAGTTCGGCGACCTTGGCGAGCCGTTCACGTTGTTCTGCCTTGGCTACCTTGCGGCTGCGCAGACCAAACACGATATTGTCGGCCACGCTTAAATGTGGAAACAGCGCATAGGACTGAAACACCATGCTCAGTCCTCGGTCGCCGGGTGGCAGGCGTGTCACATCACGCTCACCAACATGAATTTCCCCGCCGCTGGCTTCTTCCAAACCAGCGATCATGCGAAGCGTGGTGGATTTTCCACAGCCCGACGGCCCCAGTAAAATGACGAACTGCCCTGGCTGTATATCGAAGGAAAGGTCTTTCACTGCGGTGGTCGCACCCCAGTGCTTAGAAACGCTTTGAAGGCGTATTTGCGGTTGGCTCATGGCTTGGCGCTCTACACGAGACTGAAAGTGGCTATAGCCAATCACATTGGGTCAATGATGTTTCCGTTGCGTGACACTTATATGGCGTTTGTTAGTACATGAATCCTCCCGGCAGCCATGGGGGCTACAGCAACCTATACAGTACCCTTCAGCCGTGCTGATATCTCTCATGAGCGTCGGTCTAGTGTTTCTAAGAACACTTGGTGAAGAAAGGAATAACCAGTTGAAAAAACGATGCAACGCGCAGCTCGAGGTAGGCTGTTCTTGCCCTGAATTTCTATATAAATCTCTGTAGGTCAAAAACTGCGTAAAATTTTGATTGCTTGCTTTGAAATTGATGGGGTATATTGCTGTATAAGATCTACAGAGAAAAATATATGATGCTCGCTGAGATTTGCAGTATTCATTCAGGATATACAGCGCGCAGCAGTCTCGAACCCGCCGCACATGGAGGGGTTCCAGTGCTTCAATTGCGCAATATCGCTACGGACGCTATGCCGCCTGCGCCTCGGCTTGAGCGTTACATGCTAGAAGGTCTTGCTGCTCGCTATTTCGTGACCGGCGGTGAGGTCGTGTTTCGCTCTCGGGGAGAGCCGAGCACTGCCGTCGCCATTGACGATGGTCTGACGGAGCCCGTACTGGTCGTCAATCCTCTTTTCATCCTGTGCCCCGATACGAGCTACCTGCTGCCGTCCTACCTGGCCTGGGCCATCAATCAACCTGACGCCCAGCGTCGGCTTGGTGCCGAAGCCCAGGGCACGAGCCTGCGAATGATTCCGATGAAAGTGCTGGAACGGCTCGAGATCGCCGTCCCCGACCTTGCCACACAGCAGCGCATCGTCGAACTGAATGCCCTAGCGCGGCAGGAAGTGCATCTGTTGCGGGAACTCGCCACACACCGGGAACGACTATCGAGCCTCATTCTCGGCGAAGCCGCGATGGCCGCCGATCACAAGGAAATGGCCCCATGACCGATCAAATGACGCAGCAGCAGATCAACCAGACCGCCTGGGCCGCCTGCGACACCTTCCGCGGTGCCGTAGATGCGGGCCAGTACAAGGATTACATTCTGGTTATGCTATTTCTGAAGTACATCTCGGATCTTTGGAATGATCACGTTAAAATCTACCGCAAACAGTTCGGCGGTGACGAAGCACGCATTCGCCGCCGTCTGGAGCGCGAACGTTTCGTCTTACCCGAAGGCGCAAGCTTCTACGATCTGCATGCACAGCGCAGCGCGCCCAATATCGGCGAGCTGATCAATATCGCACTCGAACAGATAGAAGACGCGAATCGTACCAAGCTGGAGGGGGTCTTTCGCAATATCGACTTCAATTCAGAAGCCAACCTTGGCCGCCCCAAGGACCGCAACCGCCGACTCAAGAATCTGCTCGAGGATTTCGCCAAACCCGCACTCGACCTGCGCCCCTCTCGGGTGACCGAGGACATCATCGGTGAGTGCTACATCTATCTCATCTCGCGCTTCGCCTCGGACGCCGGCAAGAAGGCCGGCGAGTTCTACACGCCCACGGCGGTCTCGCGCCTGCTGGCCAAACTGGCCGCGCCCGCGCCGGGCAGCACCATCTGCGACCCCGCCTGCGGCTCCGGCTCGCTGCTGATCCAGGCTTCCCAGGAGGTCGGCTCCGAAAACTTCGCCCTCTACGGTCAGGAGGTCAACGGCGCCACCTGGGCACTGGCACGCATGAACATGTTCCTGCACGCCAAGGATGCCGCGCGCATCGAGTGGTGCGACACCCTCAACAGCCCGGCGCTGGTGGAGAGCGATCACCTCATGCGCTTCGACGTGGTGCTCGCCAACCCGCCGTTCTCGCTGGATAAATGGGGCGCGGAGAACGCCGGTGCCGATCCGTTCGCGCGTTTCTGGCGCGGCGTGCCGCCCAAATCGAAGGGCGATTACGCCTTCATCACCCACATGATCGAGATTGCCAAGCGCCAATCCGGCCGCGTCGCGGTCATCGTGCCCCACGGGGTGCTGTTCCGCGCCGGTGCCGAGGGTCGCATCCGCCAGCAGTTGATCGAAGAGAATCTGCTCGATACGGTCGTCGGCTTGCCTGCCAACCTGTTCACCACCACGGGGATTCCGGTCGCCATCCTGATCTTCGACCGCTCGCGGGAGGAAGGGGGCGCCAACGAATCACGCCGCGACGTGCTGTTCATCGACGCCAGCAAGGCATTCACGCCGAGCAAGACTCAGAACGTGATGGATGACACCCATATCGGCAAGGTGCTGGAGACCTATCGCACCCGCGCCGAGATCGAGCGCTACTCCCATCGCGCCAGCCCCGAGGAGCTGTTGGAAAACGGCTACAACCTCAACATTCCCCGTTACGTGGATACCTTCGAGCCGGAAGAAGAGATCGACGTGGCCGCCGTTCAGCGCGACATCGTACGGATAGAAGGTGAGCTGGCCGAGGTTCGAAAGAAGATGGCCGGCTATTTGAAGGAGCTCGGTGTCGATGTCTGAAGGCGAAATCATCCTCTATACCACCGAGGACGGCCAGGCCGAGATTCAACTGCGCGCCGTGGAGGGCACCGTATGGCTGACCCAGGGCCAGATGGCGGAGCTGTTTGCTTCCAGCCCGCAGGGCATCACCCAGCTCGTGCGGGCGATCTACGACGATGAAGAGCTGACCGAGGCGACAACCTGTAAGGAATTCTTACAAGTTCGCAGCGAGGGTGGGCGCCAGGTGCGCCGCTCGCTCAAGCACTACAACCTCGAGCTGATTCTGGCGGTCGGCTACCGCGTGCGCAGCCCTCGCGGGGTGCAGTTCCGCCGCTGGGCCTCAGCGGTCTTGAAGGCGTATCTCGTCAAGGGCTTCGTCATGCACGACGAACGCCTGAAGGATCCCGCCTGGGACTACTTCGACGAGCTGCTCGAACGCATCCGCGATATCCGCGCCTCGGAAGCACGCTTCTATCAGAAAGTGCGCGATATCCTGGTGCTCAGCGAGGATTATGACCCCAGCTCGCCGGCCGTCCCCACCTTCTACGCCACGATCCAGAACAAGATGCTCAACGCCGTGACCAGCCATACCGCCGGCGAGCTGATTCGCGCCCGCGCCAATCCCGATCAGCCCAATATGGGCCTGACGACCTGGAAGAACGCCGACAAGGGGCGCCCACCGCGCAAGGCCGATGTGGGAACGGCCAAGAACTATCTGGCCGAGGCCGAGATCAAGGAGCTCAACCTGATCGTCGAGACTTTCCTCAACACCGCCGAACTGCGCGCGACGCGACGGCAGACCATGCGGCTGGCAGAGTGGGAGCGCGTGCTCGACACCTTCCTGACCGCCAACGAACTGCCAAAGCTGGAGGGCGCGGGCTCAATCTCAGCGGAAGCCGCCAAGCGTATCGCCCACGAGCGCTACGAGGCGTTCGATGCCAAGCGCAAGGCCGCCCAGCAGCAGGCGGCGGATGAAGCAGGTGACATTGAGGAGCTGAAGCGTATTGCCGACGTTGCGAAGTTAGGGAAGAGAGGGCGTGGGAGTGAGTAAGCAAACTTCTCAAATAGCAACTGTGCCACTTGGCAGCTTGGCAAATATCAGTGCAGGTGGAACACCGAATCGGAAGAAGCCAAATTATTGGCAGAAAGGCGGTATCCCATGGGTGACGACCTCTGAAGTAGACTATTCGGTTATCACAAGCACCAAGGAGCAGATTTCAGAAGAAGGGCTGAAAAACTCAGCGGCCAAGATTTTCCCAAAGGGAACGCTGCTTATAGCTCTTTACGGTCAAGGAAAAACTCGAGGACAAGTTGGCATTTTGGGATTAGACGCAGCTACAAATCAAGCCTGTGCTGCCATAACTCCAACAGCCGATTACGATAAAAAATTCCTTTTCTATGTTCTTCAGAGCGACTATCCACGTATTCGTGCACTCTCGAACTCTGGGGGACAAGAAAATCTAAGCGGCGAGCTGATCCGAGAAATTCGTATTCCAGCCATTCGGCTTATCGAGCAACGCAAGATCGCTCATATCTTGCAGGTTTGGGATGAAGCGCTCGAAAAGCTCGCTGTGCTTAGAGCGGCGAAGGAACAGCGCTTGGGTAGTCTAAGGGCGACCCTCCTTTTCGGAAACCTCTGCACAAATGGCCCGCGACGCCAGTGGACGCCGACGCGCCTTGCGACCGTTACCCATGAGTTGACCGGACGAAATGGAGCCAATGGACTCGGCCGCGACTATGTCATGGGAGTAACCAAGGCCCAGGGGGTCGTGCCGATGCGGGAACAGACCATCGCTGGTGATATCAGCCGCTATAAGCGCCTGCCGCCTCGCGCCTTCGCCTACAACCCCATGCGCATCAATGTCGGCTCCATCGCAATGAATCAACGCGATGAAGAGGTACTGGTCAGCCCCGACTACGTTGTCTTTGCCTGCAACGCCGACGGGCTCGATCCCGGTTACCTCGATCATCTGCGAAAAACGTCGTGGTGGGCGCATTACATCAATAGCGGTGGCTCGGGCAGTGTTCGCCAACGCACCTACTACGCCGATCTGGCCGCGCTGAAGCTACCACTGCCCGAACTCGACGAGCAGAAGGCGATTACAGAGGTGCTGGACACCGCAAGAGGTGATCTGGAAGCGACCGAACGCGAGATCAAGGCTGTTACACGGCAGAAGCGCGGGTTGATGCAGAAGCTGCTAACTGGCGAATGGCGAGTCGAAATGGAGGAATAAGATGACTGTGCGCACCCTCAACATACGTCTTTTACGTGAAGGCCGAGACATAGAAAGGGCCTTCACTGACACCTTCGCCCCAAACGCGGGTCGCGCTCTTCAGCGAGGGCCATGGGAGTTGATTGAGGGAGCGACAGTATTTGTCGGACAAATATATTCGAACCCTCCTAAATGGCGCTCCTTCATCGAAGAAGGATCTAATGAAATACCTGACGAAATATTTACAGGTGGCGCAGGTGCTGTGATTTTCGTCCCTATCGGGGCAAGATTCGCTGCCATCTGCTTCGGACATATTCATATCGCCCTCAACGACGATGCGTTTGAGCGACAGTTTGGATTGAAGGTCACGCTGAACTCTGTTCCGGGGAGCAATATACGTTCACTGGATTTGGCAACACCAGATGCGGTTACATTCCAAAAAAGAGTTCAGGCTAGCCGTGATAGCGATGTCAATGCCTTCGGCGTTGATCGATTGCGTGATGTCGCGAGGGTCGCAGGTGGTACGCCTAAAGATCCAAGTTTTGCACGCTTTGTTGCAGGTAAGGATTCTTTATCTATCACTTGTGAGCTAGATATTAATGATGTCCAGAAAAAATGTAATGAGATCTTTAAGGTTTACGAAAAAACAGACTATAAAACTGATTTTAAATGGGTTGATAACCTGCGACCCGTGATCGAAAAGGATCTCATCGAACAGCTGGACGAAAAGTTATTTGTAGATCTGGGTGAGTTGCGAAAGGGTAATCCGGTGGATCTTCACATGTCGCCACCGGAAGTGGCCAACTATATCGAAGGGAGTGAGCTTCACTACAATGGCTTTGGAAGTCATGGGGCCACATTTCACAGCTTGGCAATAACTGACTATATAAGTGAGCTGAATCGATGCAAATTCACCGGCGACATTAAAGAGATAAAGGAAAAACATCGAATTTCCGCGAAGCCGTCTGACAAAGATCAGTTCTCGGAAAAATGGAAAGTTTACGATTGCTTTATTCACGAGGCGTCTTTGACCTCGAAAACGGACACGCTTTATTTTATCCTTTTTGCTGGCAACTGGTTTCAGGTCGAAGCATTATTCAAGGATAGTGTGAACAAATTTTTTGATGAGATCGACACAGTCAATATTATTGGAAAGACCGCTGCACATAATGAGCAAGAACTCATCGCGAATCTGGTTGCGACTAGGGCAGCAGATCTTCTCAAGCTCGATAGGGAAAAAATCAACCCCGCCGGTGTGCGAAATGCAAACCTCGAGCCAGCGGACTTTTTGTCAGATAAAAAACACTTCATTCACTTGAAAGACGGCCACTCTTCCGGCCCCATAAGCCACCTTTGGTCACAGGGTGTTGTCAGTGCAGAGGCTTTCGTAGGCGATAAAGAGTTTAGGAAAAAACTGCGTTCAATTGTTAAGTCTGAGAAGAAAGGTTTTGAAGTCCATTTGCCAAAATCAACCGAACGTGTTGTTCGCGAAAAATACACTATTGTTTACGGAATTATGCGCCAACCCTACGCCGACGGGACTTTGGGATTGCCATTTTTTAGTAAGGTAAGTTTGCAAGTTTCAGTTGAACGCCTCCGAAAATTGGGATTCGACGTTGCGATAGAACTGATCGAAAAGCCGGCGTCTTCGGCAGGGGTAAGAAGAGGACGTACCTCTTCGGTTGCAACGTCCGAAGAAGCAGGCGGCAAAGCTCTGGCAAAATCATGATGAACAAAGTTTTTAACGCCGCTGAAAAACACCAGTCCCAGATTCCCGCGCTACAGCTGCTGGTGGCGCTGGGCTTCACTCCGCTGTCGCAGGCGGAGGCGCTGCGCCTGCGCGGTGGGCGGCTTAAGAACGTGGTGCTGGACGATATCCTGATCGAGCAGTCGATGCGCCTCAACCGCTTCACCCATCGCGGGCGAGAGTACCCCTTCGACCTGCAGGATGCCCATGAGGCGCTGCGTCGGCTAAAGCCCACGCCTGACCGGCTGAAGGGGCTGCGCGTTACCAATCAGGAGATCTACGACACCCTGGTGCTCGGCACCACGATCACCAAATCCATCGATGGCGACTCCAAGAGCCACTCGTTTCGCTATATCGACTGGGAGACGCCCGAGAACAACGTTTTCCACGTCACCGCCGAATTCGCGGTCGAGCGGACGGCGTCTCGCCAGACCCGACGCTGCGATATCGTCGCGTTCGTCAACGGCATTCCATTCGTGGTGATCGAGAACAAGCGGCCCACTGAACACCTGAAGAAGGCCGATAGTCAGCTGATCGGCTATCAGCGCGAAGACGGTATTCCCCAGCTATTCCACTTTGCGCAGCTACTGATGACCATGAACCGGGTGGAGGCGCGCTATGCCACCGTCGGTGCCAAAGCGAAGTTCTGGCATGGCTGGCGGGAAGAGGACGACGCGGAGGATGCCCTCTCCGTCATGGCGCGCGCACTCCCTGCCACGGCAGCACCGGCCCCGGAGCAGATGGCCGAACTCGCCAGCGAGGACGAAGCCGAGCGACTGTTGGCGGCGGCCAACCAGCCGCTGAGCATCGCGGAAGCGCAGGCGATCTATACCGGCCGCCTGGCGGATGCCCGCGACCATTTCCTGGCGCTGCGGGAAGAGGGCGAGCGCGCCGTGACCGAGCAGGATCGAACGCTCTACGCGCTGTGCCGGCCGTCACGGCTGCTCGATCTGGTCCGTCGCTTCACCGTGTTCGATGGCGGTGTGCGCAAGATCGCGCGTCATCAGCAGTTCTTCGGCATCCGGCGGGCGATCGAGACCATCAGCCAACACGATACTCGCGGCGCGCGCAAGGGCGGCGTCATTTGGCACACCCAGGGCTCGGGCAAGTCGCTGACCATGGTGATGCTGGGTCGTGCCCTGGCGCTGGAAAGCGGCATCGAGAACCCGCGCATCATCATCGTCACCGACCGTGACGACCTCGACCGGCAGATCAAGGGGACGTTCAAGTCCTGCGATCTGGAACCGGTAAGGGCGACAACCGGTGCGCATCTGCTCGAACTCGTGCGCGACAAGACGCCACTGATCACCACGATCATCAACAAGTTCGATACCGCGCTGAAGCAAAACCAGCCGCCGGATGACGATCCCAACGTCTTCGTGCTGGTCGATGAAAGCCACCGCACACAGACCGGCCGCTACGGCGGACATAGCCAGTTTGCCGCCAAGATGCGCCGGCTGCTGCCCCGCGCCTGCTATCTCGGCTTCACCGGTACGCCGCTGCTGAAGAAAGAGAAGAACACGCTACAGACCTTCGGCCGGTTGATCCACCGCTATGGCATCGACGAAGCGGTGGCCGACGAATCCGTGGTGCCGCTGCTCTACGAGGGCAGGCTGGTCGAGCAGCAGGTCTCGGGGCAGGTGATCGACCGCTGGTTCGACAAGATCAGCGTTGGTTTGAGCGAGGATCAGCGCCGCGATCTGAAGCGCAAGTTCTCGCGCATGGATGCACTGAACAAGACCGAGCAAGCAATCCGCGCCAAGGCGTTCGACATCTCCGAGCACTATCGCCAGCACTGGCAGGGGACCGGCTTCAAGGCACAGCTCGTCGCGCCCTCCAAGGCCGCCGCTGTCCGCTTCAAAGCGGTACTCGACGAGATCGGTCATGTCTCGAGCGCCATCGTCATCTCGCCACCGGACGACAACGAGGGACACGAAGAGGTCGACCAGGACGCCCGAGATCTCGTGCGCGACTTCTGGGCGAAGATGATGGCGCAGTACAAAACCGAGGAGGCCTACAATCGCGAGATCGTCGAGGCCTTCAAAGGCTCGGGCGATCCGGAAATCCTAATCGTGGTCTCCAAGCTGCTCACCGGCTTCGATGCACCGCGTAATACCGTGCTCTATGTTTGTAAGTCGCTCAAGGAACACAATCTTTTGCAGGCCATCGCGCGCGTGAACCGACTCTTCGAGGAGGGGGATACGGAGAAGCGGTTCGGCTTCGTCATCGACTACGAAGGCCTGCTCGGCGAGCTCGACAGCGCGCTGACCACCTACAACGCCTTCGAGGGCTACGAAGCGGCGGACCTCACCGGGACGGTGCACGATGTTCGCGAGGAGATCCGCAAGCTGCCTCAGCGTCACGATCAGCTGTGGGATCTGTTCAAGCCGGTGCGCAACAAGCGCGACATGGAGCAGTTCGAGCGACATCTCGCCGACGAAGCGCGCCGCCAGGACTTCTATGCGCGCCTGAGCGCCTTCAGCCGTTGCCTGCATATCGCGCTGTCGTCGGACAAGCTGCTCGACGTCTTCGACCAGAATAAAGTGGACGCCCTAAAGCGCGACTGGCAGCAGTTCTCGGAACTCAAGCGCTCGGTCCAGATCCGCTATCAGGAAACGGTCGATATCCGCGAGTTCGAGCCCAAGATCCAGAAGCTGCTCGACGATCATGTCGTGGCGATGCCCGCCGAGACGATCATCGATGTGGTCAACATCAACGATCCCGATGCGCTGAAGGCGGTGGTCGAGGAGAGCGGGGTCTCGAACGCCTCGAAGGCCGACCGCATCTCCAGTGCCACGCGGCGGGCGATCACCGAGAACATGGATGAGGACCCGACCTTTTACAAACGTTTCTCGGAGCTGCTCGAAGAGACGATTCGCGCCTACCGCGAGCAGCGGCTCTCCGAACGTGAATACCTGCAGAGCGTGGTAAAGCTGGCGAGCCAGATAGCTCGCAAGGAGCGCGGCCATCACGTGCCCGAACGCCTCAAAGGCAACGAGGATGGGCAGGCGTTCTTCGGTATTCTCGACGGCCAACTCCAGACCCAGGACGAGGCGACGGTGGCGGGCGACGAAGCGGCCGTCATCTCCTTGGACATCATCGAGATCATCAAGTCACATCTGATCGTCGATCTGTGGTCGAACGAGGTGGCGCAGAACGATCTACGCAACGCCATCGACGATTACTTCTTCGATGTCATCCGCGACCAGAAGGGTGTCGATCTGCCGGTCGAGGTGCTGGACGATCTGGAGCAGAAGATCATGAATCTCGCCCGCGCCAGGTTCAACGCATGACTCGGGAACGTCACTGCCTGCGCTATGGCGCCCAGGAGATTCACTACGAGGTCAAACGCCGCCCCAGAAAGACGCTCGAAATCGCCGTCGAGCCGGACGCCTCGGTGATGATCGCAGCCCCCTTGGAAACGCCGTTGGCGGCCATCGAGGCCAGGCTGCGCAAGCGCGCTGCTTGGGTGGTGCGGCAGCAGCGCTATTTCTCACAGTTCCTGCCGCGGACACCCGAGCGGCAGTATCTCGCCGGTGAGACGCACCTCTACCTCGGACGGCAGTATCGCCTGAAAGTGATCCCGCATACGCACAAGCGTGTGAAGCTGATCCGGGGCTTCATTGTCGTGCAGACCCCTCGCCCCACAGCCCTGAGACGACGCGCGAACTGGTCGAAGCCTGGTATCGAGAGCGGGCGCACCTCAAGTTCCCGGAGCGGCTCGAACACTGTCTGGCCCGCTTCGCGTTGCCGCAGTCATTTCGCCCGATCGGGATCATCGTGCGTCGGATTCAGCAGCGTTGGGGGTCCATGTCTCCCGCCGGCCGCCTACTGCTCAATCGCCGTCTCGTTCAAGCGCCGGTGGACGCCATCGATTATGTGATCACCCATGAGCTTTGCCACCGCGTCGAACCCCACCACGGCCCGGCATTTTTCGAGCTGCTAGAGCAGGTGATGCCGGACTGGGAACGGCGCAAGCAGCGGCTGGAACGGGTCATGGCTTGAGGATGATTAACTGATCCTGGGAAGCTTTCAGAGCTCCTGCCTTCTCGGTCAGGCTTGGGCGAGTCGATGGCCTGACAGTCTCTGCGTGTAATTATGCCTACCGCGTGTGTTATCTGGGCTGGCGCTGGGGAGCGTTAAGACTGTACTGCTGCAGCCTGCGCACCACACTGGATTGGCTGATGCCCAGCCGTTCAGCGATGGCGTAGGTGCTGGGTAGCGTATGGCATAACTCTTCAAGCGTTTCACGCTCCAGCCGCGCTAGGTACTGCTTGAGGGTTTCCTGGGGGTCGAGTGCTACTGCCGACGTTGCTGGCGAGGCGCTCGGCAAGTTAGCCGGTGGCTGCTCGGCGTGAGGGAGTGCGGCGGGCTCCTCGATTTGATCCGTTGGGCTTGAAAGCCAGGCTCTTTCCAGCCAGTTTTCCAGCTCCCTAACATTACCCGGCCAGTCGCTGCCCATGAGTGTCGACCAGACTTGATTACCGAGAATTTTCTGCCTCCCGTAGCGCTGGTTCAGCCGTTGTAAGCACGCTTCCACTAAGTCGGGAATATCCTCACGTCGTTCGCGCAAAGGTGGCAGGGTGACGGGAATGACGTTGAGGCGGTAATAAAGATCCAGGCGGAAAAGCCCCGCTTCTACCTGCTTGCCCAAATCCTGATTGGTTGCCACTACCAAGCGAAAATCGACCCGACGGGAGCGCGTATCACCTAGGCGGGTCAAGCTGCCATCCTGAATGACTTTAAGCAGCTTGGTTTGCATCAGCAGCGGCAGCTCGCCGATTTCGTCCAGAAACAGCGTGCCGCCTTCGGCCTGTTCTAACAGCCCCGCTTTGCCTTGTCGGGCTGCACCGCTGAAGGCGCCGGGCTGATAGCCAAACATTTCGGACTCAAACAGATTTTCCGGGATTGCCGCGCAGTTCACTTCAATAAAGGGGCCGTCGCAGCGCTGGCTCCAGCGGTGAAGCTGCTTGGCAAACGCGGTCTTACCCACGCCGGATTCGCCGAGCATCAGGACGTTGGCATCCGACGGCGCGACACGCTTGAGCAGCAGGGCAATTTCGCGCATCACATGGCTTCTGACCTGTAAGTTATCTAACGCGTCATCCAGCGCCTGCTCTTCGGCATCGGGCGCAGCTTGGCTGCGTTTTAAGTGCTCGCTAAAGCGTTTTTGCAGCAGGGCATACTCATCTTGCAGCAGCTGCAAATCGGTTAAATCCCGTGGGCGGCTGATAATGCGCTCTAGCGTACCGTTAACGAACACCGGGTAGGCTTCTGCGATAACGCGGCGGCCCGTGCCGGTGATTTGCATCAACTGGGCAGGCTGGCGGGTGCGCATCACTTCCATGGTAATGGAAGGTTTCAAAACACCGGCCGCCTGCAATTGCTGAACACTGCTTGAAAGAAGCTCTTCTCGCGATACGCCGTACACCGCCTCAGCACCGGGGCTGATATCCAAGATCTGCCCATCGCCACTGACAATGAAGAAGTGGTCATTGGCGGTTTCCACAATGGTTTGCAGTACACGCCTGTCGATTTCGCTCATACGTCCTCCTTATCTATCGCAGCCGCTTTTATATCGTTGGATGAACGGAGTGATGCAAATGTGACTCGTTGATTCACTATTGCATCATTTCATTGGTTGATTGATTCATTTTTGCATCGATAAGCCGGTAAACCTACCTATTTATCAGCGCGGGTGACTTGGCATGGTCTGTGCAGTACCTGTGTATGAGCTAGATAAATCGCTAAAGCGCCAGGCCCGTCAGGCTGGCCACAATAAATCCAAGGAGAGAATGATGTCGGACTTTAATCAGCCGCTGGGCGGCAACACCATGCCGCGCTTTGCGGGGCCTGCCACCATGATGCGCCTGCCCACGCAAGAGAGTGCCGAAGGGCTGGATGCGGCTTTTATCGGTATACCCATGGATATCGGTACGTCGAATCGCCCGGGTACGCGCCTAGGGCCACGGCAGATTCGCGATGAGTCGCGCATGTTGCGCCCTTACAACATGGCGACAGGCGCCGCGCCGTTCGAGCGCCTTCAGGTAGCCGATATCGGCGATGTGCCCATCAACACCTTTCACCTGCCGAAAAGCGTCGACATCATCACCGCCTTCTATGACGACGTGCTCAAGCACGACTGCATTCCGTTAACCCTGGGCGGCGAGCATACGCTGACGCTACCCATTCTGCGTGCCATGGCGAAAAAACACGGCCCGGTGGGGTTGATTCATATCGATGCCCACGCGGATGTGAACGAGCACATGTTTGGCGAACCCATTGCGCACGGCACGCCGTTCCGCCGTGCCCAGGAGGAAGGGTTACTCGCCCATAACAAGGTCGTGCAAATTGGCCTGCGCGGGACCGGTTATGCCCCTGAAGATTTCGACTGGTGCCGCGAGCAGGGTTTCCGTGTGGTGCAGGCTGAGGAGTGCTGGCACCGCTCGCTGGCGCCATTGATGGCGGAAGTGCGCGAACAAATGGGCGATATCCCCGTGTATATCAGCTTTGATATCGATGGCTTAGACCCCTCCGTTGCCCCCGGTACCGGCACCGTGGAAATGGGCGGCCTAACCTCTGCCCAAGGCTTGGAAATTGTGCGGGGCACCGCTGGCTTGAACATCGTCGGTGGTGACTTAGTAGAGGTATCACCGCCTTATGACCCCAGCGGTAATACGGCCCTGATGGGTGCCACGCTGCTGTATGAAATGCTCTGCGTACTGCCGGGCGTTAAGCGTAACGCCTAAACCTAGCATGCACGTGTTCGTGAAAAAGCGCTGACCTAACAAGGCGCAGATGACAAAACATAAGAAGGGAAGCCGCGCTTCCCTTCAGGACGCCGCCAGCCCACCTCCAATAATCACATCCAACAGGTGAACCGTATGTCTTATTCTCAAGCGAAGTCGGAAGAACCCACTTCGTCCTCATTGATCCCCCGAGCACATCTTCTAAAGTTTTTGCTGCCTTCGCTGATGGGCGTACTGCTTTTTCTGGTGCCGTTTCAAGTCGGTGATTCGATCAATATCGGCATGGGGTTAATGGCCGATGGCCTGCAGTCGCTTTTGGGCGCTGCACTGCCCGCGATTGCACTATGTGTGCTGTGTCTATCCGTCATCGTGACGCTCTATGTGAAGGTCGCAAAGCCTGGCTGGGCACAGCAAGGCCACTTTAAAGATATGTTCGACGTAGGGGCTATTTGGGTAGCGCTGCGGATACTCGGTGCGATCTTCGTCATCATGACGTTTTTCCAGTTCGGCCCCGAAGTTGTCACAGCGTCTTACACGGGCGGAGTGATGCTTAATGATCTGGCACCCGTGCTACTGACGTTCTTTTTCTTTGCCGCGCTGCTACTGCCTTTTCTGGTCGAGTTCGGCTTTATGGAGTTTATTGGCACCATGGTGCGTAAGCCGTTCCGGGTCATCTTTAACCTGCCGGGGCGCAGCACGATTGATGCCACTGCGTCATGGATGGGCTCCGGTACGGTAGGCGTTTTGATTACCGCACAGCAGTACGAGCAGGGCTACTATAACGGCCGCGAGGCTTCGGTGATCGCGACCAACTTCTCCGTTGCTTCCATCGCTTTCAGCTTGCTGGTAACAAACTTTGTCGAGATCAACCACCTCTTCGTACAGTTTTATTTCACGGTAGTGGTTTCTGGGTTGATGGCAGCTGTCATCGTCTCGCGGATTCCGCCGCTGTCGCGTAAATCTGATGACTATTACGAGCCGGTCGGCTGCCAGTTAAGCGAAGAGCGCACCGAAAACGTGGGCCTGTTCCGCTACAGCCTGCTGCAGGCAACCCGCCGCGCGGCGGGCGCACCAGGGCCAAAAGAGCTGGCCCGGTTGGCGCTGCTTAACGTTATCGATATCTTCCTGACGCTGCTGCCTCTGGTGTTTGCGATTGGCACCGTAGCGCTGATTTTGGCCGAGTTCACGCCGCTGTTTACCTGGCTCTCCTACCCCATGGTGCCAGTGCTGGAGCTGCTGCGTATTCCCGAAGCCCAGGCGGCCGCCCCTGCCACACTCGTCGGCTTTGCCGACATGTTCTTGCCAGCGGTGCTGGCCACCAACATTGAAAGCGAGCTGACCCGCTTTGTGATTGCCTGCCTTTCCATGACGCAGCTGGTCTATATGTCGGAGATTGGCGCGCTGCTGCTCAAGTCGAAGATTCCCATCAAGTTCTGGGAGCTGGCCGTGGTATTCCTGCTGCGTACCGCGATTACGCTGCCGATCATCGCCTTTATGGCCCACACGTTTTTCTTCTAAGGGGCCTGGTATGAACGAGTCAACAACAATGACCTGCGCCGACCTGTTGATCCACCTGCTGCGCGATACTTACGGCGTGCGCGCGCTGTTCGGCATTCCCGGTGTGCACACGGTGGAGCTGTACCGTGGCCTGGAAGGCAGTGAGGTAGCGCATATCACTCCGCGCCATGAGCAGGGAGCGGGGTTTATGGCCGATGGCTATGCCCGTGCCAGCGGTCAGCCAGGTGTGTGTTTAATTATCACCGGGCCGGGGATGACCAATATTGCCACCGCCATGGGCCAAGCCCTGGCGGACTCCATCCCCATGCTGGTGATCTCCAGCGTTAATCGCCGCGATACCTTGGGCTTAGGCCAGGGGCGATTGCACGAACTGCCCAGCCAGCAACAGATGATTAGCGGCGTGGCGCGCTTTAGCCACACGTTGCTGGATGCCAGCACGCTACCCGAGGTGTTGGCCCGTGCCTTTGCCGTTTTCAACGGCGCGCGCCCAGGCCCGGTGCATATTGAAATCCCCATTGATCTGTTTAATGCGCCCGTCAGCGTGCCGACTAGCTGGCAAGCGCCCACGCTATACCGCGCGGCTCCCGACCCGGAAGGGCTGGCCGAGGCGGCTCGGCTACTTAAGGCGGCGAAGCTGCCTCTGGTACTGTTGGGCGGTGGCTGTGTCTCAGCGCCTGATGCCGCACGAGCACTGGTAGAGCAGTTGGATGCTCCCACGGTGACAACCATCAACGCCAAGGGGCTGCTGGGTCGTGATCACCCGCTGGACCTAGGAGCCAATGCTGCTCTGCCCGCCGTGAGGGAGCTAGCCGCTAAGGCGGATGTGATTCTGGCAGTAGGAACCGAGTTGGGCGAAACCGACTATGACGTCGTTTTTGACGACGGTTTTCACCTCAACGGCGCGCTGATTCGTATCGACGTTGATCCCGAGCAGCTGGTGCGCAATCAGCGCACCACGCTTGGTTTGGTGGGCGATGCCGGGCGCAGTTTGGAGCTTCTGCTAACGCATTTTTCTGAGCCGCTGAAGCATCAGGGCGGCGAGCGGACTGCCACTGCTCTGAACGCTTTAGATTTGGCCAACGATCCCGCGTTTAGCGATTTCGTTCCGCTCTATAAAACGCTGGCCGACCACTTACCTGACGCCATTCTAGTGGGCGACTCCACCGCCCCGGTGTACGCCGGAAACCACCTCGTCAGCCAGCCTGCGCCTCGCCGCTATTTCAATGCATCCACCGGTTACGGCACCCTAGGCTATGGGCTGCCTGCGGCATTAGGGGCGCAGCTAGCCCGGCCAGATCTACCCGTAGTAGCGCTGGTGGGAGACGGCGGGGTGATGTTTACGCTCTCGGAACTCGCCACCGCCGTGGAAGCCCGCCTGCCCGTGGTCATCGTGCTATGGCACAACGCCGGTTATGAAGAGATCCGCCGCTATATGGATGCCAACGGTGTGGCGCGATTGGGGGTCGATATTCAAGCACCCAACTTCCTGACTCTGGCTGAAGGCTTTGGCTGCCCCGGCATGCTGGTAGAGAGCCCCGCTGAGCTTTCCCAGGCACTCGCCAACCGCGTTCCCACCGGGCCGCTGCTGATCGAAATTGACGCCGCTGCTTGGCAGCGCGCGTGCTCACTTTCTGACTAGGGTATTCCCATGCAGACACTCAATCATCAGTTCATCAACAACCAGTGGGTTGCATCGAAGGGCACCCGGTTGCTCGATGTGATGAATCCTTATCGCGAAGAGCGTATTGCTCAGGTCACCGCAGGGGATGCGGCAGATGTGGATGCTGCCGTTAAAGCTGCCCAGCAGGCTCAACCTGAATGGCAGGCGTTGGGTGGGGCCGCACGTGCCAACTACCTCGATGGGTTTGCTGATGCGCTGGAGTCTCGTCGAGAGGCATTGATCACACTGTCGGCCACCAATAACGGTAAGCCACTGGTGGAAGCAGGTATTGACCTAGACGATGCAATTGCATGCTACCGCTACTACGCCCAGCAGGCCAAAGCGCTGGATGCCCGGCAAGGGGAGCGGGTCAGTGTCGACATGGAAGGCGTTGAAGCGCGGACGTATCATGACCCGGTTGGGGTAGTGGGGCTGATTGCGCCATGGAACTTCCCTTTAGTGACCAGTGCTTGGAAGCTGGCACCTGCCCTAGCGGCGGGCTGCACTGCGGTACTTAAACCTTCAGAAGTGACGCCGCTGCCTGAACAAGTGCTGGCAGAGATCGCGCTGGAAATCGGCTTGCCTGCAGGCGTGCTAAATCTGCTCAATGGTGACGGCGAGGGCATCGGTGCGCCGCTGACTAACCACCCTGGCGTGGATAAAATCTCCTTCACCGGCAGTAACCGCGTTGGCGAAGCGGTGATGCAGGCTGCCAGCGCTCGCACTGCGAGTGTGTCGCTGGAGCTGGGCGGTAAATCACCCATTTTAGTGATGGAAGACGCGGACCCCGCCCAAGCCGCTGATTGGGTAATGGCGGGTATTTACTTCAACGCCGGTCAGATCTGCTCTGCCACCTCGCGTCTGTTGGTTCACGAAGACGTCGCCGAAGCACTCTACGCTGCGCTTGCCGAACGCATGGATGCGCTGACGCTAGGCGACCCGCTAGCCGAAGGCACCGATTTAGGGCCACTGACCAGCGTTAAGCAGCGCGATGCAGTACAGCGCTACATGGATATTGCCGATCAGGAGGGGCTCACGGTGGTACGCGATGCACAACACTGCACTCTGCCCGCTCAAGGCTACTTCCTAGCACCCACGCTGTACCGTGATGTGCCGGTAGAGAGCCGTCTGTGGAAAGAAGAGATCTTCGGCCCCGTGCTCTGTGGTCGTAGCGTGGCAAGCGAAGCCGAAGCGATTCAGCTTGCCAATGACAGTGACTTTGGCCTCGCCGCCACGGTGATCAGCGGCGACCCGGAGCGGGCCAAGCGCATTGGCCGTCAGTTGAAGGCAGGCAGCATTTGGTACAACAGCGAGCAGCTCGTGCTACCCGAAACTGCCTGGGGTGGCTTCAAGCGCAGCGGTATCGGGCGTGAGTTAGGCCCTTGGGGGCTGAGTGCGTACTTGGAAGTGAAGCATGTGGTTGGCGCTGAGTAGCCTGCGTTAACTAAGTAGAGTGGCCGCCAGTAGCGGCCACTCTACTTATGACAGATAAGTACCCGTTTTACCCATCCGCATTAATCTTCTCAACAATCTCCGCCAACGCGCTCTCCGCCTGATCATTATCAACTTGGCAGGTGCCCGCATTTAGGTGGCCGCCGCCACCGTAGCTTAAGCACAGCTCGCCTACGTTGGTGTTGCTGGAGCGGTTGAGGATCGATTTACCAATCGCCAGCACGGTGTTCTGCTGCTTGAGCCCCCACATCACGTGAATCGAGATGTTGCAGTCGGGGTACATGGCGTAGATCACGAAGCGGTTGGTGGCGTAGATGGTCTCTTCGTTGCGTAGATCCAGTACCACCGCATTGCCATGCACGGTTGCGCAGCGCTCAATTTGCTCCTTTGCTAACTGCTCATGCTCACGGTAAAGCGTGGTGCGCTCATGCACATCGTCAAGGGCGAGGATTTCGTCGATGGTGTGCTCGCGGCAGTAATCGATTAGCTTCATCATCAACTGATAGTTGGAGATGCGGAAGTCGCGGAAGCGGCCCAGGCCCGTGCGGGCGTCCATGATGAAGTTGAGCAGTACCCAGCCCTGCGGGTTGAGAATTTCATCTTTGTTGAACTGGGCAGAGTCGCCCTTATCGACGGCTTCCATCATATCGTCCCAGCGTGCGGGGAAGGCCTCGTGGCCGCCGTAGTACTCCCATACCACGCGGGCAGCGGAAGGGGCGTCTGCATTAATGATGTGGTTGTCGGCACGCTCGACGTTACGCACGGTCTCGCTGAGATGGTGGTCGAACGCTAGGTGGCAGCCGGGCACATAGGGCAGGTTGGTAGTGATGTCGTTGGCATCAATAGCAATCTTGCCATCCTGCATGTCCTTCGGGTGAACGAAGGTGATGTCGTCAATAAGGCCTAAGTGCTTGAGCAGGGCACCGCATACCAAACCATCAAAATCGCTGCGGGTAACTAAACGAAACGTGGATGCTTGTTGGGTAGACATTTATTTTCTCGATACGGTGAACGGTGACCAAAAGATACCAGCAGTTATGTTGGGTTAAAATAAGCCTTTCTAGCCTTGCAACCTTTCTCACCAACGCTTTCGCCCTATGTACCTATTTATTATGCCAAGTTAGCCGCGGTGCGGGGTGGCATGAATCGCTGGGGCTCATGTGCCAAACGTAAACAAGATTTTGCTAATTAAAAATCGCGACTCACCGTGTTTTTGTTAATAGATTTTTTATTAAGTAATTGAAAAATGGTGTTTATATTTATTTTTGGCATGCCCTGGTATGGCGTCTGCAGCAGTTGGGTAAGAGCGAAAGGTTAGGATGACTCGCCGCTCTTATCGATCGTGAATCTATCGTGAAGACATAACGTTGTTGAATGTTTAACGCTGAATTGAACGAAAGAGTTGCCATTAGGAGGCACGACCATGAAAAAGGAAGCTCTCAAGAAGTTAGGTATCCTGGGTGTATCATTTGGTCTGGTAGCGAGCCCGCTCGCGTTTGCAATGGAAGAGCCCGAAGAGCAGCCCGCAACGCCGCAAGAAGAGACCATGCAGGATGATCAAGGCACCTACAACTCCTACGACACCGAGCAGGAGCAGGGGTCGACTACTGAAGGCGTGACCACCGAGTACGAAGAGGAAGAGCAAGAATTTACTTACGAAGAGGAGGAGGAAGAGCAGGAGCAGTGGGAAACGGAAAAGGATGACACATCCGGCCAGTAAACCCATTTTAGCGAAAGGAAGTCCTTCCCCTCACGCTCACGGATGAGCAGCACAGTGCCCCGCCCATTGCGGGGCACTGTTGTGTTGGATGAGTGGCAACGTTTAATAAAGCGCAATAGCACACTAGGGGAATAGGCTATGGTAAAAGCAATGTTTCACTAACACGAACACCCTACAAGGACGTTGCTAACGTGTTTACCTGGCAAGAAGTGCCACGCCTGCCTCGTGCGGAAGGGCGTATAGATGCGATGGATCTCGCCCGTGGTATAGCGATTGGGCTGATGATTCTCAGCCATACGGTGAGTGGGCTGATTGGAATACGCAACGTCCCCGATTGGGGCATGGTGCCCGTCCATTTTCTCACTAAGTTCTCTTCTTCCCTGTTCATTCTGGTCTTCGGGATTGCGCTAGCCGTGGCCTTTTTAGCGTCTACCCAAACAGAGGCGTGGCCAAAACGGCGGCTAAAACTATGGGTGCGCGCGGTTGAAGTGTGGTTTTGGTACAAGGCGTTGACAGTCGTCGAGATGCTGCCGTATTACGCCCCAGGCGATATTGTTGATGCGCTGCTTTATCAGCGCTTTGCGATTTGGGTAGAAATCCTCGGTTTTTATGCCATTGCCCTGCTGTGGGTACCATTGGTACTTCCATTATGGGCACGTACACCGCTGTGGGGGCGGTGTGCGCTTATTATTGGCTTAACCGCGCTCTCCGCTTGGCTGCAGGGGCTGAGCTTTGGCGGTAACGACACCTTAAAAGCGCTGTTGGTAGACCATGAAAACCATTACACCTGGGGCCAGCTTAGCCGCGCTCCGTTGATCTTGGCGGGCCTGCTGATCGGTGAAGCCTTGCTGCGCTGCTATTTTGATACGGCGCTAAGGCGAAAACTGGTGCTGGCGCTGGTGGGCGTGGGGGCTGTCATGGTCGCCACGTTCTATGGCTTGGCCTTTGCAGAAGGCGATGTTTCCGCTGCAATGCTGGCGGTGGCGAATAACGATGGCAAGCACCCGCCTGGGCTCAAATTCACGCTGTACAGTGTGGGCGGTGCGCTGGTTATTTTAGGCGCTGCACTCGCTGGTGGAGCTACGGCAGCCAAGGCGCTACGGCCATTAACCATGGTGGGTAGCGACGCGCTCAACGCGTTTATTTTCCACATTGTGATGATTTTTCTAGTGCTGCGTTTTCTGCTGGAAGGCGAAGGCATGTACACCTATCCACAGGCGCTTGGCGTGGGTGGGCTGTTAATTCTTGGGGCCGCGCTGTGGATTTGGCTAACGCGCTGGATCGCCCGTTACAAATAACCCGCCACCAGCAGCGGTAGGAGGTAAAGTTGCGACATCTTCAACGCTGGCTAGCTGCCGCGCTGCTGTGCGCTTTATTGCCAGCCAGCACCGCCATTTTGGCAAGTACGAACTGGTACTACGAGGTCGATAAACAGAGCCCTTGGCAAGGCGATTTAGATGCGCGAATAAGCGCCATTGAAGAGGTGTTTGGCGGCGCGCTAGGTGTTTACGTTCAGAACCTCGCAACAGGCGAGGCGTACTCCTGGCAGGCAGACGACCCCTGGTATTTGGCATCGCTGATTAAAGTGCCCGTAGCGGCTCAGGTGCTGGCTGAACGCCAGGCGGGCACGCTCTCTCTGGATGATCGTCTTACATTGGCACTTAGCGACTTTGTCGATGGCGCCGGGCCGGTCAACTGGCACGACCCCGGTACACCGATCTCGATTCGTTATTTGCTTGAGCAGATGCTCACCGTCAGCGATAACACCGCCACGGATATGCTGATAGACCGTGTGGGCTTGGACGCCGTGAATGCCCGCGCCCGCCGCATGGTCGCCGCCAGCAACGGCCAGCCGGCGCACCTTGGCCCCATCAGCAAGCTGGTGGAAGTGCGCCAAGGCGTATATGGCCAGTTACACCCCGAGGCTCGCCAGCTGGGCGGGTTAGATTTTATCGCCCTGCGCCAACACCGTGTGAATCAGCGCCCGGTTGCCTTAGCGCAAGCGTTGGATGTGGGTGAAGGGAGCTTTGAGCAGCCCGACTATGACCACGCCTTCGATGCCTACGAAGCCACCGGTGAAAACGTTGGCACGCTACGCGCCTATGGCGACCTGCTGGCCAGCCTGCATCACGGTGGTATGGAGGATGCGAATGCCGAACAGCGCCAAACGCTGCTGGCGATCATGCAGCGGACCCAGTCCGGCGAGCGGCGCTTGAAACAAGGCATGGGCAGCGAGTTCACTTTTGCGCACAAAACAGGCACGCAGCACCGGCGAAGCTGCGATGCCGGTATTGCATCGCGTGCCTCTCAAGCAGGTGACGCCGCCAATGGCCCCTGGGTCATCGTGGCCTGTGCTCGCGGTCCGCTCTCGGTGCAGGCCCATGAGCGTGCCCTGGCGAGTGTGGGCGAAGCGCTGCGTTATAGCGGTGCCTTGGGTCACGACTAGCAGCGAGCGTGATAAACTGGCCTACCGCATTGGGTTTTTTTATTGAGGAGTTCGTTATGGCACGTGCCAGCGCCCGTCATATTTTGGTAAGCAGTGAAGAGCAGTGCAACGCACTGAAACAAGAGATCGAAAACGGCCGCGATTTCGCGGACGTAGCCAAGCAGCACTCCAGCTGCCCTTCTGGCCGCCAGGGCGGCGACCTGGGCAGCTTTGGCCCTGGCCAAATGGTGCCGGAATTCGACAAAGTCGTCTTCAGCGGTGAGCTCAACAAGGTTCACGGGCCGGTACAGACTCAGTTTGGCTATCACTTGCTCGAAATCACCAGCCGCACTTAATACCTTTTAAAGGCCGTCATGCACCGCGGCAGCCATGTCGCGGTGCCATTGGCATCGCGCTGCGCTGGCCCGCGATGTAAGGAGCACGCCTTGAACGACCCCATCATTACCATCGATGGCCTGAATAAAATCTACGAAGGTGGCTTTCAGGCGCTCACCCGCGTGGATTTAACCATCCAGCGCGGCGAAATTTTTGCACTGCTCGGCCCGAACGGGGCGGGCAAAACCACGCTGATTAGCTTGGTATGTGGCCTGGTTAATCCCAGCGAAGGCCATGTTATCGTCGACGGCTTCGACAGCGTGCGCGATTACCGCCAAGCCCGCGAGCGGATTGGTCTTGTGCCGCAAGAACTCACCAATGAAGCGTTCGAAACGGTCTGGAACACGGTGAGCTTCAGCCGTGGCCTGTTTGGTAAATCCCCCAATCCCGCCCATATCGAAAAAGTGCTCAAGTCGCTCTCGCTGTGGGATAAACGCTACAACCGCCTGATGACCCTCTCCGGCGGTATGAAGCGGCGGGTGCTGATTGCCAAGGCGCTCTCCCACGAGCCACGCATTCTGTTTTTGGATGAGCCGACCGCCGGGGTGGATGTTGAGCTGCGGCGGGATATGTGGAACGTGGTACGCGGGCTTCGGGACGATGGGGTGACGATCATTCTCACCACCCACTACATTGAAGAAGCCGAAGAGATGGCCGACCGCATAGGCGTCATCAATCGCGGCGAGATCGTGCTGGTGGAAGAGAAAGCCGCGCTAATGAAAAAGCTGGGCAGCAAGCAGCTCACCCTGCAGCTACACAGCCCGCTGGCAGAATTGCCGCCTGCGCTGGCGCAAGAGGAGCTAAGCTTAACCGCCGACGGCTTCGAACTGGTTTACACCTACGATGGCCGTCAGGAAGAGGAGGGGCGAGGGATCTCTACCCTGTTAACGCAGCTAGAGCAGGCGGGGATCAGCTTTAAAGATCTACACACCCGGCAGAGCTCGCTGGAAGATATCTTCGTGGACCTGGTGAAGGAGCGCTCATGAACCTCTATCCCGTTCGTGCGATTTACATGGCGGAAATGGCCCGCACTCGCCGCACGCTGCTACAGAGCGTTGTCTCACCGGTGATCTCTACCTCGCTCTACTTTGTGGTGTTTGGCGCGGCGATTGGCTCGCGGATCACGGAAATTGGCGGGGTGAGCTACGGTGCGTTTATCGTTCCTGGTTTGATTATGCTGATGCTGCTGACCCAGAGCGTCTCGAACGCCTCGTTTGGCATCTTTTTTCCCAAGTTCTCCGGCAGCATCTATGAGATTTTGTCGGCGCCGATCTCCTATTTAGAGATTGTCGTGGGCTACGTAGGGGCGGCGGCCTCGAAATCGATACTGCTGGGGCTGATCATTCTCGGTACGTCCAGCTTCTTTGTGCCGCTTGAGATCGCCCACCCGTTCTGGATGCTGACGTTTTTGGTACTGACTGCCGTCACCTTCAGCCTGCTGGGCTTTATCATCGGCATCTGGGCGGATGGCTTCGACAAGCTGCAGCTTGTACCGCTGCTGGTGATTACCCCGCTCACGTTCCTGGGCGGCAGCTTCTACTCTATCGATATGCTGCCTCCGTTTTGGCAGAGCGTGACCCTGGCGAATCCGGTGGTGTACCTCGTCAGCGGTTTCCGCTGGAGCTTCTACGGCATTAGCGATGTCAGCTTAGGGGCTAGCGTGGCGATGATTTTGCTGTTTTTGGCGGCAAGCCTTGCCACCATTGCCTGGGTTTTCCGCACCGGTTACCGCTTAAAGCCCTGATGCTGAAGTGACCTCTTCGACGTTTTTATAAAGGTAATGCCTGTTTATGCCGCTACTGCAAAGTACTGTCTACCGCCTTGAGCCATCCCTCGACGGCGAGCGCTTAAGTGTGACGGCCCCGCCTGCCGAGGCCGCTGCCGCCAGCGACGACACGGTGATGGCCAGCCTAGTGAATGCGCTAAACGATACCTACAACACCAAAGCGAAGGGCTGGGGGCGCTTTGCCGAGCAGGACGAGCAGGCCGGGCCGCTGGTGGCGTGGCTCACGGCGTATCAAGCCGACGAGCAAACTTTTGCCCAACTGGCGAACGCGATGGCCGAGCGACTGGCCCAAACGCTGCAGGGGCAGCTCTCCGTTGGCGGTTACTTGGTCATTGCCCATCTACAACAGGGCGATACGGAAACGCTGCTGATGGCCCTCATTCACCAGCGGGAAGGTATCGGCTTTAACGACGCGCACCAAGCGGTACCTGCCGCCCAACTGAACACGAGCCAACTCACCCTGGCAGCCCGCATCAACCTGACCCAGTGGCAGAGCGGTGCGGAAAGCACGCAGTACGTCTCGTTTCTAAAAGACCGTGGCGGTAAAAAGCTCGCCGATGGCGTAGCGGCGCTGCTGGGCATGGAGGAGGGCATTGATGCGCCCGCCGAAACCCGCACGCTGCTGAAAGCCTTTAGCGACTACGTCGAAAAAGAGGACCTGGACGACGACGCCAGCCGGGAAAAAACCGATACTCTGGTTGATTACGCCAACGAGCAGCTGCGCCGTGGCGAACCCATGACGCTGGAGGAGCTCTCCGGGCTCGTGGATGAGAAGCAGCCCAAGGCGTTTTATGACCATATTCGCAACGCCGACTACGGCCTCTCGCCGGAAATTCCGCCGGATAAGCGTACTATCAGCCAGTTTCGCCGCTTCACCGGGCGCTCTGGCGGCGTCTCGATCAGCTTTGATTCACACCTACTGGGTTCCAGCATTGAGTATGACGAAACCCAGGATCGGTTGATCATCAAGCAAGTGCCCAAACAGCTCAAAGAGCAGCTTGCCAAGCGGAAAGAGTAAACGGTGAGGCCTAAGGCGGCACTCTTAAGGTGTCGTGTAGTCCTAGGTTAGCCACTGAGATGAGGAGACCGCCGTGCTGGATGCCATTCACTCTTTCTTCCAACAAGTGCTTTCCGCGCCTGAACAACGTGATAACCAAACGCTCACCCTAGAGCTGGCGTCGGCAGCGCTGCTGTGTGAAGTGATGCGCGCCGATTACGACAACAGTGATGAAGAGCGCGCGGCGCTGAGGCACATGCTGATGGCGCGCTATCGGCTCAACGAGCAGGATGTCAGCGAGTTAATGGCGCTGGCAGAGGCGGAGGTCGATGACGCGGTGGATCACTATCAGTTCGTCAGCCTGATCAAACAGCACTACGGCTACGAGCAGCGCTTGGAGCTGGTCAGTTTAATGTGGCAGCTGGCCTGGGCCGACGGCTCGCTCGACCCTCTTGAAGAGCATCGGATTCGTCGGCTGGCTGATCTGCTGCATATCAGCCATAGCGACTTTATTCGCAGCAAGCTTAACCAGTCACCGGAAGAACCCTCTTTCCATCACGATACCCACGGCAAAGGAGCGCCGAAACGCCCATGAGTAACACGCAGGATGCGACGAACTTAACCGAGCTGATCCACACCATGGAGCAGATGGAGCGGGAAAAAGAGCAGGTCAGCGTGGACGACGTGGTGCATGCGGTGGGGCGGCGCTCGTTTGGGCCGCTGCTGCTGTTGGCAGGCTTGATTACGCTGGCGCCGATTATTGGCGATATTCCCGGTATGCCAACGCTGATGGCTGCTCTGGTGCTACTGACGACAGTGCAGCTCTTGATTGGCCGAGAAACGTTCTGGCTGCCTGGCTGGTTGCTGAACCGCTCCCTCTCCCGGCATAAGTTCGATAAAGCGCTACGCTACATGAAAAAGCCCGCTAAGTGGGTAGATAGCTTGTTGGGTGTGCGCTTGGCTTGGATGACCGGCTACATCGGCATCCGTGTCACCGCCTTCATTTGTCTGCTGGTCGCCTTGGCCATGCCGCCCATGGAGTTCATTCCATTCAGTGCTAATGGTGCTGGGCTTGCGCTCACGCTGTTTGGATTGGGGCTGGTGGCTAGAGATGGCCTCATGCTAGCACTAGGGTTCTTGCTGACCGGCGTGACCTTCACGGTAGTAGTGATGAACCTCGTCTAATGCTTTACTAGGCACTCTCGCGATTGGTCTAAAAGCAAGAAGGAGCTATGTGCCTACGATGAGCCACTCACCCTCTCCCCATTCACCGCCGCCGCCCAAACCGCCTCACCAACAGTCCGTATGGGAGCGACGTGTCGAGGCGGCGCTGTGGAATTCCCGTTTTTTGGTCATGCTAGCGGTAGTGCCGAGCTTATTAGGCTCGCTGATGCTGTTTATCGTGGGCACGCTGGATATCTTCAAAGTGGTGGGCGATGTGCTGCACTACTACTTGGTGGATGACACCCGCAACATTCACGACACCTTGGTGCCCGATATCATTATTGCGGTGGATATCTATCTGATCGCCATCGTACTGCTGATTTTCGGGCTAGGCGTGTATCGGCTGTTCGTTTCGCGCATCGACCAAGCTGAAGTGCGTTACCCCGCACACCCCTTCAACGTTGCCTCGCTGGATCAGTTGAAAGACAAAATCGCCCGTGTGGTGATTCTGGCCGTGATTATCGAGTTTTTCCGAGCCGTCGTGGATATTCGATTCGCGACACCCTTGGATGCGATCTACCTGGCACTCTCCGTTCTGGCGCTGGCCGCCGCGCTCTACTTGATGAGTTTGGCGCATAAAGGAGAGTAGTCATTAACAAATAGTTATTAACAAGTAGTGATCGACAGTGAGGAGTGGCGTACGTCGTTAATCCTCTTCCAACAAGCCAGTCACCAGCGCGTTGAGCTGCTGCTGGAACTGGCCACCGGGCGATGGCGGGGTTGGGTCTGAGGTAATCACCACCGTCATCTCCCGCTCGGGAATCACATATAGCGCCTGCCCGCCGTATCCTCTTCCGTAAGCGACGTGTTCATCCGCTAACGTCGTGATAAACCAGCCAAAGCCGTAGCCATCCCCTGTCCAGGGTGATTGGCCTCTGGGCGTCCATGAATCTTCTACCCAGCCTTCAGGCAGCACGCGCTGGCCATTGGCCACGCCGTCGTTGCGGTACAGCTCCCCAATCGCAATGAGCGCGCGAGGGGAAAGCTGCATATCGTTACCGCCAAAGTAGATCCCTTGAGGGTCTTGCGGCCATGGGGGAATCGCAATACCGAGTGGTTCGCCTAACAAGCGCTGGGCAAGCGCGAGGGTGCTTTCACCGCTGGCCTGAGTGAGTGCTGCTGACAGCAAATGGCTGGTGCCGGTGGAGTAGAGCATGCGCCCGCCGGGGCGGTCGACGAACGGGCGAGTGAGTGCATCGTTTACCCAATGGGCGCTGGCTACCCAAGCGCCATAGTTGCTGCCCGAAGTACGCTCTAATCCCGCTTGTTGCGCCAGTAAATGCGCTACGGTGATGTCGTTCACTTGTGGGGCAGCAGCGCTGGGCACACTATCTAGTAGCGCCACCAGCGGCTGGTCAACGGACTCAATGACGCCCGCCTTGATCGCCGCCCCGGTGATGGCGGCTAACACCGTTTTAGACAGCGATTTGACGTTGGCAGGTGCTGCAACGCCTGGGCCCCCTTGGTGATGTTCATGAATGATGTTGCCGTCATGAGCGACCACCACGGTGTGTAGGCGATCGAGTGCCCGAGCTTGCTGTTCGAGTGCTTGCAGTGAATTGGGAGAGGGCATTTGGGCGACCACGTGGGTGGTTGTCACAGCACTCAGCACGCATGTCAGCGCAAGAGCAATGGTTTTCATGGCAGCACCTAAGAAAGGAAAAGTAAGGTTCTGAAAACCGTGATGAAGCAAGGTTCCCTCAAAGAGGCAATCATGGCGATTACGCAAATCGTTAAAAAGCCTGCTACGCTAAAAGCGCCTATTGAAGGGAAGCAACCCTTTGATTTCCATGAAACGCTAAAGCAAGGAGTGCCGTTATGCGTAACATTATCTATATCATCGGCCTGATCGTTGTCGTCCTGTTTATTCTTTCACTGCTCGGTCTGCGTTAGGTCGTATTCTCAACGACTTAGTGCTATTTGAGTGCTCTGAAACGCCCGCTTCCTTCCAGCGGGCGTTTTCTTTACTTGTCTTGTGCTTCTGTACATCGGTTAGGCGCAGTCAGCGGCACCTTGCCCAAACATATCGAACATCAATTCTCGACCGAGTGGCGTCAAAACGAAGCGACCGTAGTCGTTAAGCATGGCGACATCGCTCTCTTCCAACGTCTTCTGACAAAGCGCCCAACGAGGGTGCTGATGGCGCAGCGCGTCCAGCTCCTGGCGTGACAACCCACGCTGCGGCAGCGTGATCGTTTCGAGCACGTGGCCGCTCTCATACAGCAGCTCTGCCATGCTAGAAAGGCAGTGGCGTAAGCTACGCTGAATGTGAAAAGAGGCAGTCGACGCAGAGGGTAGCGCTTCAGCGGGCATGGGGTGTGGCTCCTGCAATCGCAGCGAAATGGAGTTGCTGCGGTGCATTGTAAAGCAGGGCTGGGTGTTAGACCAAGGTCTAAAGAGGCGGTTGAGATAGATGTCATGGAATCGCCACACAGCTGGCCCATACTCCGCCATGCGTATGGTAAAGCTGATCCGCACAGTAGGATAAATCTCGTACCGAGTGGTTTTTTTCCCTAAAGTTAAGTAGCAGTGGGCCGATAAGTACCATGAGTGAATTAACGTAATTGAACAGTATTGATAAGGGGCGTCAGCACGACAGGCGGCTTTTTCAAAAAAGGACGGTAATGTATGGCTTCCATTTCTTCATTGGGTATTGGTTCAGGGCTTGATCTCAACGGCTTGCTCGATCAGCTGCAAGACGCTGAGCGTGGAAAGCTGGCCCCCATCGAACGGCAACTGGAAACCCAGCAAACCAAAATTTCTTCCTACGGCCAGCTACAAACGGCCCTTTCTGCCTTTCAGGACGCAGCGGATGCTCTCAACGACAGCACACTGTATGAGAGTCTCTCGACCAACGTTAGCGGTGAAGCATTCACTGCCACGGCCAATGGCGAAGCGCAGCCCGGTAGCTATAACGTATCCGTTACTCAGTTAGCCACATCAGGCACTCTGGCAACCGCAGGCGTGTCGGATTCAACCACCGCCCTGACCACAGAAGCGACCACGCTGACACTCAATTTTGCAGGCGCTGATCAAGCTGACGTTGAGGTAGACATTGCTGCCAACAGCACGCTTGAAGAAGTACGCGATGCCATTAACGCGAAAGGAGATAGTGGTGTCTCTGCCTCTATTATCTTTGACGGTGAAAACTACCGACTAGCGCTCAATTCCACGCAAACCGGTGAAGACGCGTCTATTTCAGGCATAACGCTAGGGGCGGCATTTGGCGGGCAGTTGGAATCAGAGTTTACGCAAGCAGGCCAAGATGCGGTGCTTAATGTCAACGGTGTGGCCATCACCAGCCCTTCTAATCAGGTAGAAGGTGCGATTCAGGGCGTCACGCTTAACCTTCAGGCGGAAGGCGATAGCACAGTTAAAGTCGAGCAAGATACCCGTGCAGTACGCGAAGCGATTACTGGCTTTGTCGATGCCTACAACGATCTAAAAGGCACCATTGGCGAACTCACCAGCTTTAATGCTGAAACGGGCGCCGCTGGGGAGCTGCTGGGCGACAGTGCGGTGCGCACGGTGGAGTCGCGTTTACGCAGTGTGCTGGGTGGAGGTATCGAAGGCCAGTTCTCGATGCTGACGGATATCGGTATTTCGTTGCAGCGCGACGGTACCTTGGAAATGGATAGCGGCAAGCTAGACGATGCTATTGCCAATAATCAGGATGCACTCTCCGCCTTTTTTGCCGGCGCTGCCGATAACGAAGGCATGGCAGGCCAAGTCAACCAAACCATCGAGCAGTTGCTAGGTACTAATGGTACGGTATCCGGCGCGATTTCTGGTGCTGAGAATCGCATTGAGTCGCTGGGTGAGCGTTACACACGCATGGAGCAATCCATCGAGCAGACCATCTCTCGCTACCGTACCCAGTTTGGCCAGTTGGATACGATGATTTCTCAAATGAACCAAACCAGCAGCTACCTCACCCAGCAGTTTGATGCGCTGGATGCTCAGTTAGGCCGTGATTAAATTTAGCTTGCTGTCGAGTCATACAAAACGCCTGCGCTAAGCAGGCGTTTTTGTTGGGGTAATGGGGTATTCGTAGTTAAGTGATAAAAAAGACCTAAAGTTAGCCGTTGTTCCGTCGATAAGATTGCTATTAAATTCAGTCGAAACGCCACCACTGGCGCAATGTATGAATGACTGTGGGTTTAGCCTTTTGCACCGAGGAACATCTGCATGGCGACAATAACCTCCCTAGGCGTCGGCTCTGGCCTGGATCTCACCGGCTTGTTGGATCAGCTACAAGCGGCTGAGCGCGGCAAACTGGCACCCATCACGCTCCAGAAAAAACAGCAGCAGGCGAAAATTTCTGCCTACGGGCAGCTGCAAACGTCGTTGAATAGTTTTCAAGACGCTTTAGCAAAGCTCAACGACCCGAAGCTTTATCAAAGCCTTTCCGCAAACGTACGTGGCGATGCCATTAACACCACTACGTCCGCCAGTGCCTTGCCCGGTAGCTATCGGGTAGAGGTATCGCAGTTAGCTACCTCTGGCACCCTGGCCTCAACCCGTGCGACTGACCGAGACACCGCGCTAGACCTTCAAGGCGCAACGGCGCTACGGCTGGATTTTGGCGGTGCGGATTCTATTGATATTGATATCGCCCCTGGCAGCAGCCTCTCCGCGATACGCGATGCGATTAATGCCAATAAAGACGCAGGCGTCAACGCCACCATTATCAACGACGGCCAGGGCTTCCGGCTGGCGCTCAGCTCTAAAAACACTGGGGCGGATGCCTCTATCGCCAGCTTTAGCTTTGTCGATACCAGCCAAGCCCCGGCAGTGACAGTGGCAGGGCCCTTTGGCGAAGATGCCGCGACTAAGCGCGCCGGTGAAGATGCCGCGCTCACGGTCAATGGCATTTCCATTAGCAGTGCCAACAACCAAATAGAAGGTGCCATTCAAGGGGTCACGCTGAACCTAGCCGAACTCAGCATTGCCGATGGCGAAGCGACGACTAGCACCATCAACGTAGAGCGCGACACGCTAAAGCAGCGCGAAGCCATTAATGGCTTTGTAAAAACATTTAACGATTTAAAAGGCACCATTGGCAAACTCACCAGCTTCAGCGGCGATGCCGAAACTGCTGGTGAACTGGTAGGCGATAACACCGTACGTACTATTGAAGGACGCCTGCGCAGCGTGCTAACGGGCGGAATAGAAGGCGGCGAGCTCTCTACGCTAAGCCAGCTAGGCATTACCCTTCAGCGAGATGGCAAATTAGAAGTTGATAACGCAAAACTAAATGACCTAGTAGCCAATAAACCCCAAGCGCTAAGTGATTTTTTCGCAGGTGATACCACAGAGAACGGAATGGCAGGGAAGCTAAACACCACCGTAGAACAGATGCTTGGCAACAACGGGGTAGTGAAGCTGGCCATTAGCGGTGCTGAAAACCGCGTGAAAAGCCTAGACGAGCGTTTTGAGCGCATGGAAGTGACCATCGAGCGCACCATCAGCCGCTACCGCACCCAGTTCGGCCAGCTAGACGCCATGATTGCGCAGATGAACAGCATGAGCAGCTACCTCACCCAGCAGTTTGATGCACTAGATGCCCAGCTAGGCCGCAAGAGGTAGCCTCCCTTAAGCTGACCGCTAGCCCCCATTTCAAGGGGGCTTTTTCACTTCTGTGCCAGGGTGAGGGTGGAAAGAGCCAGTGTAAAAACAGCCACGGTAGGTGGTGACTGTTGTGAGAGGCAGCTTTAGCTCGCGACAGGCGTCGGCTAGTAGCCAAAATTCATCGCTCAGTTACCAAACATTACATATTTTTTTACTACTCCCCCTAAAGGTTCTCCTCATCAGGCCGTTAATCAATATAACGGCGCAACAAGTAGCCGAAAAGCGGGCCTGACGGCCAGTTCACACGCAAGGAGAATCACCATGTCAGTGATCAATACCAACATTACTTCCATGATTGGTCAGCAGAACCTGTCCAAATCCCAATCTTCACTGCAAACTTCTATGGAGCGTCTGAGCTCTGGTCTGCGCATCAACAGCGCCAAGGACGATGCGGCCGGTCAGGCTATCGCCAACCGTATGAGCAGCCAGATCACCGGCCTGTCTCAAGCGCAGCGTAACGCTAATGACGGTATTTCTGTTGCCCAGACTGCTGAAGGGGCATTGAATCAGGTTAATGATAACCTTCAGCGTATTCGTGAGTTAACCGTACAGTCTCAAAACGGAACCAACTCTGCTGAAGACAAAGAATCAATTCAAGCAGAAATTACCCAACGTCTTTCCGAAATTGATCGTATTTCCAAAGAGACTAGCTTTAACGGTACTAAGGTACTTGCTGATACTAAATCTCTTTCCATCCAGGTTGGTGCGAACGATGGAGAAGCAATTTCAATTGACCTGAAAGAAATTACGTCAGCTACTCTTGAGCTTGACGATTTTCAAGTAACGGCAGGTGTTGATCTTAGTAATTATGACACTGCAACTGACCTAGCCACTGGTGCAGCTACAGGTCGTGTTGGTGAAGAGTTCAGCTTCTCCTTTGATGTTGATACCACTGGGCCTGGTACTGAGACAGCAGTCGGCTTATATGCTACTGAAGAAGGTGGCTATGTAGTTAAGGCCGAGAATGGATCATATTATGATGCAACGATTACCGATGGAGATAATGACACACTTGGTACTATTGCATGGAGTAGTGCTGCAGTAAGTACGAACACACCAGATACAACAAGCGGTGAAGTGAAGACCCTTCGCGCAGAAGAAACTCTTAATGTCGATGCACTGAATGCTTCTGATGAACTGTACGCATCAAGTGATGAATCAGGTGCTCCGACAAAGTACATCATAATGAGCACTGATGCTGACGGTAACTCAGTATATAGCGCTGCTAAAATTGATGAGCAAGGAAATGTAACTAAAGGTGCTCAGCTTCAAGTGGGTACCGATGGTGTAACTTTGAATCCGCTTGAGAAGCTAGATGCTGCAATTGGCCAAGTAGACACTTTACGTAGTGATCTTGGTGCTATTCAGAACCGTTTCGACTCGGCTATTACAAATCTGAGCACCACTGAAACCAATCTTTCAGCCGCTCGTTCTCGTATCGAGGATGCCGACTACGCGGTGGAAGTAGCCAACATGACCCGTGCACAGATCCTGCAGCAGGCAGGTACTTCTGTACTGGCCCAGGCCAATCAGATCCCGCAGTCAGTACTGTCTCTGCTGGGTTAATCTGAAGTTTGGCCGAAAGGCTAACGCAGTAATAAACAACGGGGCCGTAAGGCCCCGTTTTCAATGGTAACGTTGATGTTAATATGACCTTGTTTTGTAAGGTTAATGCATCGTTAGGCGCATTTCATTGGCGAGTAAGATGCTAAGGCATCCGCAGTCTGACGCTATTAGGAGTACCGTGAAATCACATGCCGCTAACATTTCCGCGTTATACGTGGTGAACGAGCTCATCCCCAAGATAAAAGCCGTTGAGAAGCAGATCGAGCACACTATTAGTACGGTCCTCAAAACGAGCCAAACGCCGTTACATATCGAGCGATACACCAAGCTGCAAGCCGAATTTCAGCTAGAGCTGACGATGATTCGTATGAATCTTGATCATTTGCTGCAACGCTATCATAAAGAGCTTGAAGTAGTGATGCAGGACTCACGGCAAGACGTGCTGCTCAGCCTGGATGCCTTTGAGGCCACTGCGATTCAAAATGCCCAACAGCTCTACCAGCGGGTTCAGCAGCTACAACAACGCCAATGAGGCAAACATGACTTCCATGGATCACGAAACCGTCGTATTGGAGTTAGATACTTTGATCCGCGATACCCAAACGTTGATCGATAAAGTGGAGCAATGCGGCCTGGATCAAACTCAGGCAGATGATTATGACCAACTGCTGATTATTCTCGACAGCGCTGTAAAACAGCAGCGGGCACATACCCTAGCTATGTTAAACGCCTCCTCTCACGCGTAAATTTAATCCGTCATTGTTAACCTTGCCTACTCCGCTAGTTTTCTTTTCTTGCTCAATTGCAAATGGGTATTGGGCCTAATGTGCTCTTGCTTAAAGCGTCTCCACGTCAAACGCGACAATCTGCCGTTGAACGCTTGAAAACTCGACGCCCACCAGGTGGATCGGCCTGCCGCTGGCGCGGTGTTTGTCGGCGTAGCCTTTGGCTTTGATCTGCTCTAGCGCTTTACCTTCGGGTAGCTGCTCGACCACTTTGAATTCAAACAGGTAGATATGACCGTTAAAGTCGACGCTCATATCGACTTTGCCGTGGTGGCTAGCATCTTCCACCGTCACCTTTACACCTAGCGCAGCGAAATGGCTGTAAAACACGCTGGCATATACCTGTGAAAAAGTGTGGCCCTCATACTGGGCGATAGGATTGTTTCGGTACCAGTCGTGGGGTAAGCCGGCATAGAGCGCTTTGAGATAGATGCCTAGGCCCGCGAGATCATGAGCCTGTAGCAGGCGGAACAGCGTTAATCGTTCCCGGGGTGGTTCTTGAATGCCTAGTAGTGGCAAAAGCGTTTGGTTAAGGCTGGTTTCTACTTCGCGGTTTGGGTAACCCAGTGTGTAAAGGCGGTAGCCTGTCATGGGTTCTTCGGTGGCGTGTACCGTTAGGTAACCCGTTTGGAATAGCAGCGCTTCTGTGGCGATATGGTCAACATCGAAGCGCCCCAGTAGCTCTGCTTCCGTCTGTAGTTGGCTGAGTGCGGGCGTAAACACTCCGCGTTGCGTCAGTACATTGACCAGGAACGTAGGAGTAGCGCTCTCAAACCAGTAGGGGCTAAAAATACGTTTTTGTAGTAATAGCAGTACGTCAAAGGGGTTGTATACGCTGGGCACATCCTGCCCACCCCAGCGGTAGCCGTTGTACCAGCGGCGGATCTCGTCACGCTCAAGGCCGGGAAGCTCGGGGGCAAATACGGTATCAATATCGCGGTCGGTATAGCCGCAAATATCCGCATATGGGGCATCTAGCGTAATGTCGTTGAGGTTATTTAACCCCGAAAACAGGCTGACCTTGCTGAACTTGGAGACGCCGGTGAGCAACACGAAATGCAAATGGGGGTCGGCATCTTTCAGCACACTATAGAGATTTTTAAGCCCTTCACGCAGTTCGCGGGCTAATGCGGGGTTAAGCAAATTATCTAAAATAGGTTTGTCGTATTCGTCAATTAGTACGACAACGCGTTGGCCATGAGCATGCCGCGCACTTTCCAGCAAACTTGCCAAGTCGTCGGCAATTCTTTCGGGAGTGGGGGTGTCAATATTCAGTCTTTTTCGCTGCTGCTGTAGCTGGTAGCGAATGTTGGTATCTAGATCTTCACGGCTATTTACCACGCCGCTGCCAAAGCTTAAGCGCACCACGGGGTGACGCTGCTGCCAGTCCCACTTATCGTGAATATATAGGCCTTCAAACAGTGCCTCGCGTCCTTCAAATAGGCAGCCTAACGTATCCAGCAATAGGCTTTTGCCAAACCGGCGCGGGCGAGAGAGGAAGTAGTATTTATTTTGGTTGGCCAGCTTCTCAATGAACGGTGTTTTATCGACATAGTAGTAGCCGCCTTCGCGAATATCGGAAAAGGTCTGAATCCCGATGGGCAGTTTACGGCGATGAGTAGCTGGCATGCTGGCCTCCAAGGCTGAACCAATCAAGCACTGGGCAGTTTAGCACGTCCCTTATAGGCCATCGCGATGTGCGGCGACACCAAGCTGGGTGCTTGCATCAGACCTTTGCTCAACTTGGTGGTGCCATTTTTGAGCAGGTAATCGTAAAAGCAGGCTGTTTCATGTGATTACCCCTGCCTGCCCATCACTTTCCTGCTAAATTCCAACAGGGCATCGGGCCTGACGGCGGAGAGACAAGGATGGGCAAGGTTCACTTTATTGGCGGCGAGAAGGGCGGTGTCGGCAAGTCGATGACGGCGCGGGTGTTGGCGCAGTACTACATCGATCACGAGCGGCCATTTTTAGGCTTTGATTGCGACGCTTCCCACGGCACGTTTTCACGATTTTATCAGGAGTACGCCTCTTCGGTAGTGGTGGGCGATGACGATAGCCTTGATGGCATGCTATCGGCCGTAGAAGAGGCGCCAGACCGGGATTTGATTATCGACTTGGCCGCACAGTCCGCCCAGTCCATCAATCGCTGGATTGAGGAAACCGATGTGTTTGGCCTGCTCAATGAGTTGGGCATACAGGTCGTGTGGTGGCACGTGATGGATGATGGTGCTGACTCTGTGACGCTACTGTCTCAGGTGTTAACCCGTTACGCGTTACAACCAGTAGAGATCGTGGTGGTTCAGAATAAAGGTCGTGGCGACAGTTTTGAGCGTTTCGTGGCGTCAGAGACGTACCAACAGGCGCTTGCGTATACAGCGACGCTTATTGAGCTGCCGCGCTTGCATGCCAAGCTCACCCAAAAAATCGATTTCAATGACAGCAGTTTCTGGGCGGTGGCCAACGACCGGCGCATGATGAACATCGCCGAACGCCAGAGGATGAAAGTGTGGTTGCGTCACGCTTATGCACAGTTGGATCAGGTCCCGGGGCTTGGCCGCTAAATGATGGTATAGAAACGAGGCTGGGTTAGTTCCAAAAAATAATAAGCAGGCGGTTTATTATTTCTTTTTTGCTGGTATCTTGTCGGCATTGCGCTGGTGATGACGGAGTCAAAGCCAGCGCCCTCCGTATAAGCTGTGGGTTGTATTGCCCAATGAGGAAATCCATATGGCAAATTTGAACCGTTTGAAGAAGGTCGCCGCTGCTCTCGCCTTAGGCGTGGCAGGGGTAGTCTCCGTGGCTGCCCAGGCCGACACACTGCGGGTGGGCATGTCCGGTGGCTACTTCCCGTTTACTTATGTCGAGCAGGATGAGCTGAAAGGCTTCGAAGTCGATGTGATGAATGCGTTAGGGGAGATCACCGGCGACGAGATTGAGTTCGTGACCGCGAGCTTCTCGGGCTTGGCAGGCATGTTGGAATCCGGCCGCATTGATACCATTGCCAACCAAATCACCATTACCGATGAGCGCAAAGCCAAGTATGCCTTTACCGCGCCTTATGTGTACGACGGTGCCCAAGTGGTCGTGCGTGCAGGTAACGACGCCATCAACGGCGTTGAGGATTTGTCCGGTAAAAGCGTGGCAGTGAACTTGGGCTCTAACTACGAGCAGCTGCTGCGCGAGCAGCCGAATGCCGACGAGATCGATATCCGCACCTACGAATCCAACGTCGAGCAGGATGTGGCGCTGGGCCGTGTCGATGCGTTCGTGATGGACCGAGTGAGTGCTAGTCAAGTGATCAGCGAGCGCGGTTTGCCGCTGGCGTTGGCAGGGCAGCCGTTTACCACTATCGAAAACGCGCTACCGTTCCGTGACGATGAAGAGGGACGAGCGCTGCGCGACCGTGTCGACGCCGCGCTTGAGGAACTGCGCGACAACGGCACCTTGGGTGAAATATCTCAGAAGTGGTTCGATACTGACATCACGCAGCCATAAGTACGGCTAACCTCTGATGATGGCGGCCGTGGCATTGTCACGGCCGTTTTGCTTATAAGCGATACGACGATGCTAAACGTGGAGTATATGTGGGGCCTGTTGCCGGTCCTGCTCAGTTATTTACCGCTGACGCTGCAGATGGCGAGCATCGCCATGGTGTTTGCGCTGATCATTGCCTGCTTGTTAGCGGTCGTGCGGGTATCGAAAATCCCCGTCTTGAACGGCGCGGCGCTACTGTTTATCTCGTTTTTTCGCGGTACGCCGCTGCTGGTGCAGCTGTTTCTGTTTTACTACGGTCTGCCGCAATTGATTGATGCGCTGATTTCCATCAATGGCGTCACCGCGGCGGTACTGGGCCTGACGCTGCACTTTTCGGCGTATATGGCGGAATCCATTCGTGCGGCAATTGTCGGTATCGACCGTAGCCAAACCGAAGCGGCGCTCTCGATTGGTATGACCCAGTCGCAGCTGATGCGGCGGATTATCCTGCCCCAGGCCACCCGCGTAGCCACGCCCACGCTGATGAACTACTTCATCGATATGATCAAGGCGACCTCGCTGGCTTTCACGCTGGGCGTGACGGAGTTGATGGGCGCGACCCAAAAAGAGGCATCGGGCAGCTTTTTATACTTAGAAGCTTTCTTGCTGGTGGCGATTATCTACTGGGTGGTGGTGGAGGCGCTCTCTTGGGGCCAGCGCCGCTTAGAAACGTATCTGAATAAGGCGTACCAGCGATGATCACGCTTGAATCCGTCAGTAAGCAGTTTGGTCAGCAGCCGGTCTTTACCAATGTCGATTTACACCTTGAGCAGGGCGAAATCATCGTCATTATCGGCCCATCGGGCACCGGTAAGTCCACCTTGCTGCGCTGTATCAATTTTCTAGAGCGCCCAGAGGCAGGGTGTATCACCGTCGGTGATTTGCGTGTCGATGCGCGTAAAGCCAGCCGGGCGGATATTTTGGCGCTGCGCCGCCGCACTGCCTTTGTGTTTCAGAACTACGGCCTGTTCGCCAACAAAACGGCGCTTGAGAACATTAGCGAAGGCATGATTGTGGTGGATAAGCTGCCCAAGGCGCAGGCCCATGCCCGAGCAAGGGAGATTCTGGAGCGCATTGGCTTGGCGGATAAAGCGGATGCCTACCCCGCATCGCTTTCCGGCGGCCAGCAGCAGCGGGTAGGCATTGGTCGTGCCATGGCGGCGAATGCCGATGTCATTTTGTTTGATGAGCCGACCTCGTCACTTGACCCTCAGTGGGTGGAAGAAGTGCTTGGCCTCATGAAACAGTTGGCTGCCGAGCAGCAAACCATGATTGTGGTCACCCACGAGATGCAGTTTGCTAGAGACGTTGCCGACCGAGTGGTGTTTATGGATGAAGGCCAGATTGTCGAGCAGGCGCCTCCCGAGCAGCTGTTCACGAGCCCGCAGGATGAGCGCACTCGGCGCTTTTTGCGCAAGATTTTGGCGCCCACTGGGCAGGCATTGCCTTAGCGGTGCGCTTGAAAAGGATTGACAGCGGCTAGTAAGCCCGCTCTACGCGTGATAGACTACGCCATCCTCTCAGACAAGACCCGTGAGCGGGCAGCCATAAGACTGCTCGTTACACTATTTGGCAGAGTTAGAAACGCTGCTGAATCAATTGGTTGTTAAGGAAATGTCGTGACTTGGCAATGCCAGCCGACAAACACATAGTAAATTCGTTGCCGTTTTTAGGCAGCCCTTATTCTCCAAGGAGATACCTGTGGCGAACAGCAAGCAAGCACGCAAGCGCGCCCGCCAGGCCGAGACTCGTCGCGTCCTGAAAGCCAGCCAGCGCAGCATGGTCCGCACCTACATCAAGCGTGTGATCAAAGCGATCAACACTGGCGACCATGGCAAAGCGATGGAAGAGTTCAAGGCAATGCAGCCGGTCGTTGACCGTATTGCTGATAAAGACGTTCTTTCTAAGAAGAAAGCTGCACGTCTGAAAAGCCGCTTGAACAAGCGCATTAAGGCTCTGGCGGCGTAAGCCGGCAGGCGCCATAAAAAAACCGGCTGCGGCCGGTTTTTTTGTGCCTGAGCGTCGCCTACCGGGCGATATGTGTATCTCTATTTAGCCTGTAGGGAATAACCTGATGAGCGCCGATACACCACAGCATGCCAATATGCCGCCGCCACGCCGCGGGCTCATGCGTTCGGGGTTGGTGGTCAGCGCGATGACCATGCTCTCCCGGGTGATGGGGTTGGTGCGCGATGTGGTCGTGGCAACGTTTCTGGGCGCGGGCAACGGCTCAGACGCCTTCTTTGTGGCGTTTAAAATTCCTAATTTTCTGCGCCGTTTATTTGCAGAAGGGGCGTTTAACCAGGCATTTGTGCCGGTGCTCTCTGAGTACTCCACCCAGCGCACCAAGCAGGAGATCCGTGAACTGCTGAATGCGGTGGCGGGGAGCTTAACCGCGCTGCTGGCGTTAATCACCGCGTTGGCGATGCTGGGCGCACCCTGGCTGGTTTGGCTGTTTGCCCCTGGATTTGGCCGCGACCCTGAAAAGCTGGCGCTGACCGCCGATATGCTGCGGCTCACCTTTCCCTACCTGCTGCTGATTTCGTTAACCGCCTTCTCCGGCAGCGTTCTAAACACTTGGAACCGCTTTGCAGTGCCCGCATTTACACCGGTGCTGCTGAATATTTCGCTGATCGGCGCGGCGCTATTGTTAATGCCGCTAATGGAAGAGCCTGCCATGGCGCTGGCCTGGGGCGTATTGATTGCCGGGGCCGCTCAGCTCGCCTTCCAAGTACCGTTTTTGCTGCGCTTGGGGCTGCTGCCGACGCCGTGGCCTAACTTCGCCCACGATGGTGTGAAGCGCATTTTGAAGCTGATGGTGCCGGCTTTGTTTGGGGTCTCGGTATCGCAGATCAACCTGCTGCTGGATACGGTGCTGGCATCGCTGTTGGCCGCGGGCAGCGTCTCATGGCTTTACTACTCTGACCGTTTGGTAGAGCTGCCGCTTGGCGTGTTTGGCGTGGCGATTGGCACCATTATTTTGCCTGCGCTTTCCAAACGTCATGCGGAGCAGTCCACCGAGCACTTCTCCGCTATGTTGGATTGGGCGATTCGTGTGGTGCTGCTATTGGGCGTGCCTGCAGCCCTAGCGCTGGCGGTACTGGCGGAGCCGTTTTTGATTACCCTGTTCCACTACGGGGCGATGACCGATAACGATATTCAGATGGCGGCCATGAGCCTGCGCGCCTATGCCTTCGGGTTGGTGGCCTTTATGCTGATCAAAGTGCTAGCGCCTGGCTTCTTCGCCCGCCAGGACACCAAAACACCGGTGAAGGTTGGAATTATCGCCATGGTCGCGAACATGGTATTCAACCTACTGCTGATTTGGCCGCTGGCCCACGCGGGCTTGGCGTTGGCCACTGCGCTCTCTGCATTTTTAAACGCAGGGCTGTTGGGGTATCTGCTTTACCGCCAGCAGGTGCTGGTATTTCAGCCGGGTTGGGGGCGTTACGCGGTCCAGTTAATCGGCGGCAGCGTGCTGATGAGCGTGGCGCTTATGTTAGTCTCACCTGATTGGCAGGTGTGGTTAGAGTTTGGGCTATGGCAGCGCGTCCGCTGGGTGGCCGGGCTCGTAGTGCTCGGAGGCGGGCTCTACTTTATTTGGTTAACAGCGCTTGGCCTGCGGCTTCGCCACTTTAAAATGAACGGCTAGGGAAGGGGCAGGCGCGTGAGCGCTATTATCTTCTTCTGCACCAGAGCAGCGCGTTCGTTATAATCAAACGCTTTGAAAACGGCCAACGCTTTTAAAACCTAACGCTTTTAAACAGGGGTGCCATGCACGTCATTCGAGGTCTGCACAATCTGACAGCGTCCCATCGTGGCTGCGTGGCGACCATTGGTAATTTCGATGGCGTGCATCGCGGCCATCAGGCGATTCTACAGCAGTGCCGCGAGCACGCTGCGCGCCTGAACGTACCGCTGACCGTGGTGGTGTTTGAGCCTCAGCCCCGCGAGTTTTTTGCCGGAGACCAGGCGCCGCCGCGCTTAACGCGCCTGCGGGAAAAAGTGCGCCTGCTGCGCGACCACGGTGCCGAGCAAGTGCTTTGCCTGCCGTTCAACGATGCCTTGCGCAGCCTCACCGGGCGCGAGTTTATCGATCAGGTGTTGATTGATGGGCTGGGCGTTAAGCATCTAGTGGTGGGCGACGACTTCCGTTTTGGCTGTGATCGCCGTGGCGATTTCAGTTTGTTAGAAGCCGTGGGGCGCACTCATGGCTTTGGCGTAGAGCACACTCGCACCTTCAAAGTCGATGACGAGCGGGTATCAAGCACCCGAGTGCGCACGCTGCTGGCCAGCGGTAACTTTGAAGTGGCCGCCCGCCTGTTGGGCAGGCCTTATTCGCTGCATGGCCGCGTGGTGCGCGACCAGCAGTTGGGTCGCACCATTGGCGTACCGACCGCGAACCTACCGCTATTGCCCCAGCCGCTGACGCTACGGGGGGTATTTGCGGTGGTGGCCGAATTGGCGAATGGCGAGCGCCACCCCGCCGTAGCGAACGTTGGGTTTCGGCCTACGGTGGGTTCTAAACGCCCTACGCTGGAAGTGCACCTGCTGGAGTTTTCTGGCGATCTGTATGGCCAACGGCTAACGGTTTACCCCTGCACACGGCTGCGGGGAGAAGTGAAGTTTGACGATTTTGACGCGCTAAAAGCACAGATTCACCAGGACCAGGCCAAGGCGCGCCGCTACTTTGCGACCGCCGACGCTGATCTAACGACCTCTCTTCCGCTGGCCTCGGCCCCGCTTGGGCGTGAGACCGCTTCTTCTGATTTCACTTCGGCGGATGACGCCGCCGATACTAACGACGGCTGACCGGACTATGGACTATAAGCACACGCTAAACCTGCCAGAAACCGACTTTCCCATGCGCGGCATGCTGCCGAAGCAAGAGCCAGGGCGTGTTTCCCAGTGGCAGGATATGAACCTGTACCAGCGCCTGCGCGAAGCCCGTGCGGGTGCGCCGCTGTTTGTACTGCACGATGGCCCTCCCTACGCCAACGGTAGTATCCATATCGGTCACGCCGTTAATAAAATTCTCAAAGATATTATCGTTAAGTCCAAAAACCTAGCGGGCTTTGATGCGCCTTACGTGCCGGGTTGGGACTGCCACGGCCTGCCTATCGAGCACAAGGTCGAGACTACTGAATATCCAATTGATGATGCAGAGGGAAAGATTCATAAGATTTTCGGGAAGAATTTATCTGGGGATCAGGTCAGAGACTTATGCCGAAAGTATGCAACGCGGCAGATCGAAACCCAACTGGTGGACTTTGTGCGCCTGGGTATCATCGGTGACTGGGATCATCCATATCGCTCCATGGATTACGCCAACGAAGCAGGCGAGATCCGCGCTCTGGCGGATATGGTCGAGGCGGGCTACGTCTTTAAAGGCCTGAAGCCAGTTAACTGGTGTTTCGACTGTGGCTCGGCGCTGGCCGAGGCGGAAGTTGAGTACGCCGATAAAAAATCCGATGCCATCGACGTTGCCTTCCCCGTGGAAGACGCCGACAAGCTGGCGGCAGCGTTTGGCTTAAGCGAGCTGTCAAAGCCCGCCGCCGTGGTGATCTGGACCACCACGCCTTGGACCATTCCCGCCAACCAAGCGCTGAACGTTCACCCGGACTTTACCTACGCGCTGGTGGATACCGGCGAGCGCCTGCTGCTGTTGGCCGAAGAGCTGGTCGAGAGCTGCTTAGAGCGCTTTGGTTTACAAGGTGAGGTGGTCGCGACGACCCAAGGCAAACACCTGGATCTGATCAATTTCCGCCACCCGTTCTACGACCGCCTATCGCCGGTTTATCTGGCGGATTACGTGGAGTCTGAGGTGGGCAGTACCGGTATCGTTCACTCTGCTCCGTCTTACGGCATGGATGACTTTGTCACCTGCCGCGAGCACGGCATGAGCTTTGACGACATGTTGAACCCGGTGCAGGGCAACGGCGTTTACGCGGATGACCTGCCGTTCTTCGGCGGTCAGATGATCTGGAAAGCCAATCCGAACATCATCGAGAAGCTGCGTGACGTCAACGCGCTGATGGCACATACGCCTATTAAGCACAGCTACATGCACTGCTGGCGCCACAAAACGCCGGTGATCTACCGCGCCACGGCCCAGTGGTTCGTCGGTATGGATATTCAGGGTAAAGATGGCAAAACCCTGCGCGAGCGGGCGCTGGCCGGTATCGAAGCGACCGAGTTTACTCCGGCCTGGGGGCAAGCGCGCCTGCACAGCATGATTGCCAACCGCCCGGATTGGTGTATCTCTCGCCAGCGTAACTGGGGCGTGCCGATTCCGTTCTTCCTGCATAAGCAAACCGGTGAGCTTCACCCCAACACCGTGTCGCTGATGGAAGAAGCCGCCAAGCGCGTGGAACAAGAGGGCATTGAGGCATGGTTCAAGCTCGAACCTTCCGAGCTGCTTGGTGCGGAAGCTGCGGATTACGATAAAGTCACCGACACGCTGGACGTGTGGTTCGACTCGGGCACCACCCACCGCCACGTGCTGCGTGGCTCGCACCCCCACGGCCATGAAAGCGGCCCGCGAGCTGACTTGTACCTGGAAGGTTCTGATCAGCACCGCGGCTGGTTCCACTCATCGCTGCTCACCGGCGCGGCGATTGATGGCCATGCCCCGTATCGCCAACTGCTGACCCACGGCTTCACGGTGGATGCCCAGGGCCGCAAGATGTCCAAGTCCATCGGTAACGTGGTCGCACCGCAAAGCGTGATGGATAAGCTGGGTGCCGATATTCTGCGCCTGTGGGTAGCGTCTACCGACTACTCCGGTGAAATGGCCGTCTCGGATGAAATCCTCAAGCGCACTGCCGATGTGTACCGCCGTATCCGCAACACCGCGCGCTTCCTGCTTTCCAACCTGAACGGCTTTGATCCTAAGCGGGACCAAGTGGCGTTTGGCGATATGCTGGCGCTGGATCAGTGGGTCGTGGATCGCGCCGCACAGCTTCAAGGCCGCATCGAGACCGCCTACGAGGAGTACCGTTTCCTGGATGTGTACCAGCAGGTACACGGCTTCTGCGCGCGGGAATTGGGCGGCTTCTACCTGGACGTGATCAAGGATCGTCAGTACACCACCCAAACCGACTCGCTGGCCCGCCGCAGCGCGCAAACCGCACTTTATCACGTGGTGGAAGCACTGAGCCGCTGGGTGGCGCCAATTCTGTCGTTCACCGCTGAAGAGATCTTTGAACATATCCCCGGCGAGCGGGGCGATAGCGTGCTGCTGGAGACCTACTACACCGGGCTTTCCACGCTGGAAGAGGGCGCTGATATGGGCCGCGCGTTCTGGGAGCAGGTGCTGGAAGTGAAGCACTCGGTGAACAAATGCCTGGAAGACGCCCGTAACGCCAAAGTAATCAAGGGTAGCTTGGCGGCGGAAGTGACGCTGTTCGTCAATGACGAGCTGCACGCGACGCTGGCGAAGCTCGGTGACGAGCTGCGCTTCGTGATGCTCACCAGCGAAGTGCACCTAGCGCCGCTGGCGGATGCCGCCAATGCCGAAAGCACCGAGCTTGAAGGCTTGAAGGTTGCGGTGAGCGCCAGTGGGCATGCCAAGTGCGAGCGCTGCTGGCACCACCGGGCGGACGTGGGCAGCGTTGCCGAGCACCCCGACCTGTGCGGCCGCTGTGTGAGCAATTTACCCGAAGGCAGCGGTGAGATTCGTTACTATGCCTAACTCTTCTCCTGCTCATAAAGCACCTCAGTGGCCGCCCATGCGGCGGCCACTGCGCTGGTTATGGCTGGCCGTCGCCGTCATCGTGCTAGATCTCGCCACAAAATACTTGGCCAGCCACTATTTAAGTTATGCACAGCCGGTTGAGGTGTTGCCGTTTTTCAACCTCACGCTGCTGCACAACACCGGCGCGGCGTTTAGCTTTTTAGCCGAGCACCCCGGCTGGCAGCGCTGGTTCTTTGCGGCGATTGCTATTGGCGCCAGCATTGGCCTCACCGTTTGGTTATCTCGGGTACGTGCGGATGAGAAGCTACTCGCTATCGCCTTGCCGCTGATTATCGGTGGGGCGCTGGGTAACCTATACGACCGCTTGATTCATGGCTATGTGGTGGATTTTCTCTCCTTCCATGCGGCAGGCTGGTATTACCCTGCCTTTAACGTGGCGGATATCGGCATTACCCTGGGGGCCGTGGGCTTAATTTGGGAGTCGATTATGGGTGAGCGGCGGCGTAAGAAAGCTGCGCAGTCATCATCTTCTTAGTATCAATGAGCGAGGCACCATGGATTACCTAATTGATGAGGGTATGGAAATTACCCTGCACTTCACGCTGAAGTTGGAAGATGGCACGGTCGTCGACTCCACTAAAGAGAAGGCGCCGGCCACGTTTCAGTATGGCGACGGTAACCTGCCGCCGGGGTTTGAGCATCCGATCAAAGGCATGGCAGCGGGCCAGAGCGGGACGTTTCATATCACCCCAGAGCACGCCTTTGGTCAGCACAACCCGCAGAATATTCAGACATTGAAGCGGGCCGACTTTGGTGATGAAGCGCCTGAAATCGGTATGGTGATGTCGTTTGCTGATAAAGCAGGAACGGAATTGCCGGGCGTGGTCAAAACCATTGACGGTGACCGCGTAGAAGTTGACTTCAACCATCCGCTGGCAGGGCGTACATTGACGTTTGAGGTTGAAGTGCTCAACGTCACGCCGATCACCACACACTAATTTCCTGAGCGATGCAGGTTGCATCAAGGCGCTTTTATGCAGTCATCAGAGTCATCTCAGCCCGTGCAGATCAAGCTAGCCAACCCGCGCGGGTTTTGTGCGGGGGTCGACCGCGCGATCGATATCGTCAACCGCGCGCTGGATGTCTTCGGCCCGCCGATTTACGTTCGCCATGAAGTGGTGCACAACCGTTTTGTAGTAGAAACCCTGCGCGAACGCGGCGCGGTCTTCGTGGAAGAGCTCCACGAAGTGCCCGACGATGTGATCGTCATCTTCTCTGCCCACGGCGTTTCCCGTGCCGTGCAGCAAGATGCCGAGCAGCGTGGCCTGAAAGTGTTCGATGCCACCTGCCCGCTGGTCACCAAAGTGCATATGGAAGTGCTTCGCTACGCAAAGCGTGGGCAAGAGTGCATTCTGATTGGCCACGAAGGCCACCCAGAAGTAGAAGGCACCATGGGGCGCTACGACACCTCCCACGGCGGCAAGATTTATTTGGTGGAAGATGAGCAGGACGTTGCCAATCTGGTCGTCAACGACCCCTCGGCGCTGGCATTCGTCACCCAAACCACGCTCTCCATGGATGACACCGCCAAAGTGATCGACGCGTTGCGAGAGAAATTCCCTGAGATTCAGGGGCCACGCAAAGACGATATTTGCTACGCCACTCAAAACCGCCAGGATGCGGTGCGTGAATTGGCAGCAGATAGCGACTTGGTGCTGGTGGTCGGTAGCCCCAACAGCTCGAACTCTAACCGTCTACGTGAGCTTTCGGAACGGATGGGCACCCCCGCTTACTTGATCGATAACGCCGAGCAAATCGAGCCTTCGTGGTTGGAAGGCGTGAAACGCATTGGCGTCACCGCTGGCGCGAGCGCCCCCGAGGTGCTGGTAAAAGGCGTCATCGACCAACTGCAAGCGCTGGGTGCCGAAGCGCCGGTCGAACTGCAAGGACGTGAAGAGACGATTACGTTCTCGATGCCGAAAGAGCTTCGCGAGCGGGTGATCGTCAGCGAGTAATGCTGTTAGACGAGAATGGATGTGCTGAAGCGCTCATCGGTGAAACAGCGTGAGTGAATAGACGTAAGCGAGTGATGCAAAGCGTATCGGTTTCCGACATACTCGAAGTATGGTTTAACCGATACAGGAGCAGACTCGGTGCCTAGCCCTTCATCTCCCCTTGCTGGTGAGCAGGAGACTCACCAGCAAGGTTTTACTCTCATCGAAATGCTAATTGCTGTGGCGATCATCGGGATTGTCGCAGGCATTGCCTACCCTAGCTATACCCGCTACGTAGAACGTTCTCTACGAACCGATGCTCATGCGGGCCTGCTTCAAGCCGCGTCTGAGTTGGAGCGCTGTTACTCCCGTCAATACAGTTATGCCGGTTGTGCCATTACCACAACATCCCCCGATGGTAACTACACCATTTCCGTCGCGGCCGGCGGTGCAAATGACGGCGGTTTCATGCTGACAGCAACCACGTCACAGGCCGATGGTTGCAGTGATGACATTCGATTCAATGCGCGTGGCGAACGCACGCCGGTGGCGTGCTGGTAATGAAGGTGCGTCAGGGAGGGTTCTCTCTGGTAGAAGCGTTAGTGGCGCTGGTCGTTCTGTCGCTAGGAGTACTCAGCGTGGCAGCGATGCAGTTCAAAGCCATGCAGAGCGTTCGCAGTGGCTATCAACAGTCGCTTGCTTCCGTGGCCGCTTTGGATGCGCAAGAGCGTGTTTGGGCTGCTATTGCCCACGTGGAAGGGTGTCAGAGCGTACCGGTTGCCTCGATTGAAAGCGCTTGGCGTGACGCATGGTTTTTGGATGAAGAGGCACCGCTGAAACGCAGTGTTGATCCGGCGCAGAGTGCGATTGGCCGGTCCGGTTGCCAGTTCGATGTCACGGTCAAGATCGATGTCCCTGACGATGAGAACGGTATCAGGCTGGAGTATCGGTTTTTACTGCCGCTTTAAATGTGTCAAAGGGAGTTGTTCGATGCCAGTGGAAAGGCAGCTTGGTTTCACGCTAACCGAAGTGATGGTCGCGATGGCCATTGGACTGGTCATCGTATTAGGCGCTGGGCATCTCTTTCTGGGGACGCTGCAAACCCACCGCCATGTCGATATGCTTAGCCGTCAGCAAGAGGCATTGATTTTTGCGGTCACCACGATGACGGAAACGCTGCGTCAGCATGGCGCCTACGATGCGTCGGGGCAGGCGTTTTATCATTTACGCTGCCGCCAAGTAGAAGAAGCATGCCGCTGCACGCTTCAAGACATGTCGCGTGCTCAGCCAATGGTCAATTTCATGATTCCATCGATTCACAGTTGTGAGCGCGATGTGCCAGTGGGGCGCCAAGCGGCGGATGGTGTCGACAGTCTCGTTACCTTGCCACTAGGCCCTGGTGGGAGAGATCTGAGTTTCCATGTCGCTCACCGTGCTGTGCTATTTCCGTCCTCGGATGACTGATCATGGGGACCGAAGTGAATAAACAGCAAGGCGCAGCGTTGGTTATCGTGATGGTGCTGTTAGCCAGCGCCTTGGTCATGGCGCTGATAGGCATGCAGGCGGCGTTGGTGGATGAGCGCTTGGCAGGCAACTTTCGAGCGTCGATCCAAGCCCAGATGCGTGCTGAAACGGCGGCTTCGGAAGCGCTGGTCGGGTGGGATGAGCTCGATTGGCAGGGCGCACCCGTGTTAGAGACGCCTAAAGCGACGCGTTTTGATGACGTCGGCACGTACTCGAACGCATCTGTCTCTCACCGTTGTCCCCATCAAAGCTGCTTTTACATGCCGATCATCTACCATGGTGAACGTTGGGTCATGGCTTTGGGAGCCACCTTTGATGGGAATGGCGCGTTGATTGCGCAAAGCTTGCCGCTGCTAGTGGCCCGAAAAGCGAGTGGCGACGCCGTTGCAGAAGAAGCGGTAGTTTGGCAATAGGCGTACAATAGCGTATCGTTTTTGACCTTTATTCAGTTGGATCCAGATCATGAGTCAGACAGCCAAAACCCGTGTGCTGACCGGGATTACCACGACCGGAACGCCGCACCTTGGTAACTACGTGGGCGCCATCAAGCCCGCTATCGAAGCAAGCCAAGATCCGAATGTGCAGTCGTTCTACTTTCTTGCTGACTACCACGCGCTGATCAAGTGCCAAGACCCCAAGCGTGTGCAAGCTTCTCGTTTGGAGATCGCGGCAACGTGGCTGGCACTTGGCCTGGATACCGACAATGCCATCTTCTACCGTCAGTCGGATATTCATGAGATCCCCGAGCTGATGTGGATGCTCTCCTGCGTATGCGCAAAAGGGTTGATGAATCGGGCTCACGCTTATAAAGCCGCCGTCGCCGAGAATGAAGAAGCCGGCGACCAGGATCCCGATAAAGGCATCACCATGGGGCTGTTTGGCTACCCGGTGCTGATGGCTGCCGACATACTGATGTTCAACGCCAATAAAGTACCCGTGGGTCGTGATCAGATTCAGCATATCGAAATGGCACGGGACATCGCTGGCCGCTTCAATCATCTGTTCAAAGGCCAGTACTTCACACCGCCTGAAGCGGTAGTGAGTGAAAAGGGCGAAGTGCTCAAAGGCTTGGATGGCCGCAAGATGTCCAAGAGCTATAACAACACGATTCCGCTGTTTGTAAGCGACAAAAAGCTGCAAAAGCTAGTGAGAAAAATTAAAACCAACTCGCTCGAGCCAGGGGAGCCGAAAGATCCCGACACCTGTACGCTGTTTCAAATTTTCTCAGCGTTCGCGAGCGACTCAGAAGCGGCGGCCATGCGTCAGCAATACGCTGAAGGCATCGGTTGGGGCGAGGCGAAGGATCGCGTATTTGAATATCTTAATGCCCACCTGAGTGCTCCTCGTGAACGCTATAACACGCTGATGGAAGACCCCGGCCATATCGAAGCCGTGCTCCAGAAAGGAGCCGAACGTGCCAGAGAGGAGGCAGCGACCACCATGGACCGTTTACGCTCTGCGGTAGGTCTGGGGCGGTTTGTGTAATATTCGTTAAAAGCATAAGAACTGCTAAATAAAGCATTTTCAGCATTCTACATCCGACGTTAGGCTTATAACTATTGTCCAAATTAGCCAAGCGCCTCGCTATTGCAGGCGCTTTTGGCGTGACTAATAGGTGAACTATGGCAACAACCTCAACAGTGGCACCGATCAACTATCGTGTGCCTCTACTAGCGACGGCGGCCATTGTGCTGAGTTCGCTCATCATTGGCGTGCTGTTCAGCGCCAACATCGGCTTGCTGATGATCGTGGGCGGCTTGCTGGGCATGGTGCTTTATCATGCGGCGTTTGGCTTTACGGCGGCGTGGCGGGTCTTTATCACCGAACGCCGTGGGCGCGGGCTGCGGGCGCAAATGGTGATGCTGGCGATTGCGGTGGTGCTGTTCTTCCCGGCGCTAGGGGCGGGCAGTTTGTTTGGTACTGAAGTGCGCGGTTTCGTTTCTCCCATCGGTATTTCTGTGCTGGTGGGCGCGTTTATCTTCGGGGTAGGCATGCAGCTAGGCGGTGGCTGTGCGTCGGGTACGCTGTTTACGGCGGGCGGCGGCAATGCTCGCATGCTGATTACGCTGGTGTTCTTTATTGTGGGTTCGGTCATTGGCACCGCACACTTTACTTGGTGGCAAAGCCTGCCTGCTTTCCAGCCGGTATCGCTAGTCAATGTGGCGGGTGTGGGTGGAGGTATCGGCATTAGCTTGGTGCTGTTTGCCGCGATTGCTGCGTTTACGGTGATTATGGAGAAGCGCCGCCATGGCCATTTAGAGCAGGCTCCGATGGTGGATAAACCGGGCACCGAGCGCTGGTTGTCGGGCCCATGGCCGCTGGTAGCCGGTGCGGTGGCGTTGGCGCTGCTGAACTTTGCCACGCTGGCATTGGCAGGCCGCCCGTGGGGAATCACCTCGGCGTTTGCGCTGTGGGGTGCCAAAAGCTTTGAACTGGTAGGTGGCGATGTGAGCCAGTGGGGCTACTGGCAAGCGCCTGGCAACGCCGCCGCGCTGGAAGCCAGCGTGTGGAGCGACATTACTACAGTGATGAACGTCGGCATTATGCTTGGCGCCCTGGCCGCCGCGAGCTTGGCAGGACGTTTTGCGCCTAACTTTCGCATTCCATTGAAATCGGTATTGGCAGCGGTGATCGGTGGCATCATGCTAGGTTATGGCGCCCGCTTGGCCTTTGGTTGTAACATCGGCGCTTACTTTAGCGGTATTGCCTCTGGCAGCCTGCACGGCTGGGTGTGGATGGTGGCGGCGTTCGCTGGCAACATGGCGGGCGTTAAGCTGCGGCCGTTCTTCTTTGATGGGGAAGCGGGGCGTCGACCCGTTGCCAAAAGCTGTTAGAAGACTCACGTTAGTGGCTTCCAGAAAACGTCTCGGCAATGCCGAGGCGTTTTTTTTATGCCCTTTATTTATGTCACTTCCACCTTTGTCGTACTAGCATGTTACATTACGCTCAAACGCCGCCAACGCCCAGCGTTGCTGCATTGCAACAGCAATTGACATAAAAAGAGAGTGCCTATGTCTACGATGAGTAAACGCCCTTTATACATTCCTTACGCCGGTCCTTCTTTGCTTGAAATGCCGCTATTGAACAAAGGCAGCGCGTTTACTCAAGAGGAGCGGCTGGCGTTTAACTTGATAGGGTTACTACCCCAAAAAGTCGAAACCATCGAAGACCAGCTAGAGCGGGTGTACCGTCAGTACCAGCAGTGCCACAGCGATCTCGAGCGCCATATTCATCTACGCGCCATTCAAGACGATAACGAAACGCTCTATTTCCGTCTCGTCTCTGAGCATCTGGAAGAGATGCTGCCGATTATCTATACGCCCACAGTAGGTCAAGCGTGCCAGGAGTTTTCTAATATTTACCGCAACCACCGGGGGCTGTTCATTAGCTACCCGGATCGCGAGCACATGGACGACATCCTGCGCAGTGCTACCAAAGATAACGTCAAAGTGATCGTTGTTACCGATGGCGAGCGTATTTTGGGCCTGGGGGATCAGGGCATTGGTGGCATGGGCATTCCGATTGGGAAGCTCGCGCTTTATACGGCCTGTGGCGGTATCAGTCCAGCCTATACGCTGCCCATCATGATCGATGTAGGCACCAATAATCAGGCGTTGCTGGACGATCCGATGTACATGGGCTGGCGTCATGAGCGGGTGAGCCAGGAGGAGTACGATGCCTTCATGGCGGAGTTCATTTGTGCCGTGAAGCGTCGCTGGCCGAACGTGCTGCTACAGTTTGAGGACTTTGCTCAGGCCAATGCCGTGCCGCTGTTGGAGCGCTACCGTAACGAGCTGTGCTGCTTCAACGATGACGTGCAAGGGACGGCCTCGGTCGTGGTGGGCACGCTCATGGCCGCTTGCCAAGCCCGCGAGGAGACGATTGCCCAACAGCGTGTGGTGTTCGTCGGAGGCGGTTCTGCTGGGTGTGGTATTGCCGAGCAGGTCGTCGTGGCCATGGAGGCCGAGGGGCTGACCGAAGCGGAAGCGCGTGCGCGCATCTTCATCGTCGACCGTGAAGGTCTAATGACCACGGATCAAGCGTGGCAACGTGACTTTCAGCGCCGTTTGGCCCATGACCCTGCCTTGGTTGCTGAGTGGAACGGCCAAGGGTTGGAAGAGACCATCGCGCAGATCAAACCCACCATTCTGATTGGCGTGTGCGGCCAACGCGGTATCTTTACCGAACAAGTCGTTCGCACCATGCATGCAGGCTGCGAGCATCCGGTGATCATGCCGCTCTCCAACCCGACCTCGCAGGCTGAAGCGGTGCCAGAAGACGTGATTCGCTGGACCGATGGCCAAGCGTTGGTGGCTACCGGTAGCCCGTTCGCACCGGTGGTGTACAACGGCCGTACCTACCCGATTGCCCAGTGCAACAACGCCTATATCTTCCCCGGTATTGGGCTGGGTGTGATTGCGGCAAATGCCAACCGCGTCACCGATGAGATGCTGATGAGTGCCTCTCGGGCGCTGGCGCGTGAAGCGCCGCTGGTGAAAGAGGGCAAAGGTGCGCTCTTGCCGCCACTGTCGCGAATTCGTGATATCAGCAAATCGATTGCTTTTGAGGTGGCAGCGCAAGCGCAGCAAAACGGCGTTGCGTTGAAAACCAGCGGCACCGTGCTGCGTGAGCGTATCGAGTCTGCCTGCTGGTCGCCTGAATACCGTTTCTACCGTCGTCGCGCTTTCTAAGGGCGCGTCACGTAGGCAAAAAAAGCCCCCACCGAGGTGGGGGCGATGCAAGCATTGGTAGGTCGTACCTTTAGGCTGCGCCGATCATCTTGCGCAGCACGTAGTGAAGGATACCACCGTGGCGGTAGTACGCCAGCTCATTGACGGTATCAATTCGGCACTTGGCATCAACGGTACGTTCGCCGTCGCTATTTTTGATCACGACTTGCACGGTACCTCCAGGACTCAAATCGCTCAAACCGGCAATCGAGATCTCTTCATCCCCAGTTAACCCCAGACTTTCACGGCTTTCGCCTTCCGGAAATTGCAGCGGTACCACGCCCATTCCGATCAGGTTAGAACGGTGGATGCGCTCGAAGGATTCGGCAATCACCGCGCGTACGCCTAGCAAGCGCGTGCCTTTGGCGGCCCAATCCCGCGAGGAGCCGGTGCCATACTCTTTACCCGCAATCACCACCAGCGGCGTGCCTTCCTCTTTGTATTTCATGGCGGCATCGTAGATGGCCATCTGCTCGCCGCTCGGTACGTGGCGTGTTTCGCCGCCAACCACGCCGTCGAGCATTTCGTTTTTGATGCGCACGTTGGCGAAGGTGCCACGCATCATCACTTCATGATTGCCTCGGCGCGAACCGTAAGAGTTGAAGTCGACCGGCTTCACGCCGTGCTCTTGCAGGTAGCGACCAGCAGGGCTATCGGGTTTGATGGAGCCCGCAGGCGAGATGTGGTCGGTAGTGACAGAGTCGCCGAGCATTGCCAGGACGCGCGCATTTTTCACGTCCTCGATGGCGTCTGGCTCCCGCTGCATGCCTTCAAAGAAGGGCGGGTGTTGAATATAGGTCGACTCCGGCCACTCGTAAACTTTGCCCTCTGGCACTTTGATGGCTTTCCACGTCTCATCGCCTTCGAAGACGGCTCCGTACTCCTTACGGAACATCTCGGTATTCACCTTCTCGACGGCGCTGGCGATATCTGCCTGCGAAGGCCAGATGTCTTTCAGGTACACCGGATTGCCGTCGCTGTCCTGGCCGAGCGGGTCGGTGGTCAAGTTGCACTGCACGTTACCCGCCAGTGCATAGGCAACGACCAAGGGCGGTGATGCCAACCAGTTGGTTTTGACCAGCGGGTGCACACGGCCCTCAAAGTTACGGTTGCCCGACAGCACCGATGCCACGGTAAGGTCGCCATTATTGATGGCTTTTTCGATCTCTTCCGGCAAGGGGCCAGAGTTACCGATACAGGTGGTGCAGCCGTAGCCTACGAGGTTGAAGCCCAGTGCATCCAGGTCATCATCGAGATTGGCCGCGGCGAGATAGTCAGTGACGACTTTGGAGCCAGGCGCCAGCGATGTTTTCACCCAGGGCTTGGTGCTCAAGCCTTTCTCACGGGCGTTACGCGCCAGCAAGCCAGCTGCCATCATTACGCTGGGGTTCGAGGTGTTGGTGCACGATGTAATCGCTGCGATCACCACCGCGCCGGGGTCGAGACTGAAGTCCTGCTCACCCATCGTGACGGTTTGGCTGTCACTGTGTTTGAAGTCATGCTCGTAGCTGCGGTCGATGCCGACGGCGGTTTGGCCGCCTTCGGAGGCCAGCTTGCCCTTTTCGGTGCTGGGCAGCGCTTTACCATCCTCTTCCATGACTTTGCTAAAGGCGCTGGCCATGTCTTTGAGGGCCACACGATCTTGCGGGCGTTTGGGGCCTGCCAAGCTGGCTTCTACATCGTTCATGTCCAGGCTGAGCGTGTCCGTGAAGATGGGCTCGTCACCCGGCTCGCGCCACAGTCCTTGGGCCTTGCTGTACGCTTCGACCAGCGCGATCTGGCTATCTTCACGGCCAGTCAGGCGCAGATAGTTGAGCGTTTCGTCATCCACAGGGAAGAAGCCGCAGGTGGCGCCGTATTCTGGGGCCATGTTGGCGATGGTGGCCCGATCCGCCAGGGGCAGGTATTTCAGTCCGTCGCCATAAAATTCGACGAACTTGCCGACCACGCCTTTCTTACGCAGCATTTCGGTCACAGTAAGCACGAGGTCGGTGGCGGTAATGCCTTCCCGCAGCTTGCCGGTGAGTTTGAAACCAATCACTTCGGGAATCAGCATGGAGACCGGTTGGCCCAGCATGGCGGCTTCTGCTTCGATGCCGCCCACGCCCCAGCCCAGCACACCCAAGCCGTTGATCATGGTGGTATGAGAGTCAGTACCTACCAGGGTATCGGGGTAGGCAACGGTGTTGCCATCTTCCTCTTTGGTCCATACCGTGCGGCCCAGGTACTCCAGGTTTACCTGGTGACAGATACCGGTGCCGGGCGGCACGACGCTGAAGTTGTCGAACGCTTTCTGGCCCCAGCGCAGGAACTCGTAACGCTCGCCGTTGCGCTGCATTTCGATATCGACGTTTTCTTGGAACGCCGCTGGGTTGCCAAACTTATCGACCATGACCGAGTGGTCGATCACCAAGTCCACTGGAGAAAGGGGGTTGATGCGGGCGGGGTCTTCGCCCAGCTTTTCTACCGCCGCGCGCATGGAGGCGAGATCCACGACGCCGGGCACACCGGTAAAGTCCTGCATCAACACGCGGGCAGGGCGGTAGCCAATTTCACGGCTGGATTTGCCCTCTTGTTGCCAGTCGACCAGCGCCTGCATGTCTGCTTGCTCGACGCTCTCATCATCTGCAAAACGCAGCTGGTTTTCGAGCAGGATTTTGAGTGTTTTGGGCAGCCGGTCAATGTTGCCTAGCGTCTCAGCCGCCTTGGGCAGGCTGTAGTAATGATACTCTTGGCTTCCTGCCGTTAAGGTATGAAGCGTATTGGGTATCTTGCTCATTCCATTCTCCTCTGATTGCTTGGCGTTGCGCGACGGTCACTGCTTGTCTGGGTATGGCGGTCTCATCGTAGGATGTAACAGTATGGCTTATTAATAACACATGGGTGTATCACCCTCGCCTTTCAAGCCATCTTCGCCTAATAGCATAGGCTAACCCTTGTAATAGCTTGTACTTGACGCCATTTCAGGCAGACTCTCTTGCAACGTTATCTGCTCAATTGTGACTAAGGTGGTGTCATGGAAACGCGTCATGAACGTTTGATTATTCTTGGGTCCGGCCCGGCTGGCTATACGGCCGCCGTGTATGCCGCTCGGGCCAACCTCAACCCCCTGCTCATTACCGGTATGCAGGCTGGTGGCCAATTGACCACCACGACCGACGTGGATAACTGGCCGGGCGATGCCGAAGGCGTCCAGGGTCCTGAGCTAATGGAGCGCATGAAGCAGCACGCCGAGCGTTTCAATACCGAGGTGCTGTTCGATCATATCAATGAAGTCAGCTTAGCGGAAAAGCCCTATACCCTGAAAGGCGACAGCGGCACCTATACCTGTGACGCGCTGATCATCGCCACCGGTGCCAGCGCGCGCTACTTGGGGCTACCCACCGAACAGCAGTTCATGGGCCAGGGCGTGTCGGCCTGTGCGACTTGCGATGGGTTTTTCTACCGTAACCAAGAGGTCGTGGTCGTTGGCGGGGGTAACACCGCAGTGGAAGAGGCGCTCTACTTGTCTAACATCGCGTCCAAGGTCACGCTGGTTCATCGTCGTGATACTTTGCGCGCGGAAAAAATCCTGCAGGACAAGCTCTTCGAGAAAGCCGAGGCGGGTAAAATTGCCCTGGAGTGGTTCTACGAAGTCGAGGAAGTGCTGGGGGATAACACCGGCGTGACCGGCGTGCGTGTGAAGTCTACCCAGGATGGCAGTACGAAAGAAATACACGCGCCGGGGCTGTTCATTGCCATTGGCCATAGCCCCAATACGGGCATCTTCGAAGGGCAGTTGGAGATGAACGGTGGCTATATCAAGGTGCAATCGGGCAGTGAAGGCAATGCCACGGCCACGAGCGTGCCGGGCGTGTTTGCCTGCGGCGACGTGATGGATCATATCTATCGCCAAGCGATCACCTCGGCAGGCAGCGGCTGTATGGCAGCGCTGGATGCCGAGCGTTACCTGGACGGTATTGCTTGAGTCATCGCCTCCGTGGGCCCCTGTCGGCGGTTTAGCAGCCGACAGGGGCGCTATCCACGCGTAATCTACCTAACTGGCTCAGTACTAGCCGCTTGCCCTCTTCGCGCGTGGCGCATATGTCGAAGCTGCCGTTGTAGCCACTGGTGTGGCCTAGCACGTTATAGCGAATGCGCTGCCATCCGCGGCTGTAGGTCGTGTAGGCCGCTGCCTGCCCTGGAAAGACGCGTAGAATCTCATCAGATCGAATACCGTCTTCCGTATCGCCTTTCACGACAATTAACGCGTCGCCCCACGCACTGGCGCATGCCGTGAGATTGGGGCTGGCTGGACAAACGGTCACTTTCGTTCGCTGCGAGATGGCCGTATGCCGGGCAAATGCAAACGCTGCGCGCAAGCGGCTCACTTCACTGTTGAGAATGCTTTGGTGGCCAAGTGCCTGAACGCTTGGCGTCAGCCACGCTATCATGGCGGTCATCAACAGCATCGCTACCAACATCTCGATGAGGGTAAAGCCCCGCTGATGAAGCGGGCGTGTCCTGTGCGTGTCATCGGGCTGCATCGCTTGACCCCCTGTCGGCGAGCGCTATGCTCGTTGCGCTGGTTAACGTAGCGTTGGTGCTGTTTATCCTAGGGAGCGCAAAGCGCTTTTTATGTAAGCCAAAACGGACAAATGTTGTGAGCAATCTCTTAATTTTAGGGGGTGGCGTGATCGGGATGATGACGGCACTTCAACTAGCCGACGCGGGTCAGCAAGTCACGCTGATAGAGCGTGGGACATGCGGAAAAGAGGCGTCCTGGGCCGGTGGCGGAATCGTTTCGCCGCTCTACCCATGGCGCTATGGCGAACCCGTGTCTCAGCTTTCGCGCTGGTCCGAAGGGGTATACCCCACGCTGGCCCTGCGCCTGTTGGAAGAGACCGGCATCGACCCGGAGTACCGCCAAAAGGGCTTGCTCTACTTGAACGTGGACGATGACGAGGCGGCCTTGCATTGGGCCCGACAGCTAGGCAAGCCGCTGGAACGAGTCGATGCCGAATTCGTTCGCCATAAAGAGCCTGAAGCTGCCGCTCCGCAGGGCAGTGCGCTCTGGATGCCCACCCTCGGCAGCGTGCGTAATCCGCGCTTGGGCCAAGCGCTACGCGCGCGCCTGGCCGCCATGCCCAACGTGACGCTGATGGAGCACTGCAGCGTACAAGGCATGATTCAGCGCCAAGGCCGTGTGGTGGGCGTCGCAACGAGTCGTGGAGAGCAGTGGGCAGAGCAGTTCATCGTCTGTGGTGGGGCCTGGACGGCCCAGCTATTGGAGGAGGTGAACGTGCGCCTACCGGTTCGGCCAGTCAAAGGTCAGATGATCGCTTATCAAGCGCCGCCAGGGCTGGTTCAGCGTGTGGTACTCAAAGATGGCCGCTACGTGATTCCACGCAGCGATGGGCTACTGCTCGTGGGGTCGACGTTGGAAGAGGCGGGCTTCGATACGACCACCGATGAAGAGGCGTTGGCATCGCTCAAGCGCAGTGCGGAGAACATAATCCCCGCGTTAGCCAACTACCCCGTCGCGCACCATTGGGCGGGATTGCGTCCCGGTTCACCGGCGGGCATTCCGTTTATCGGCGCGCTGCCCGACCATCCGAACGTGTTCGTCAATGCCGGGCACTACCGTAATGGGTTGGTGCTGGCGCCCGCGTCGACCCATCTTCTGGTCGATCTAGTGCTAGGGCGCAAGCCGCTGATGGACCCGACGCCTTATCGGCTAACGGCCGAGCGTTTAGCGTGACGATTAACGTTGGCTGTCTTCCTGCTCCTGCAGGAAACGATCACGGTGGGCGATACAGCAGAACCACTGCTCTGCGTCGCGCAGCGCCTCGCTCTCCGGTACGTGAACATCACACCAGCGGCAGCGCACCATTCGGCCACCCTCATGGCGTGGTGGCGTTTGTTGCTGGTGAGCCAGCTTACGTTGGCGGTACATCCCGTAAAGCTTCAGGCCTGCGTAAAACAGCGCGGCGAAAATAATCAGCCGAATGATCAATAGGTTCATCCTCAATGGCTCCCCATGTGGGAAAGGGCGGTGACATCGCATTCGTGGCCGCTTGGCCTTTGCCACTGGGCACGCCTTGCGGGACAATGCAGCAACGAGGTAGATGCCACCGTATTCCGAAGATTCTCAAGAGATTTTGACGCCCATGCAAGACTTAACGCTGGTAATGGCCCAACTCGACCCTCTGGTAGGAGATATTCCCGGCAATGCCGCGCGTGCCATTGAAGCGGTGCGTGAAGCGAGGATCGAGCATGGGGCGGATATTGTTGTCTTCCCTGAGCTTTTTTTATCCGGTTACCCGCCGGAAGATCTGCTGCTGCGCCCTTCCATGGAAACTCGTCTGCGGGAAGCGCGGGCAAAAATGGCGGAAAAGATCTCCCGCGATGTGCTGGTGATCATTGGCTATCCCGGCGTCCGTGAAGGCAAGTGCTACAACTTGGCGGGGGTGCTGTACAACGGCCAATGGGAAGCGGAATACGCCAAGCAAGCGCTGCCCAACTACCAAGTGTTCGACGAACAGCGTTACTTCACCCCGGGCACCGAACCGCTGGTATACGAGCACAAAGGAGCCAAGCTGGGCCTGCTGATTTGCGAAGACCTGTGGGAAGGCGCGCCGGTGAAGGCCGCTCGCGAGGCGGGTGCTGAAGTGCTGATCAGTTTGAACGCGTCACCCTATCATCAGGACAAGCCCGCCGAGCGTCTGCGTCTGTTGGAACGGCGCGCCCAAGACGTGCAGCGTCCTATCGTTTACGTCAATACCATTGGCGGTCAGGACGAGCTGGTGTTCGACGGGGGATCGAGCTGTGTCGATGCCAGTGGCCAACTCAAGGTGCTGGCGCCCTACTGGCAGGCAGGGCTGATGCCCATTCAGTTGCTACAAACCAGCGCGGATGCCTGGGAGCCTCAAGCCGGGGAGATTGAGCCCGACGTTGAGCCGGAAGAGAGTCTCTACTGTGCGCTGGTGACCGGCCTACGTGACTACGTCAACAAGAGCGGTTTCAAAGGCGTGGTGCTGGGACTGTCTGGCGGCATCGATTCCGCGCTCTCGCTGGCCATTGCAGTGGATGCGCTAGGGCCGCAGCGGGTGCAAGCCGTCATGATGCCTTACCACTACACGGCGGGTATCTCCAAACAGGATGCCGCCGAGCAGGCGAACCTGCTGGGCGTGCACTATGACGTCTTGCCCATCGAGCCGATGGTGGAAGCGTTCATGGGGACCCTAGCTGAGAGCTTTGCCGGTACCGAGCGCGACACGACCGAGGAAAACCTGCAATCGCGCTGCCGTGGTGTGCTGTTAATGGCCATTTCCAATAAGAAAGGCCTGATGGTACTGACCACCGGTAACAAGAGCGAAATGGCCGTGGGTTACGCCACCCTATATGGCGATATGGTAGGCGGCTACAACGCCATCAAGGATGTGTATAAAACCTGGGTATACCGCTTGGCCCGCTGGCGCAATACGCAGTCTCCGGCGATTCCCGAGCGGGTGATTGAGCGTGCGCCTAGTGCGGAACTCGCCCCTGACCAGCAGGATAGCGACTCACTCCCTGACTACGATGTACTGGATGCCATTCTGGTTCGCTACATTGAGGGAGATATGAGCGCCGAGGCGATCATTGCCGCCGGCTTCGAGGAAGAGGATGTCTACAAGGTCGTCAAGCTGGTGGATCGCTGTGAATACAAGCGCCGCCAGGCGCCGGTGGGCGTGCGGGTCACGCCCCGTGGTTTCGGGCGTGACCGTCGCTACCCCATCGTGAACGGCTGGCAGCCTGGGGACTAAGGGCTCAAGCGCGCACTGGCTTAAGTCAGTACCGGAGGAGGGGCCAGACAGTGTTTGGCCATCTCTTCCGCGGCTACTGGCTTGCAGAAGTAGTAACCCTGGTAAGCGTGGCACTGGTGTTCGTTCAAGTAGCGCCAGTGCTCCATGGTTTCTACCCCCTCGGCAATCACGTTCAGTCCCAGCGAATGCCCCATGGCAATGATCGTTTCGACGATGGCCATGTCATCTTCGTCCTGATGAAGATCACGCACGAAGGATTGATCGATTTTGATCTGATCCAACGGCAGGCGCTTCAGATACTGTAGCGATGAGTATCCAGTGCCAAAATCGTCCATCGCGAAACTGATCCCCAGCGCCTTCAGCTGATGCATACGGGCGATCGTATCTTCTACTTTGCCAATCACGGTACTCTCAGTTAGCTCAAGCTTCAGCTTGTGCGGCGAAGCGCCGCTAAGTTCCAGGGCGTTGGCCACCTCTTCAACGAAGTTCGGCTGTTGGAACTGTTTGGCGCTGACGTTAACGGCCAGGACCAAGTCCTTGGTGTGTGCCGCCGTTTCCCACATGACGAGCTGTTCGCAGGCAGCGTGCAGTACCCAGGTGCCAATAGGCACGATGAGTCCAGTCTCCTCGGCCAGCGGAATGAAGGTGCCTGGCGAGACGAAACCTCGGGTAGCGTGCTGCCAACGGATGAGCGCTTCCGCGCCGATGGCTCGCCCTTGGCTGTCCACCTGCATTTGATACACCAGTACGAACTCTTCCCGCTCGATGGCGAGACGCAGATCCCGCTCGAGCTCGGTGCGCGTTTCCAGCTGTGCTTGCACCGCCGGGTCATAAAAGCGGATCGTATTTTGACCATCGCGCTTGGCAAGGTGAACCGCTGAGTTGGCGTACTGGAAAAGCTGGTCGACGCTGTCATCGACACCTTTGAACAAGACGAGCCCCTGGCTGACATTGAGATACTGGTAATGCCCATCCAAGCAGTAAGACTGGGTCAGCGCGTGATTGATCTGCTGCGCCAAGAACTCGGCTTTCTCAGCGGCCTTCAGCTTGTCGGCATCCAAGCCGTCTACGATCAGCACGAATTCATCGCCGCTCAGGCGGCCGATGGTGCAGCCCTGTTGCTCCAACGTTTTTAGCCGCGAGGCCATCTGCTTGAGCAGGTCGTCACCCGCCCGATGGCCGATGCCGTCGTTGATGCGCTTGAATTCGTCCACATCCACGTACACCAGCGCCCCGTAGGTATTGGTTTGGCTATTGGTTTCCAACGAGTGCTGCAAGTGCTCTTTCATCAACCGCCAGTTAGGTAGATCGGTGAGCGTGTCGTAGTACGCCAGTTGATGGACCTGGCGCTCCGCTTCGCGACGCTGCTGTTCGGTATCGCGAAAAGATAGCAGCGAAAGCGCAATGCGCTGAAGCGGGCCGCTGTGCTGTTTGCTTAGGCGTTCGACGGCCTGCATGTCGGGCAGGGCTTGGTGGTTGTCGGATAGGGCTAGAATCGCGTCGCCCACCGTGACGAGCCGCTGATTGATGCGCCACGCGGCCAAAAAGGCGGCACTGATCAGCAGGGCAAAGAGTCCCAGACCGAGCCATAGCGTGGAGTTGCGCGATTGGATGAGGTCGGTGTACGACTCCCGGTGACGATCACTGGCACGCTGGGTCAGCGCCTCGAAAATCTGCTGAGAAAAGAGGCTGAAGGTCGAGAAGTGGCGCTGGGCTTCTTGCAGGTAATACCCTGGGTCTCCCTGGTTCAGGGTAGCCGCTTCGTTCGCCATGCTGACAAACCGGCGATATTCACGAAAGGCGCGCTGTAAGGTGTCGGCGCTCTCCTGACTCAGGTCGAAGATCAGCGGCGAGGCGGCCAACTGATCGATGCTGTCACCAATGCGCGATAGCTCTTGGTTGATTAGGCCGTATTCGGAGTAACGCTGCATGGCGCCCAGATCGGTCGCTTCCGCGCGGCTAAACACTTCACTCATGCGTTGATGAAGATCGCCCAGTTGACGATCGAACGTCGCCATCTGCACAAGGGTATCCAGGTCGTTGGACTGAAGCTGGTAGCTCTGCAGCGACTGCTCTTTGATCGTATAGGTGGCTAGCCCCAATAGCAGTGCCACGGGAAGTACGACCATCAGAATGGGGAGCAAAAACACCATGAACAGGCTTTGCGAAGGTTTCATAGTAACCTCAAGGGAAAGCAGTGGACCGTGGCGCATCACGCCACGGCCTCTCTAAATAATTAACGGCAGGTCAGGCGTTTTATTTAGAAGCTTTCCCACTCAGGTTCCGCAGAAGCGCTGGAGTTGGCTGCAGGCAGCGCCGGCGCTTTCTGGGGCGCGGAGGAGGACGGTGGGGTGGTTTGGCTCACGCGACGTGGCGTGCTCGACGCCGTCGACGGCAGTTTGAATGCGCCCATGGCATGCAGCAGCTGGTGGGCATTTTGACGCAAGTTGTTGGCGGCAGTCGCACTTTCGTGTACCAACGATGCGTTTTGTTGCGTGACCTGATCCATTTCGGTGACCGCTTGGCCCACTTCCTGAACGCCAGCGCTCTGTTCGGCGCTGGCATTGCTGATCTCTTGCATGATGGTGGTCACACGCTGGATGGCTTCGACGATCTCTTCGGTGGATTTGCTGGCTTCTTCCGCCCGCTCGTTACCATGGTTGACGCGCTCGAGATTGCTGCTGATGAGGTTGTTGATTTCCCGTGCAGCATCGGCACTGCGCTGGGCCAGCTTACGCACCTCTTCGGCAACGACGGCAAACCCGCGGCCATGCTCGCCTGCTCGGGCTGCCTCGACCGAGGCGTTCAAGGCCAAGATGTTGGTTTGGAAGGCGATTGAATCAATGGTCGAAATGATGCCAGCGATCTCTTGAGAGCTTTTATTGAGATCATTCATGGTGGCGACGACCTGATGCACCGCTTCACCGCCCCGGGTGGCCGTTGTCGAAGCGCTGGCGGCTTCTTGGCTGGCCTGTTCGGAGTTATCGGCGTTCTGCTTCACCGTGCTGTTGAGCTCCTCCATGGCGGAGGCCGTTTCGGCCAGGGCGCTGGCCTGCTCCTCAGTGCGAGAGGCAAGATCGTTGTTGCCTTCCGCAATCTGCTCGCTGTTGGAGGCGACGGCCTCCGCCGAGGCGCGCACTTGCGCCACGATGTCTTGGAGGTGCTTCGCCATCTCGACCTGCGACGCCATGATGCTGCGGGTATCGCCTTTCTTAAGCCGTCCTTTGGTGGCGAGTTCGCCACGACCGATGGCTTGAGCAAAGGCTTTCACCTCAAAGGGTTCGGCACCCAGTTCCCGCAATAGCTGACGCGACAGGAAGACGGCAATCAGGCCACCGATCAGTAGAGCAAATAGCGTTAAACCAAGCATTTGCATCTGAAAGCCAGAAGCGGTCGCTCGGGCATCAGCAGTGGTGGCGTTGTTAATCTGTTCTTGGAGGTCGATGAACTGATTGATGCGGCTCAACCACTCGCTGTAAGCCGGGCCAGCCTGTTCTAGCATGATCGTTTGAGCGCGCGTGTATTCGTCGATATCACGAGCGGCAATGACTTGTTGGGAGAGGTTCACTGCGGTCGCAAACTGCTCGTCAATACGGCCTAAAATCTCGCGCTCCTGCTCAGAAGAGGATGTCTGCTGGCCGAGCGTTTGCATCTCACGGCGCGCAGTTTCATAGGTCTCAAGCAAGCGAGTCATTTCACGGCTCAAAGGCTCTAAATTGCCGTCGCCTGAGGTAATGACAATATCGCGTAATACAATAGCGCGGTCGTGAACGCTACCACGCATGCTGACGGCCAAACGCTGTTTGGCACCGTTAACATCGTTAATTTCACGTAGGCCACGGTCAATTTGATTGACCTGTAACACCCCCGCAACGGTAAGCAGCACCAGCAGTGCCAGCAAGATAGAGAAGCCAACCGTAAGGCGGGTACTTATTTTCGTTCCAGAGAGTCGTTTCATCAGGGAGGTCATTCAGTGAAGCTCCTTAGGCGCCGTGCAGGCGCTTTATTATGTTCGGCAGAAGGATAATAGCGTTCGGCAAAAATTTTGTACAATATATGTATGATTATTTTTGTTTTTGAGCTTTGTTAAGTTTTTGTTAAATAAGTTTTTATTGGGCATAAACAAAAAAACCACGCCGTAGCGTGGTTTATAGAATGAATTTACTGTACAGCTTAAACGTTATAGCCACCAGCGGCCTGATTCAACGCTCAATCGCTGTTGCCATGCTTTGGTGTGAAGCGACCACCTTGTAACTGCTCGTGATCCGGTGCGTTTTCCCGCAGCACAGCGAGGACTTCACTGGCACGGTCATCCATGCCCAGCCCCTGGTAGCCTTCGACCATCGTCGCCAGCGCATCGCGAGTCGCGTTGGATTCCGGATAGTTCTCGATCACCCAGCGACCCCGCTCGACGGCGGCCAGGAAGGCGCCGCGACGCAGGTAGTAATCGGCTACGTGCAACTCATGGCGCGCCAAGAGCTCGCGCAGGTAGACGATGCGCTGCTGGGCATCCGGGGCGTACTGGCTCTGCGGGAAGCGCTGAATCAGTTCGCGGAAGTCGTTGTAAGCATCGCGCGATGCCCCTAGATCACGCTTGGAGATGTCGATCAGGCGCAGGCGCTCGAGGCTGAAACGTCCCGCCTGCCAGGCAGAAAGTCCGCGCAGGTAATAAGCGTAATCCACCTGGGGATGATCCGGATGTAAGCGGATGAAGCGGCTAGCGGCAGCGCGCGCCTCTTCCCAGTTGCTGTTTTCGTAATAGGCATAAATCAGTTCGAGCTGGGCCTGCTCGGCGTGAGGACCGAACGGGTAGCGGGTATCCAGCGCTTCAAGGCGCTCGATAGCAATCGGAAAACGGTTGCTATCGAGCGCGGTGCGTGCCAGCTCGTACAGCTCGCGCTCCTGGACACCCGCAAACTCGTCTTCCTCTTCCGGGGTCGTGTCGTTGCTGGCGCAGCCTGCGAGAAGGGCAAGGCTCAAGGCTAGGGCGCCAAAGCGGTGGGCAGCGGAAAAAACGCGCATCATCATCCTCGTTGCAAACAAGCCTCAATCACCGAAAAGCGACGATGGCCATAAGTAGAAATGGTAGAATAGGTCGCAGTGAGCCCACTATAAAACACCTAGACGCAAAACGCAGGCTTAGCGACACGTCGCAACGGCAAGTTGTACATCTTGGGTGGTTTGTTTGGGCGGTTAGCGTCTTAGAGAGGTTATTCATGTCTCGTATTGTTGAAGCCACGCAGCGGGTGCCCGCCACGTTAGCTGGCGCACGTTTGGACCAAGCGGCAGCGGAGTTGTTCAGTGATTACTCTCGCGAGCGTTTGAAAGCGTGGATCAACGCCGGTGAGCTCACCGTCGATGGTGCCAAGGTCAAGCCGAAAGCCAAACTGCACGGCCATGAAGTGCTGACGCTCAACGCGACCATCGAAGAGGACACGCGTTTCGAGCCCCAGGACATTGCGCTGGACATCGTCTACGAAGACGATGACGTCATCGTCATCAACAAGGCAGCGGGCATGGTCGTGCATCCGGCGGCGGGCAACCCGGATGGCACTTTGCTCAATGCGCTACTGCATCATCACCCCACACTGGCGGAAGTGCCCCGGGCGGGCATCGTCCACCGCCTGGATAAAGACACCACTGGCCTGATGATGGTCGCCAAAACCTTGCCCGCCCAAACCGTGCTGGTGGAGCAGCTTCAGGCGCGCACCGTGTCGCGTCAGTACGACGCCATCGTAATCGGTAAGCCCGTGGCGGGGAGCACCATCGATGCGCCGATTGGCAGGCACCCGAAAGACCGTAAGCGTCAGGCAGTGACGGCTTCCGGCAAGCCAGCCGTGACGCATTATCGCGTGGTCGAGCGCTTTCGTGCCCACACCCACGTGCGCTGCCAGCTAGAAACCGGCCGTACCCACCAAATCCGTGTGCACATGGCCCATGCCCGCTATCCGCTGATTGGCGACCCGCTCTACAGTGGCCGTGCCAAGCTTCCGCCGGGGGCAGCCGGGCCGTTGAAAGAGATTTTGCGCGAGTTTCCTCGCCAAGCGCTGCATGCTCGCAAGTTGAGCTTCGTACACCCCGTCAGTGGCGAAACCCTCACTTTTCAAGCCGACCTGCCCGATGATCTACTAATGTTGTTGGACTACCTGCGCGAAGATAGCGAGACCATGCGATGAGCGATGCCATAGACCTGCGCCCGACGCTACTGCTACCGGACTGGCCCGCGCCCGCCAACGTGCGGGCCTTTGTGACCACGCGTGAAACGGGGCCGAGCCAGAACGATTTCGCGGCCTTCAATCCGGCCGCTCACGTGGGCGATAACGCCGACCATGTGGCGCTGTGTCGACGATTGCTTCAAAAAGAGATTGGCGATGACCGCCCGCTGCTGTGGCTTAACCAAACCCACGGCGCGCGGGTGCAGCAGGAGTACCAAAGCGATGCACCCGATGCCGATGCTGCGCTTGCCAACAGCCGCGAGTACGCTTGTGCCGTGCTCACCGCCGACTGTTTGCCAGTGCTGTTTTGTAATCGCCAAGGAACGCAGGTAGCGGTGGCCCACGCGGGCTGGCGCGGACTGGCAGGCGGCGTGCTGGAAGCCACGGTAGCTGCCATGAACTGCGACCCCGACGATGTTCTGGTGTGGTTAGGCCCTGCGATCTCCAATGCCCAGTTCGAGGTAGGGCCAGAAGTGTACGGCGCTTTCGTCGCAATACACCCAGATACGGCCGACGCGTTCGACCACAGCCCGTACCGGCTTGGGCACTATATGGCCGATTTGTATCGGCTCGCCCGCTTTCGCCTGGAAGCTTTGGGCATTCATCATATTAGCGGCGGGCACTTCTGCACCGCCTGCGAGTCGCGCTTCTACTCCTATCGCCGTGATAACGGCAATACCGGCCGCATGGCAAGCGTGATCTGGATCAACTAATCGCCACTTGAAATGCGTGGATATGACGCCATTTAACTTGTCAAGCTAATCGTCTTTAGCACGTTCAACGACAGGTTATTGGGAAACGCCGTGGGTCCAAACGCACGGCACTCCCCAGGAGGCACGTCATGCGATTCGATAAATTCACTGCCAAATTACAGGCCGCCATTGCCGAGGCGCAGTCTCTCGCCGTGGGCCAAGGCCATAACCAGCTCGATCCCGCGCACCTGCTGCTGGCACTGATCGATACCAAAGAAACCGGCATCAAAGCGCTGATCGAGAAAGCCGACGGCAGCAGTTCACGCCTGCGCGACGGTTTGCAGCGTCAAATGGACGATTTGCCCAAAGTCGGCCAGTTCGATGGCGACGTTCAGCCCTCTCGTGATTTCGTCAAGCTGATCAATCTTACCGACCGTGAAGCCCAGAAGCGCGGCGATCAATTCATCGCTTCAGAACTCGTGCTGCTGGCCGCATTGGAAATGAACAGCGCCATCACCAAACTGATGAAAGAGGCGGGATTAAGCCGTAAAGGCCTAGAGGCGTCCATTGACAGCCTGCGCGGCGGTGCCAAGGTCGACGACCCCAATGCGGAAGAGCAGCGTGAAGCGCTCAATAAGTACACGCTGGACCTGACCCAGCGCGCGCTGGACGGCAAGCTCGACCCAGTGATTGGCCGTGACGACGAAATTCGCCGCACGATCCAAGTGCTACAGCGTCGCACCAAAAATAACCCGGTACTGATTGGCGAGCCCGGCGTGGGTAAGACCGCCATTGTCGAAGGCTTGGCTCAGCGTATCGTCAATGGCGAGGTGCCCGAAGGTCTGAAAGAGAAGCGTGTGCTCTCATTGGATATGGGCGCGCTTCTAGCCGGGGCTAAGTTTCGCGGTGAGTTTGAGGAGCGCCTGAAAGCGGTACTGAAAGAGCTCTCTCAAGAAGAGGGGCGAGTGATTCTGTTCATTGACGAGCTACATACCATGGTGGGGGCTGGGAAAGCCGAAGGCGCGATGGATGCGGGCAATATGCTCAAACCGGCGCTGGCGCGAGGCGAGCTGCACTGCGTAGGTGCCACCACGCTGGATGAGTACCGCAAGTACATCGAAAAAGACGCCGCGTTAGAGCGCCGTTTCCAGAAAGTGCTGGTGGACGAGCCTACCGAGGCCGATACCATCGCCATTCTGCGCGGCCTGAAAGAGCGCTATGAGGTCCACCACGGCGTCGATATTACCGACTCGGCGATTATTGCCGCTGCCAAGCTCTCGACACGTTACATCACCGACCGCCAGTTGCCAGATAAAGCTATCGACTTGATCGATGAGGCGGCGTCGCGGATTCGCATGGAGCTGGACTCCAAGCCTGAAGAGATGGATCGTCTCGACCGTCGCCTCATTCAGCTCAAAATGGAGCGTGAAGCGCTTAAGAAAGAGACCGACGAAGCCACCAAGAAACGCTTAGAAGCACTCAATCAGCAGATTCATGAGCTGGAGCGTGAATACGCGGACTTGGATGAGATTTGGAAGGCGGAAAAGGCCAGTATCCAAGGTGCGGCTCAGTTTAAGGCGGAGCTTGAGCAAGCGCGTATCGACCTTGAGCAAGCGCGCCGCCAGGGCGATTTAGGTCGTATGTCGGAAATCCAGTACGGCAAAATTCCCGCGCTGGAGAAGAAGATCAGCGAAGCGGGCGAAGGTGAAGCAGACACCGCCAGCCATCAGCTGCTGCGCTCCAACGTCACGGAAGAAGAGATCGCGGAAGTGGTTTCTCGCTGGACAGGCATTCCTGTCTCTAAAATGCTGGAAGGCGAGCGGGACAAGCTGCTGCGCATGGAAGACGCCCTGCACGAGCGCGTCATTGGTCAAAACGAGGCGGTCGAGGCCGTCGCCAACGCGGTGCGCCGCTCTCGGGCGGGCCTTGCCGACCCCAACCGTCCCAACGGTTCGTTCCTATTCCTCGGCCCGACCGGGGTGGGGAAAACCGAGCTGTGTAAGTCGCTGGCCAATTTCCTGTTCGATACGGAAGAGGCCATGGTACGCATTGATATGTCGGAGTTTATGGAGAAGCACTCCGTGGCCCGCTTGATTGGCGCACCTCCCGGCTATGTCGGTTACGAAGAAGGTGGCTACTTGACCGAAGCCGTGCGCCGCAAGCCCTACTCGGTGCTGCTGCTGGATGAGGTGGAAAAAGCGCACCCGGATGTGTTCAACATTCTGCTGCAAGTGCTGGAAGATGGCCGCTTAACCGATGGTCAGGGTCGTACCGTCGACTTCCGTAACACCGTGATTGTGATGACCTCCAACATGGGCTCAGACATCATTCAACGCATGGGCGGGGATGATAACGACTACGAGCTGATGAAAAACGCGGTGATGGAGGTTGTGGGTAACCACTTCCGCCCTGAGTTGATCAACCGGATCGATGAAGTGGTCGTGTTCCACGCCCTCGGCCAAGAGCAGATTCAGGCCATTGCTGGCATTCAGTTGGAGCGCTTGAAGGCACGGCTTGCGGAACACGATCTGCGCCTGGAGTTGAGCGACGATGCCATGGCGCAGCTCGCGGTGGTGGGCTTCGATCCTGTCTTTGGGGCACGGCCGCTCAAGCGCGCTATCCAAAGCCGCGTCGAAAACCCGCTGGCGCAGAATCTGCTGGCAGGTAAGTACCTTCCCGGTACGACCATTCACATCAGCGCGGAAGAGGGTAAGCTGGTGTTTCACTAATCATGCCGTCTCGTAGAGCCGGACTTGGCGCAATTCCGTGCGGGGATTGCGCAATGATATAGGGCAAATGCCCCGTCAGCGCCGCTGTCGGGGCATTTTTTTGCGCTGACTGCGACCTTTGTTGCGTTTGGCTGGATCGGAGGTTGACAGGCTAAGGGTGCTAATGGAATCTTGTGGGTTCCTGATTTGCGGGCGCGGAACCAACGGGCAACCCCTCATCCCCGCGCGAAGGGTAGGCTCACGCCTCTACCCGCCGAAGGACTTCCGGGCTTGGGCTAACCGCCTGACCTGGCCAACGCCCCGACACGGTAAACCGCCGTGTAAGGGAGACGCTCTTTATGGTCGACATAGATGAGCGTTCCCGATGAGAGTGCAGGCCCTAACCGGGCCATATTGCCAGGGTTTGGCATCAGGTGCCGGCATGGGCCGGCAGCGGCATACCGCCGCACTCGACCCCGCAGGATGTCCTGCGGATCGCACTCGAGACCTCCAGGGGAGAAACACAGTGGAACTGCTTTCCGGCGCAGACATGATCGCCCGCTTCTTGCAAGATGAGGGCGTCGAATACATTTATGGTTATCCCGGTGGTGCGGCGCTGCATATTTACGACGCGCTGTTCCGCCAAGACAAAGTGAAGCACATCCTCGTGCGGCACGAACAGGCAGCCACCCACGCTGCCGACGGCTATGCCCGTGCTTCCGGCAAGCCCGGCGTGGTGCTGGTGACCTCTGGTCCCGGCGCTACCAACGCGGTGACTGGCATTGCGACCGCCTACATGGACTCCATTCCTATGGTCGTGCTATGCGGCCAGGTCATGAGCCACTTGATTGGTGACGACGCCTTCCAGGAAACCGATATCGTCGGCGTGACGCGTCCTATCGTGAAGCACAGCTTCTCGATTCGTCACCCGTCCGAGATTCCTGAAGTATTGAAAAAAGCCTTCTATCTGGCATCGACCGGTCGTCCTGGCCCGGTGGTGGTGGATATTCCTAAGGACATGACGGCCCCCACCGAGCGCTATGAGTACGTGTACCCGAAAAAGGTCAAACTGCGCTCGTACAATCCGGTAACCCGTGGCCATACCGGGCAGATCAAAAAAGCCGTCGAAATGATGCTGAAGGCCAAGCGCCCAGTGTTCTATACCGGCGGTGGCGTGGTGACCGGCAAAGCAAGCGAAGGCTTGACCGATTTGGTGAAGCAGCTTGGTTTCCCGATTACCACTACGCTGATGGGCATTGGTGCGTACCCACAAAGCGACCGCCAGTGTCTGGGGTGGCTGGGCATGCACGGCTCGTATGAATCCAACATGGCCATGCACCATGCTGACTTGATCATTGCCATTGGCGCGCGCTTCGACGACCGAGTGACCAATAACACGTCGAAGTTCTGCCCAACAGCGAAAATCATTCATGTCGATGTCGACCCAAGCTCGGTATCCAAGACCGTACGTGCTGATGTGCCGATCGTAGGGCCAGCCGCCAGCGTCATCAACGAGATGATTAGCCTGGTGCAGGGGAACGCCATCGCGCACCCCGACGCGCTGACCGAGTGGTGGCAGAAGATCGACGGCTGGCGCGCCGAGCGTGAAGGAAAGCTCTACGAGCCTTCCAAGCCCGGCGAAGTGCTGAAACCGCAAGAAGTCATCGAAGCGCTGTGCCGAGTGACCCGTGGCGAAGCGTACGTCACCACGGACGTGGGGCAGCACCAGATGTTTGCGGCGCAGTACTACAAGTTCGACAAGCCGAATCGTCTGATCACGTCAGGCGGGCTAGGCACCATGGGCTTTGGCTTCCCTGCTGCCATGGGCATCAAGCAAAACTTCCCGGACGACGATGTGGTCTGCGTCACCGGTGAAGGCAGCTTTCAGATGATGATGCAAGAACTCTCCACCTGTAAGCAGTACGGCGTGGGCGTCAAGATCGTCAACCTGAACAACGCATCGCTCGGCATGGTGCGCCAGTGGCAGGATTTGAACTACAAATCTCGCCATGCGCACTCCTATATGGAGTCGCTGCCCGACTTCCATATGCTGATCGAAGCGTACGGGTTCACCGCGATCACCGTGACGACGCTAGACGAGTTGGAACCGGCGCTGGAGCGTGCGTTTGCCAACAAGCATGAGTTGGTCTTCCTGGACGTGAAGGTCGACCCCCATGAACACGTCTATCCGATGCAGGTACCGCTGGGTGCTATGCGTGACATGCTGCTGTCTAAAACGGAGCGTACCTGATGCGTCATATCATCTCGATTCTGATGGAAAACGAACCGGGTGCGCTGTCACGTGTGGTCGGGCTCTTCTCCCAGCGTAACTTCAACATCGAAACGCTGAACGTGGCACCGACGGAAGACCCGTCGCTGTCCCGCTTAACGGTCACTACTGTTGGCGACGACCGGGTGATTGAACAGATTACCAAGCACCTCAACAAGCTGATCGATGTGGTCAAGCTGGTGGATCTCACTGAAGGTAACCACATCGAGCGTGAATTGATGCTGGTGAAGGTGAAAGCGCTTGGCGCTGCTCGCGATGAGGTGAAGCGTACGGTGGATATCTTCCGTGCCCAGATCGTCGACGTGACACCCAGCCTCTACACGGTGCAGATTACCGGTGACGCTTCAAAACTAGATGCCTTCTTACAGGCCATGGCCCCGGTGGGCATTCTCGAAGTGGCGCGTACCGGGGTATCCGGTATTGCCCGTGGTGATAAGGTGCTGTCGCTGTAGCCTGCGCCGAGTCGCTGGAAGGTATCGACGAAAAACCGCCCCTTGCTGGGCGGTTTTTTTGTGCGTGCCTCGTCATGGATGGTCAGCACATCAACGCGGAGTCACTGCCGCCCAAAACGCGTCGATCATCGGGTTTTTGAGCCGTCGGTTCAGCACGCAGAGGCCAACGTCGTAGTGGGGTAGCTCAGGCTTGACGTTGAGTATCTGCACGCGCTCTGCCAGCGGGCTATTGTCCAGCACGATCTTGGGAACCACGCCCACGCCAAACCCAAGCCCCACCATGCTCACAATGGCTTCATGCCCAGCAACCTGGGCATAAATACGCGGTGCAATGCCCATGGCTTTAAACCACGTATTGGCATACTCCCTGGAAAGACCCGCTTCCGACAAAATCATCGGCACGTGCTGCCACTGCTCGGCGGTGGAGCTTTCCGGCTGCTGCGGTAGCCACGCATGCGGTTCGGTCGGTGCAATGAACAGCAGTGGCGAGCGGGTTAGCGACTTGAAGGCCAGCGCGCTAGGTGGGATACGCGGCCGCGGCGTGATGGCCATGTCATCAGCACCTTCCAGTACCCGCGACATCGCATCGGCAGGGTCGCCAGTATGCAGCTTGAGTTCGATGCCAGGGTGACGGGTACGTACATCGCTGAGCAATTCATACAGAAAGCTGTAGCTCGCCGTGACGGAGCAGTAAATGCTGATTTCGCCGCTGAGCTGCGCTGTGGTGGCGGCCAAGGTGCGTTTTTGAGTTTCCCACTGCTCTAAGGTCTCTTTGGCATAGCGTTGGAACGTGATGCCTTGAGGGGTGAGCGTCACGTGGCGGTTGTCCCGTTCAAACAGGCGCGTGCCTAGCTCGCTCTCTACCTGTTGAATAGAGCGGCTCAGCGTCGATGGGCTGATATGACTAAGCTCGCTGGCGCGGCCAAAGTGCAGCGTATCGGCCAGGGTGACGACGTGTTTGAGTAGACGAAAATCCATAAAGGCCGACATCCTAATCGTGATTTCATAATATGAAATAGTATGTTGCAAACATAGCGTTTTACGCAATGGGTGCGCTGCCGTAGAGTGACCCCAACGCCGAATCCTAGTGCTGCAAAAGACGGCACGGGTGGCCATCAACGCTGACCTATACGCAAAAAAGTTTTGGTTTCATCGACTTCTGGAGTTTCGCCATGCACGTTTATTACGATAAAGATTGCGACCTGTCCCTTATTCAGGCTAAGAAAGTCACCATCGTTGGTTACGGCTCGCAGGGCCATGCACACGCTAACAACCTGAAAGAGTCGGGCGTCGACGTGACCGTTGCCCTGCGCAAAGGCTCCTCTTCTGCAGCGAAAGCAGAAGCGGCTGGCTTGAAAGTGGCGAGCGTGCCGGAAGCGTGCAAGACCGCTGACGTGGTCATGATCCTGGCGCCGGACGAAAACCAAAAAGCCATCTACGAGCAGGAAGTCGAGCCGAACCTGAAAGAGGGCGCGACGCTGGCGTTCGCCCACGGCTTCAACATTCACTACAACCAGATCGAGCCGCGTAAAGATCTCGACGTGATCATGATCGCGCCGAAAGCGCCGGGCCACACCGTTCGTTCCGAATTCGTCAAAGGCGGCGGTATTCCGGACCTGATCGCGATTCACCAAGATGCGTCTGGCAGTGCGAAAGAGCTGGCGCTCTCCTACGCAGCCGGTGTTGGCGGTGGCCGCAGCGGTATTATCGAAACCACCTTCAAAGACGAAACCGAAACCGATCTGTTCGGCGAGCAAGCGGTCCTGTGTGGCGGCGCCGTCGAGCTGGTAAAAGCGGGCTTCGAAACGCTGACGGAAGCCGGTTACGCCCCGGAAATGGCTTACTTTGAGTGTCTGCACGAGCTCAAACTGATCGTCGATCTGATGTACGAAGGCGGCATTGCCAACATGAACTACTCCATCTCTAACAACGCAGAGTATGGCGAGTACGTAACGGGGCCTGAAGTGATCAACGACCAGTCTCGTGCGGCGATGCGTAACGCACTGAAGCGTATCCAGACCGGTGAATACGCCAAGATGTTCATTCAGGAAGGTAACACCAACTACCCGTCCATGACGGCACGCCGTCGCCTGAACGCGGAACACGAAATCGAGCAGGTAGGTGCCAAGCTGCGCGGTATGATGCCGTGGATTGCTGCCAACCAGCTGGTCGACAAGTCCAAAAACTAATCGACGCATCGAGTTACCCACGCCCCGACGCGCTGCTTCGGGGCGTTTTTCGTTGTCTATGGCAATTGGCTGGTCGCCTGGGCGTCACCGTGTAGAATGAAAAGAGATCACTTTCCGTGTGACTTCACTTTAAATGGATGACACTTATGACCCAGGATGCTCGCGATCAAGAGCACGGCAACACGCAGCCTTCCGAGACGTCGGCCAGCGGTGACTCCCCACAACCCGCAACGACAAAGGACGATACCGTCGGTAATGAAGATCTCGCCGCGGCGTTCCTGCGGGAAACCGAGGTCGTGGAAGAGGCCGTCGAAGACGGTAAGAAGATTCGCCGTAAAGGGATCTATCTACTGCCCAATCTGTTCACGACCTCCGCGCTTTTCTCCGGTTTTTTTGCCGTCGTCGCTGGTATCAACGGTGAGTTCACCTCGGCGGCCGTGGCCATTTTCATTGCTATGGTGCTGGATGGGCTGGATGGCCGTGTGGCGCGCATGACCAACACCCAAAGCGAGTTCGGCGCTGAGTACGACAGTCTTGCCGATATGATCTCGTTCGGGATGGCACCGGCATTGGTCGCCTTTACCTGGATTCTCCAAGATATTGGCAAAACAGGCTGGGTGGTGGCGTTCCTTTACGTTGCCTGTGCTGCGCTGCGCTTGGCACGCTTCAACGTGCAAATTGGTAGCGTCGATAAAAAATGGTTTATCGGTTTGCCTAGCCCTTCTGCAGCGGCGCTGGTAGCTGCCAGCGTGTGGACGTTTCACAGTTTCGATGCCGATGCGTTTGGCTTCAAACTGCTGATGCTCGTCGTCGTCGGTGCGGCCGGTATTTTGATGGTGAGTAACATCCGCTACTACAGCTTCAAGGACCTTGATTTCAAAAAGCCGGTACCTTTCGTAGTGCTGTTGGCCGTCGTGCTGGGCTTTGTGATGATCTCCGTCGAGCCGTCGGTCATGCTGTTGCTGCTGTTTGCAGCTTATGTGTGTTCAGGCCCTATCTTGGCCGTCATGCGCAAAGCCAAACCCAAGCGCTAAACTTCTTGAAAACTTTTTCACATTAGCTCTTGCCAACCCGGCTTCGAATCCGTAAAGTACGCATCCGCTGCCGGGGACGCCAAGCGTTACCAGCGGTGAATGAGGCTAAAAACCTCTGGTTTGTCAGGAAGTTAGCGCCATCTCGTTATTGATTGGATCGCTCGCTTCACTCGCTGAAAACAGCGGTTGACAAACACCACGGAATGCGTAGAATACGCCTTCCTCGCTAAGGCAACACGGTTCAGGTCATCGAGCCGGCACAGCGAAACAGCTCTTTAACAATTTGATCAGGTAATTCATGTGGGCGCTTGCCGATGAGGGTGAATCATCACCTATTATCAAGGCAAGCGACTCGTCAAACAGGCTTCGGCCTAATGAATGAATTCGTTTGACCCTTGAGCCAAGTTTGGTTCGCTTCTGTGGCTTTGGTCACAGGCAAGAACCGCATTGATCTTAAACTGAAGAGTTTGATCATGGCTCAGATTGAACGCTGGCGGCAGGCCTAACACATGCAAGTCGAGCGGTAACAGATCCAGCTTGCTGGATGCTGACGAGCGGCGGACGGGTGAGTAATGCATAGGAATCTGCCCGATAGTGGGGGATAACCTGGGGAAACCCAGGCTAATACCGCATACGTCCTACGGGAGAAAGGGGGCTTCGGCTCCCGCTATCGGATGAGCCTATGTCGGATTAGCTAGTTGGTGAGGTAACGGCTCACCAAGGCAACGATCCGTAGCTGGTCTGAGAGGATGATCAGCCACATCGGGACTGAGACACGGCCCGAACTCCTACGGGAGGCAGCAGTGGGGAATATTGGACAATGGGGGCAACCCTGATCCAGCCATGCCGCGTGTGTGAAGAAGGCCCTCGGGTTGTAAAGCACTTTCAGCGAGGAAGAACGCCTAGCGGTTAATACCCGCTAGGAAAGACATCACTCGCAGAAGAAGCACCGGCTAACTCCGTGCCAGCAGCCGCGGTAATACGGAGGGTGCAAGCGTTAATCGGAATTACTGGGCGTAAAGCGCGCGTAGGTGGCTTGATAAGCCGGTTGTGAAAGCCCCGGGCTCAACCTGGGAACGGCATCCGGAACTGTCAAGCTAGAGTGCAGGAGAGGAAGGTAGAATTCCCGGTGTAGCGGTGAAATGCGTAGAGATCGGGAGGAATACCAGTGGCGAAGGCGGCCTTCTGGACTGACACTGACACTGAGGTGCGAAAGCGTGGGTAGCAAACAGGATTAGATACCCTGGTAGTCCACGCCGTAAACGATGTCGACCAGCCGTTGGGTGCCTAGCGCACTTTGTGGCGAAGTTAACGCGATAAGTCGACCGCCTGGGGAGTACGGCCGCAAGGTTAAAACTCAAATGAATTGACGGGGGCCCGCACAAGCGGTGGAGCATGTGGTTTAATTCGATGCAACGCGAAGAACCTTACCTACTCTTGACATCCTGCGAATTCGGTAGAGATACCTTAGTGCCTTCGGGAACGCAGAGACAGGTGCTGCATGGCTGTCGTCAGCTCGTGTTGTGAAATGTTGGGTTAAGTCCCGTAACGAGCGCAACCCTTGTCCTTATTTGCCAGCGCGTAATGGCGGGAACTCTAAGGAGACTGCCGGTGACAAACCGGAGGAAGGTGGGGACGACGTCAAGTCATCATGGCCCTTACGAGTAGGGCTACACACGTGCTACAATGGTCGGTACAAAGGGTTGCGAGCTCGCGAGAGTCAGCCAATCCCGAAAAGCCGATCTCAGTCCGGATCGGAGTCTGCAACTCGACTCCGTGAAGTCGGAATCGCTAGTAATCGTAGATCAGAATGCTACGGTGAATACGTTCCCGGGCCTTGTACACACCGCCCGTCACACCATGGGAGTGGACTGCACCAGAAGTGGTTAGCCTAACGCAAGAGGGCGATCACCACGGTGTGGTTCATGACTGGGGTGAAGTCGTAACAAGGTAGCCGTAGGGGAACCTGCGGCTGGATCACCTCCTTAAACGATGTCTTCCCCTCGCGGTAAGCGCTCACAATGAATTACCTGATCAGAATGCTGTTGTTACGCAGTGATAAGCGCTGTTTTTACGTTAAAAAAGAAAAGGTCTTTCTTTTCCTTTTAAAGTGAAAAAAGCATCCGCTTATCACTGCGCATAGCAGTCGCTCTTTAACAATGTATATCATGCTGACATGAACGTTTGTTGAAACGTTCATACGTAATTGTTAAGTGATACGTCTCAAGCGTATCCGGCAATCGTTGTCATTGCGAGATACCAGACCCCTTCGGGTTATAGGGTCAAGCAATGAAGCGCACACGGTGGATGCCTAGGCAGCCAGAGGCGATGAAAGACGTGGTAGCCTGCGATAAGGTTCGGTGAGGTGGCAAACGACCTGTGACCCGGACATCTCTGAATGGGGAAACCCACTCAGCACAAGCTGAGTATCCTACGCTGAATACATAGGTGTAGGAGGCGAACCAGGGGAACTGAAACATCTAAGTACCCTGAGGAAAAGAAATCAACCGAGATTCCCCTAGTAGCGGCGAGCGAACGGGGACCAGCCCTTAAGCATGTGACTGATTAGGCGAATACGCTGGGAAGCGTGGCCATAGTGGGTGATAGCCCCGTAGCCGAAAATCTGATCATGTGAAATCGAGTAGGTCGGGGCACGAGAAACCTTGACTGAAGACGGGGGGACCATCCTCCAAGGCTAAATACTCCTGGCTGACCGATAGTGAACCAGTACCGTGAGGGAAAGGCGAAAAGAACCCCGGAGAGGGGAGTGAAATAGATCCTGAAACCGTGTGCGTACAAGCAGTAGGAGCGGACTTGTTCCGTGACTGCGTACCTTTTGTATAATGGGTCAGCGACTTATATTCAGTGGCGAGGTTAACCGTATAGGGGAGCCGTAGGGAAACCGAGTCTTAACTGGGCGACACAGTCGCTGGATATAGACCCGAAACCGAGCGATCTATCCATGAGCAGGGTGAAGATTGAGTAACATCAATTGGAGGCCCGAACCAGGATCTGTTGAAAAAGATTTGGATGACTTGTGGATCGGAGTGAAAGGCTAATCAAGCTCGGAGATAGCTGGTTCTCCTCGAAAGCTATTTAGGTAGCGCCTCACGTATCACCGCCGGGGGTAGAGCACTGTTTCGGCTAGGGGGTCATCCCGACTTACCAACCCGAGGCAAACTCCGAATACCGGTGAGTGCGAGCGTGGGAGACACACGGCGGGTGCTAACGTCCGTCGTGAAAAGGGAAACAACCCAGACCGTCAGCTAAGGTCCCCAAATCCTGGTTAAGTGGGAAACGATGTGGGAAGGCTCAGACAGCTAGGAGGTTGGCTTAGAAGCAGCCATCCTTTAAAGAAAGCGTAATAGCTCACTAGTCGAGTCGGCCTGCGCGGAAGATGTAACGGGGCTAAACCAGGTACCGAAGCTACGGGTTCATCCTCTGGATGAGCGGTAGAGGAGCGTCGTGTAAGCCAATGAAGGTGTGTTGAGAAGCATGCTGGAGGTATCACGAGTGCGAATGCTGACATGAGTAACGATAAAGGGAGTGAAAAACTCCCTCGCCGGAAGACCAAGGGTTTCTGTTCGACGCTAATCGGAGCAGAGTGAGTCGGCCCCTAAGGCGAGGCCGAAAGGCGTAGTCGATGGGAAACGGGTCAATATTCCCGTACCGGACATGATTGCGATGGGGGGACGGAGAAGGCTAGGTGAGCCAGGCGTTGGTTGTCCTGGTGAAAGTGAGTAGGCTGGTGTCTTAGGTAAATCCGGGACGCTAAGGCCGAGACACGAAACGAACGGACCACGGTCCGGAAGTCATTGATGCCACGCTTCCAGGAAAAGCCTCTAAGCTTCAGATCATGTGCGACCGTACCCCAAACCGACACAGGTGGTCAGGGTGAGAATCCCAAGGCGCTTGAGAGAACTCGGGTGAAGGAACTAGGCAAAATGGTGCCGTAACTTCGGGAGAAGGCACGCCGGCGTAGGGTAATGGGACTTGCTCCCCGAGCCCGAACCGGTCGAAGATACCAGGTGGCTGCAACTGTTTAGTAAAAACACAGCACTCTGCTAACGCGCAAGCGGACGTATAGGGTGTGACGCCTGCCCGGTGCCGGAAGGTTAAGTGATGGTGTTAGGCCTCGGCCGAAGCTCTTGATCGAAGCCCCGGTAAACGGCGGCCGTAACTATAACGGTCCTAAGGTAGCGAAATTCCTTGTCGGGTAAGTTCCGACCTGCACGAATGGCGTAATGATGGCCACGCTGTCTCCACCCGAGACTCAGTGAAATTGAAATCGCCGTGAAGATGCGGTGTACCCGCGGCTAGACGGAAAGACCCCGTGAACCTTTACTATAGCTTCACACTGGACGCTGATGTTGCCTGTGTAGGATAGCTGGGAGGCTTTGAAACCCGGACGCCAGTTCGGGTGGAGCCAACCTTGAAATACCAGCCTGGCATCATTGGCGTTCTCACTCAGGTCCGTTATCCGGATCGAGGACAGTGTGTGGTGGGTAGTTTGACTGGGGCGGTCTCCTCCCAAAGCGTAACGGAGGAGCACGAAGGTACCCTCAGCACGGTCGGACATCGTGCAATGAGTGCAAGAGCATAAGGGTGCTTGACTGCGAGACAGACACGTCGAGCAGGTGCGAAAGCAGGTTCTAGTGATCCGGTGGTTCTGTATGGAAGGGCCATCGCTCAACGGATAAAAGGTACTCCGGGGATAACAGGCTGATACCGCCCAAGAGTTCACATCGACGGCGGTGTTTGGCACCTCGATGTCGGCTCATCACATCCTGGGGCTGAAGTCGGTCCCAAGGGTATGGCTGTTCGCCATTTAAAGTGGTACGCGAGCTGGGTTTAGAACGTCGTGAGACAGTTCGGTCCCTATCTGCCGTGGGCGTTGGATGTTTGAGAAGAGCTGCTCCTAGTACGAGAGGACCGGAGTGGACGACCCTCTGGTGTTCCGGTTGTCACGCCAGTGGCATTGCCGGGTAGCTATGGTCGGACGGGATAACCGCTGAAAGCATCTAAGCGGGAAGCCCCCTTCAAGATGAGACATCCCTGAGGCCTAGAGCCTCCTAAAGGGCCCAGCGAGACCAGCTGGTTGATAGGCACGGTGTGGAAGCGCTGCAAGGCGTTGAGCTAACGTGTACTAATGGCCCGTGAGGCTTGACCCTATAACACCCAAGGGGTCTGGTCGCGATGATAACGATCGAGTGGATCGCCACTCAGAGAACCGGATACGCATCCGCCAGCCAAGGCGCTGACGGAAAGAGACGATCACAAAACACGTCACGAACGCATCAGCATGATATGCATTACCCGTTACGCCTGACGACCATAGCACGCGTGAACCACCTGATCCCTTGCCGAACTCAGAAGTGAAACCGCTTAGCGCCGATGGTAGTGTGGGGTCTCCCCATGCGAGAGTAGGTCATCGTCAGGCACTTATACCGCAAAGAACCCAGCCAAACGGCTGGGTTTTTTGTTGCGCGCTCGAAAGCGCGCCATGACCAGCCCCGGGCATCCTGTGCTCGGGGCTTTTGGGTTGTGTGAATGCCGCGTCAAACAGAAAATGTGTACCGCTCAATAAAAACCCAGCCACATGGCTGGGTTTTTGCGTTCAAGCACTCAGTGCACCAGCAGTATGGTGAGCTATTAACCGCAAAGAGCTTCAAGCGCTTCGATAAAGCTATCCATCTCGTCATCGGTGCCGATGGAGATGCGCAGGAAGTTGTTGAGTAGCTCGGTATTGAAGTGGCGTACCAAAATACCTCGCTCACGAAGCCCTGCAAACAGCTGCGCTCCGGCAACATCGGGGTGTTGGGCCAGCAGGAAGTTAGCCTTAGAGGGGAGTACTTCGAACCCAAGGGCTTCCAAGCGCTGACGTGTGCGCTCCCGGGTGGTGATTACGTTGTTTCGGCAGGCGTCGAAGTGTTGGGTATCCTTTAGTGCTTCGATACCTACGATGCTGGCCAGACTGTCGACCGGGTAGGAGTTGAACGAGTCCTTCACTCGCTGTAAGCCCTCGATCAGCTCTGGCGAGCCAATTGCGTAGCCCAGGCGAAGCCCGGCCAAGCTGCGTGACTTTGAAAACGTACCGGTGACCAGCAGGTTGGGATAACGCTCGACCAGTGCCACCGCGCTCTCTGCGCCAAAATCGACGTAAGCTTCGTCGACCAGCACCACGCGATCCGTCACGCGTTTCAGCAGCACTTCGATATTGGCGAGGGGGTGGGCGTGCCCGGTCGGTGCATTAGGGTTAGCGAAAATCACTCCGGCACGCTCGGAGGCGCTTGCCAAGGCTTCTAAGTCAACTTCCCACTGGTCGTTGAGGGCGTGCTTACGCAACGCCACGCCGTACAGATTGGCATAGACCGGGTAAAAGCTGTAAGTGATCGACGGCACATCCAACGGAGCGCCTTGGCAGAAAAAAGCCTGAAAAGCGAAGGCCAACACCTCGTCGGAGCCATTCCCGACGAAGGTTTCCGCTACGCTGACGCCATACGTCTCTGCCAACGTTTCTCGCAACGCCAGCGAGGTGGGATCAGGGTAAAGGCGCAGATGATCGGTGGCATAATGGCGCAGCGCATCACTTACCCCGGGAGCGGGCGGGTAAGGGTTTTCGTTGGTGTTGAGTTTGATGACACGTTCGCGGGGCTGTTCACCCGGCACGTAAGGCGTCAGTTCCCTAACGGCAGGGCTCCAATATTGGCTCATGAGCGTAACCTGATTATCCTAACGGTAATCGCACCATGGTCGCCTGATGGCCGCAAGAGCGCAAGCATTCCCATGAGCTAGACGATAACTGTTTGCGTAGGGGTGGGCGTCGCACCTTGTAGCGGTTATGCTGTCATAAGCGCGCGAAAGAAATGTATGTCCAACACGATAAGGAGACACCCAATGCAATTCAGGAGTTTGCTAGCCGGTTCGGCTATGTTGGCACTGTTGGCGGGCTGTGCAGCTGGACCAACGGATCAGCGCGAAGATGCAGGTATGACCGCATCACAGGCTAACTATCAAGGCACACTGCCTTGCCGTAACTGTGACGGCATTGACCTGGATGTCACGTTGGTAGGCGAAGAGATGAGTGCTCCAGAAGAGCGTACGTTCACCCTGGATGCCACCTACCGTAATCACCCCCAGACACCGCCGGACGAGAACTATGCCGGTAACTGGGAAGTGTTGACCGGTACGCCCTCTGACCCCGATGCGACGGTCTACGAGCTGACGCCGAACGGCGACGGCCAAATCTACTACTTCCAGCGTATCGATGAGCGTACCTTGGAGCTGATCGACCCTGAGCGCCGCCGTTTCGAAAATGGAGAGATGCTGCAGCTACAGCGTCAGTAAGACCTTACGCGACGCTCGAAGGCGGCCACTGGCCGCCTTTTGCATTTCTGAGCACTCTTCTAGCCTTTAGTACGTGACGCAAGAGAAGGAGCAAACAGGCAGTGGCAAAAGCGAAAAGTGCCTTTGTCTGCACCGAATGCGGTGCAGAGTATCGTAAATGGCAGGGCCAGTGTACGAGCTGCCAAGAGTGGAATACGCTGACAGAGGTCAAGCTGACAAGCGCCCGGCCGGGTAGTGGCACCTCGACGGCGGGAAGAGCCGGTTACGCAGGCGACCTTTCCCGAGACGTGGTGGATCTTAGCAATGTCGATTTAAGCGAAGTTCCCAGGCTGACCTCCACCTTTGCTGAGTTCGACCGAGTACTAGGCGGTGGTTTGGTGCCTGGGTCTGCGGTACTTCTGGGCGGTAATCCCGGGGCTGGTAAATCGACCCTGCTGCTGCAAACTGCCTGCAAGCTTGCCCAGCAGCGGCGTATTCTCTACGTCACGGGGGAAGAGTCGCTGTCGCAGGTCGCCATGCGCGCCCACCGCCTGCAGCTTCCCACCCACGGATTGAAGATGCTGGCAGAAACCAGCGTCGAGACGATCCTCGCGGTGGCCGAACGGGAAAAGCCGGAGATATTGGTCATCGACTCCATTCAAACCATGCATTTGGAAGATATTAGCTCGGCTCCTGGCGGCGTTGCCCAGGTGCGCGAGTCTGCTGCGGCACTGACGCGCTTTGCCAAGCAGACCAATACCGTTCTGTTGCTGGTGGGGCACGTTACCAAAGATGGCACGCTGGCGGGCCCTAAGGTGCTCGAACACATGATCGACGCTTCGCTGCTGCTGGAAGGCGGTGCCGATTCTCGCTTTCGTACGCTACGTGGCCAGAAGAACCGTTTTGGCGCGGTCAATGAGCTGGGTGTTTTCGCCATGCTCGAGCAGGGGCTCAAAGAGGTCAAAAACCCCAGCGCGATCTTCCTTTCGCGCCAAGAGGAGCAGGCGCCAGGCAGCCTTGTCATGGTGGTGTGGGAGGGCACTCGGCCGATTCTGGTGGAGGTGCAGGCGCTGGTGGATGAATCAGCGCTGGGCAACCCGCGCCGCGTGGCCGTTGGTGTCGATCAGAACCGCTTAGCGATGCTGCTTGCCGTCTTGAACCGTCACGGTGGGCTGTTTACCGGTGACCAGGATGTGTTCCTCAACGTCGTGGGCGGTGTCAAAGTGCTGGAGACCAGTGCCGATCTCGCCGTGCTCTTGGCGGTCGTGTCGAGTCTGCAAAACCGCGCTTTACCGAAAGAGCTCGTGGTGTTTGGGGAAGTGGGTTTGTCTGGCGAGATTCGCCCGGTACCCAGTGGGCAGGAGCGTATTGCAGAAGCGGCCAAACACGGTTTTCTTCGCGCTATCGTACCGCGTGCCAACGCTCCCAAGCAGGCACCCAAAGGCATGGAAGTGATCCCCGTGGACAAATTGAGCGATGCGCTAGAAGCGCTGTAACTTCGGCTATGCTTATCTAAAAAGGAGAGGGATGATGAGTTCGATTCGATTGACCCAATATAGCCACGGAGCGGGCTGCGGCTGCAAGATCGCCCCGGATATTCTCGATGGCATTCTCGCCAAAGCCGGACCGGCAGCCGGGCACCAGCGGCTGATCGTGGGCAATCAAGGCCGTGAAGATGCCGCCGTCTATGACTTGGGCGATGGTCGCGGCATGATTGCGACCACCGACTTCTTCATGCCCATCGTCGACGACCCCTTTGATTTTGGCCGCATCGCCGCGACCAATGCCATTAGCGATGTGTACGCCATGGGAGGCACACCGGTCATGGCGCTCGGCATTTTGGGCTGGCCGCTGGATAAACTTGGCCCAGAAATCGCCGGTGATGTGGTAGCGGGTGCCCAAGCCGTCTGCCGCAAGCTGGGTATTGCCTTGGCCGGCGGTCACTCCATCGATGCCCCAGAGCCGATGTTTGGCTTAGCCGTGAACGGGTTGGTGGATCTCGAGCATTTGAAGCTCAACAGCCAAGCCAAGCCCGGCGATCTGCTGTTTCTCACCAAGCCGCTTGGTGTCGGGATGCTCACTACGGCCGAAAAGCGCGGCTTGCTGGACGCCGGGCACCATGGTCTCGCCCGGGAAACCATGCTCAAACCCAACGCCATCGGGGTTGCACTCGCGAAAGTGAAGGGCGTCAACGCCATGACGGATGTTACCGGCTTTGGTTTGGCCGGCCATCTCACCGAAATGTGCAGCGCCAGCGGCGTGATGGCCGAGATTGACTTCCGCCGTTTGCCAAAGCTCGCCGAAGCGGAGGGTTATCGTCGCCGAGGGGCCGTGCCCGGCGGCACCGTACGCAATCGCGACGCCCTGGGTAGCGCGTTGCCCGTCATGGATGAAGCCCACTGGCAGTGGCTGTGCGATCCGCAAACGTCGGGCGGCCTGTTGATCAGCGTCGACCCCGCCTGGGAAGATGACGTGGAACGCATTGGCCGTGAACATGGGCTGACGCTGGAGCCGTTCGGCACCCTGAAAGCGCCCCAGGGTGACGCTAAAATCGAGGTGGTTGGATGACCTTGCCGACCACGCCGGCTTCTCTTGAGATCATTGCGGCCAACACGCCGCTGATCGATGTCCGCGCCCCGGTCGAGTTTGCCCAAGGCAGTTTACCAGGAGCGGTCAATTTGCCGTTGATGGTGGATGAAGAGCGTCATCAGGTCGGCATTGCCTACAAGCAGGAGGGCCAGCAGGCGGCCATCGCGTTAGGTGAACGGCTGGTCAGCGGGGACGTGAAGCAAGCCCGTGTCTCGGCTTGGCAGAGCTACTTGGCTCAGCACCCAAATGCGATTATTTACTGCTTTCGTGGCGGTCTGCGCTCGCAAATCGCTCAGCGGTGGCTGGCCGACGCTGGGCTGCACCGCCCGCGTATCGAAGGGGGGTGGAAGGCGTTGCGCCAACGGCTCTGCCAGCGCATCGATGATGCCGCCCACCAACCCATACTCGTGATCGCTGGGCTTACCGGCTGCGCTAAGACGACGCTGATTAACCAACTGCCCAACGGCATTGATTTGGAAGCCTGCGCGAATCATAAAGGCTCCGCGTTTGGGCGGCAGCCTAACGAGCCCACGACGCAAATCGACTTCGAGCACGCGCTGGCCCAGCGCTTGATTGGGCAGCCGGGTAAGCTTGTGTTGGAAGATGAGTCCCGACAGATTGGCAATGCCAATCTCCCACTCGATTTTTGGCACGCCCTGCAGCGGGCCCCGCGTGTTCGCATCGAAATGCCGCTCGATTGGCGGCTAGACCAACTGCGTCGCGACTATATCGAAGCGCTGGAGCAAGGTTATACCGCGCGTTTTGGCCCAGAAGAGGGGTGGCAGCGTATGCAGCGTCAGTTGGCAAGCGCGCTAGAGCGGCTGGCCAAGCGCCTGGGCAATGCCCGGCTACAGCGTTTGCAGCGTATGCAGGCCATGGCTTTCCGTGCCCATGCCGCCGGGGATATCCAAGCGCATGAGGCGTGGCTCGCCCCGCTGCTGACCGAGTATTACGACCCGCTTTACCGCTACCATCTAGAGAAGCAGCAGGGCAGTCGACCAGCGGAACTGCACGTGGGCGATTGGGAAAGCTGTCTTGCAGCCGCTAAACAGTGGAGTGCTTAGCGGCCGCCGAAGGTGGGGATCAAGCGCGTTTGAGCCACTGGGTCATGACGCGATCCAGCAGCGGTGCCAAGCGCTGAAAACGCGTGGGATCTTCTAGAATCTGCTCATCGGTTTGCACAAAGCGCCCCGTGGCGGGGCTTTTGGCCGTGGGCCGACCGGAGGCGTTGAGCAGCGGCGCGAGACTCGCTTGAGTCGTCTCGATGTGGCATAGCAGGCCCACCACGCGGCCTGCGTCCCAGCTAAACCCTTGCAGCGGGGACGCGGCACTGCCGCCTAATGGTAGCGCGCCATCGGGTAGGCTAAATACCAGGCGGTGCCACATAAAGGCCTCAAACTGCTCGGGCAGGTCGAAGGTGCTTTCCGGGGCTAGAGTGACGGTATGCCAGCCGGTTTCGGGGTAGGTGCCAGGGGCGACGACCGCCTCAAGCGCTTCCGCGATCCATAACGCTCCGAGGCCAATGCCCAGAATAGGTTTTTGACCGTCCAAGTAGCGATTGATCAGTTTGCGCTCCGCTTTATACCAAGCGGGAGGGGCACTAAATAGGGCATCCGCGCCATCTAGCACGATGAGCGCATCGCTCTCCCCTGGGCGGGGCGTGAGTTCCCCCGCGTAAAGATGAAAAACGGTGTAACTATGGCCCATACTCTCAAGCCAGTCGGTCAGACGGGCGGGGCCATGGTCAGGGCCGTGCTGTAGCAGATGAATATGCATGGTAATCTCCTCGCCGGCCGAGCACATCAAGCGTTGCGGGGGTCGCCCGCCGCGTGGGTGCGACGATAACGCATCGTGTTCGATTCACCAACTCAGTTTCGCCAACTCAGTTTCATCCACTTATTTTCACCAACAGAGTGACTCAGGACATCAGCATGGTGGCTAAACCCCAAGGATTCTATCAGCGGCTGCAACTGCTGCCGCTGCCCGCCCAACAAGCATTCATGGCAGCGCTGTGTGAGCGTCTACTGCCGAATTACGCCCTGTACGAGCAAACCAGTGGCCATGGCGATGGGCATACCCTGCGCACCGTGCTGAACCTGGTATGGGAGCGCCTTAGCGTACCCAACGCCAGCATCGATTTTACCCGCCAAGCGGAAAAGCTGGCCGAATGCGAACCGCCAGAGGGCGATGAGAGTTTCGGCGCACGTCGGGCGCTGGATGCGGTGGTGTCCATCTCTGCGCTACTCGATACGCTGCAAGGCGAATCCCCCGAAGCGGTGCTGGATGTCAGCCGCACCTCGCGGGCTGGCGTGCGGGCGTTCATCGAACTCACCGAAGGGGAAGTGGATGCTCAAGCATTGGCATTGATCATTCGCGACCATCCGCTGATGGAAGACGAAAACGACTTCCAAGACGCGGTGCTGGAAGCGGTCAGCGGTCCGATCAATAAAACGACGCTCAAAGAGATTCGCACGCTTGGGCGCAATAACGGCATCAGCAATTTGGGGCTAACACTGGATTAGGAAGCCGGGGCAGAGTAACCGCCCCAGCCTAAGGCCGCGCGGCTTATAAACGCATGTCGATGCCGCGCTCGGCCATGTAGCGTTTTGCTTCTGGAATGGTGTACTCGCCAAAGTGGAAGATACTCGCGGCCAATACCGCATCGGCACCGCCTTTGAGCACGCCATCGACCAAGTGATCTAAATTGCCGACGCCGCCGGAAGCGATCACCGGTACGCTGACCGCTTCAGAAATAGCGTGGGTAACGCCCAAGTCAAAACCAATCTTGGTGCCGTCGCGATCCATGCTGGTGAGTAGCAGCTCGCCTGCGCCAAACTCGACCATTTTCTTGGCCCACTCCACCGCATCCAGACCGGTGGGGCGGCGGCCGCCGTGGGTGAAAATCTCCCAGCGGTCGGGCTCGCCTTCCTTAGACACTTTTTTGGCGTCAATCGCCACCACAATGCACTGGCTGCCAAAACGCTCGGCGGCTTCACGCACGAACTCAGGGTTCGTCACTGCCGCGGTGTTGATCGAGACCTTGTCCGCCCCGGCATTCAGCATGGTGCGGATATCGTCGCAGGTACGGATGCCGCCGCCCACGGTCAAAGGAATGAACACCTCACCGGCAATTCGCTCGACCATCTCGACCGTGGTGGCGCGGTCTTCGTGGCTGGCGGTGATGTCGAGAAAGGTGATTTCGTCGGCACCCTGCTGGTTGTAGCGCTGAGCGATCTCTACCGGGTCGCCCGCGTCACGTATACCCACGAAGTTGACACCTTTCACCACACGCCCGGCGTCAACGTCCAGGCAGGGGATAATCCGCTTGGTTAGGCTCATGCGTGACCTCCGCTGAGTTGGTCGCTCAAACGCTGGGCTTCAGCCACGTCCAGGCTGCCTTCATAAATGGCACGGCCGGTAATGGCACCCAGAATACCGCTGTCGGCGACGTCGCACAGTGCACGAATGTCGTCCAAATTAGTGACGCCACCAGAAGCGATCACTGGCAGGCCACCTTCACGAGCCAGTTCGGCGGTGGCGTCCACGTTGACCCCCTGCATCATGCCATCGCGGGCAATATCGGTGTACACAATGCTGGAAACACCATCGTTAGCGAAGCGCTTGGCAAGCTCGGTAGCTTTGACGGTGGAGACTTCTGCCCAGCCGTCGGTGGCGACGTAACCATCTTTGGCATCCAGGCCAACAATAATATGGCCGGGGAAGGCGCGGCACATCTCACTCACAAACTCAGGCTCTTTGACCGCTTTGGTGCCGATGATCACGTAGGAAACACCAGCGCTCAAATAGTGTTCAATGGTCTCTGCCGAGCGGATGCCGCCGCCAATTTGGATCGGCAGATTAGGGTAAGCGCGGGCAATGGCGGTGACCGCCTCACCGTTCACCGGCTTGCCTTCAAAGGCACCGTTCAAATCCACTAGGTGCAAACGGCGCGCGCCGGCTTCTACCCAGCGCGCGGCCATGGCGACCGGGTCGTCGCCGTAGGAGGTTGCATCGTCCATGCGGCCCTGCTTCAAGCGCACACACTGGCCGTCTTTGAGATCGATCGCGGGAATTACCAACATAGTGAAACCTCTCAGGGCGTCCAGGTGACAAAATTTTCCAGCAGGCGCAGGCCCGCACGGGAGCTTTTTTCCGGGTGGAACTGCACGGCAAAGGTGGCGTCGCGGCCAATCGCTACGTGAGCGCTCACACTGCCGTACTGGGTGGTGCCGAACACTTGGGCGTCTTCGGCGGCATTCACGTAATAGCTGTGCACGAAATAGAAGTGCTCATTATTATCGATACCTGCCCAGAGCGGGTGATCGTGGTGTTGATTCACCAGGTTCCAACCCATGTGCGGTACTTTCAGGCGCTGCTCTTGGGCATCGCGCATATTGGCCGGAAAGCGGTCAACGCTGCCTTGGAAAAAGCCCAAGCAGTCCACGCCGCCGTTTTCTTCGCTGTGCTCCATTAGCATCTGCTGGCCCACGCAAATGCCCAGCAGCGGTTTGGCTTGGCGGGACAAGACATCGTCCACCAGTCCGCGCAGTTCAGTACGCTCAAGTTCACCTACGCAGTCACGAATCGCACCCTGGCCGGGCAGTACTAGGCGGGTAGCGCCCAGAATACGCCGTGGGTCGCGAGTGATAATCACGTTCTCATGGGTGACGTGCTCAAGCGCCTTAGCCACAGAGTGTAGGTTGCCCATTCCATAATCGATTACCGCAATGGTCATGAAGCGCTCCTTAAGGTCGTGGGCGATAGATTCGTAGGCGAGAGGCGTGCTACTGCGCCGCTAATCGCAACGATCGGCATTATAAGCTGCCTTTGGTAGAGGGCATTTGCCCAGCCATGCGCGGGTCTTCCGCAACGGCCATGCGCAGTGCGCGGCCAAAGGCTTTGAAAATGGTTTCGGCCTGATGGTGAGCATTAAAGCCTTTCACGTTGTCGATATGCAGCGTCACGCGAGCGTGATTTACGAAGCCTTGGAAGAACTCCCAGAATAGCTGCGTATCCATACGGCCGATGGTATCGCGGGTGAACTCGACATTCATATAAAGGCCGGGGCGGCCGGAGAAATCAATCACTACCCGAGAGAGCGCCTCATCCAGCGGTACGTAGGCATGGCCGTAGCGGTAGATGCCGCGCTTATCGCCAATGGCCTCGTTGAATGCCTGGCCCAGGGTGATGCCCAAGTCTTCGACGGTATGGTGATCATCGATATGCAGGTCACCTTTGGCATGAATATCGAGGTCCACCATTCCATGCCGAGCCACTTGATCCAGCATGTGGTCTAGAAACGGAACGCCAGTGTCGCAGTTCAAGCGGCCTTCGCCGTCAAGGTTGACGCTGACCGTAATCTGCGTTTCGTTGGTGTCACGGCTTACCGTGGCAATACGCGCTGACATGTTGCATCTCCTGCGCCGGAGCGCACTCTGAGGAATAATCGGCGGGCGGCAACTGCGGCCAAAACAACCATTATAGAGAATCGGCGCCCCCATCCGCTACAATGCGGGGAATGTCGCCGCCGTTTGCGGCGCAAACATAGCAGCCTAGCTGCGTTGGCAACGAGGATTTCACCATGCCGGTGACACTGCAATATGTCGACCAGGCCCGTTGGGAAGCAGACGAGCAGGTGCGCATCGACCTGGTGCGCATCTATGAAGATGCGCCACAAGAGCGCATGCCCACCCCCACGGTTTTACCTTTTATCGAACAGCATTTGAGCGGGCCGCACTTTTTTGCCTGCGCGCATTTCAATGACCGCTTGTTAGGCGCAGTGGCCGTGCAAGCAGCCGACGACCGGGCGTGGTGGCTCTCCGAGCTATGCGTGCGTAAAACCACTCGCCGTCGCGGTGTGGGGTCACGTCTAATGGCGTTATTGGGTGAACAGGCCAAGCAAGAAGGCCGCGTGCTGCGCATTGCCACGACGACACTGCCACTAGCGGATCGTGTGTTGCTATCGAAACTCGGGTATCGGCCCATGGCCGATGAGTCCTCTGAGCCGGATTTACCGGCGACCAGTGAGTTTGTTGAGCTAGACCCACAAGGGAAAGGGTAAATGAAACAGCTATTACGCATTTTGCTGGCGGCAGTGGGCATTCTCGCCATTGTGGGCGTGGCCGCCGTGGTGTACGTCACCACCTTTTTGGATCCCGAAGATTTCAAGCCACGCCTGACCGCCGTGGTCGAAGAGCAAACCGGCCTGAACCTTGCCCTGGAAGGCCCTATCACGTGGTCGTTCTACCCGCGCATCGGCGTGAGCGTCGAACAGGCCCGTGCCTGGCTGCCCGAGCAGTCCCAAGACGATACCGCGTTTGCCGCCATCAATCGTGCGGAAGTGAGCGTCGCGTTCGCGCCGCTGCTACGCGGCGAAATTGCCGTGGATGGTCTGACACTGGATGGCATGCGCCTGAACCTTGAAAGAAATGCCGACGGGGCTGGCAATTGGCAGCCGCTGTTGGAGCGTCTTTCCGAGCACAACAACGAATCTGCTGAGACTGTCTTGGCTCCGGCCAGTGCAGGCCCGAATGCCGATGCGGGCAGCTTGTCCGTGGTGCTTAGCATTGCCAGTGTCGAAGTCAAAGACGCTGACATTCGCTACCGTGACGAGCAGAATCAAGCGCTCTGGCGGGTACAGCCGCTGAATATTTCCGGCACCAACGTCAACCCGGTACGCTCCTTCCCGCTAAAAGCCATGTTCACGCTGACTAAGCATGACCGGCTGGATGCCGAAATGTTGGAGCGCGCGCCAGATCTGTCCAGCGAGGTCAATCTGGAGACACGCCTGCGTCTGGGCCTGGAAGATGAGCAAATCATTTTTGAGAACACCCAGCTCACCACGCACACTCGCCAAGGCGATGCCAGCGAGCCGCAGCAACTCAGCTTGAAAGCGGCTGAAGTCGTCGCCCGTTTGGCGGATCAACAGCTCAGCGTGACGGAAGGTGTACTGGAAGCCGGGCTGCGCCACCCTGAAAATTGGCAGGGTAGCCTCGCGCTGGCGCTGGCGTTCGGGCTGGAGACCGACTTTGCCGCTCAAACCGCCCAGTTGAAAGATGTGCAGCTCACCGGGCCGGATGGCCTGCGTGTGAGCGGCCATCTGAACGTCGAACAACTGCTCGATGCTCCCCAGTACAGTGGGCAACTCACCGCTGCCCCGTTTACGCTTCGGCCCTGGATGGCACGCACAGGCGTCACACTCAACACGGCTAGCGAAGCGGCACTCAGTGACGTGGCACTCACCAGCCCCGTCGAGGGCAGCCTGGCGCGCATTGCGCTGCCGCGCCTCTCGCTGGTGGTCGATGACAGTACCTTTACCGGGGATATTAGCGCTGCACTGGATGGGACGCAGCTCACCTTCAACCTAGAAGGCGATACGCTGAACCTGGATCACTACCTGCCTGGCCCGGCCACCGCCCAGCAGGCTAGCCGTGGCCTCCTGCGTAAAGCCTTTGCCCAAAGTGACGAAGCGCTGCTGCCGCAAGCTTGGTTGAGCACGCTGACGCTGCAGGGCGATTTGAGCGTCGACCAACTGCTGCTCGCCGGGTTGACCTTTGACGATACCCAGCTTGCGCTGCGCGGCGAGAATGGACGTCACCGCCTCACGGCATTCGAGTCCCGTTTCTATGAAGGAGAACTGAGTGCCACCGGCCAACTGGACGCCACAGGGAGCGTGCTCGAGTGGCAGCTTGCGCCTAACGTCAGCAACGTACAGGTGGCACCGCTGATCGAAACTTTCAGTGAAGAGGAAGCCCCACTGCGCGGTCGCTTCAACTTGGAGGGTGCACTGACGACCCAAGGCAACCGCCGCGACGTGCTGGTCAGCAATCTCAACGGCGAGCTGAACGCCCGCCTAAACGACGGGGCGATTTTGCGCACCAACGTCTCCCGTGAGATGTGTGAACTGGTGGCGCAGCTAGAAGGTCAGCAGGTAGATCGCGAATGGCATCCCGATACTCGCTTCGAGCGTTTCGACGCGACGTTTCAAGTACGCAACGGCGTCGTCGAGAGTGACGACCTGCTGATTACCCTGCCGGGGATCGACGTTCAGGGGGAGGGCGATTTCAACCTCAACAGCCTTAACTTCACCACCCAAGCCAACGCCCGCTTGGTGGATACCGCCGATGCCGCTTGCCAGATCAACCCACGGCTTCAGCAGCTACCACTGCCGGTACGCTGTGAAGGCCATGTAGGCGATGACAAAACCCAGTGGTGCCGTTTCGACCGCACCGCCTTTGAAACATCGGTGGTTGATCTGCTGCGTAACGAAGCCGGGAGCCGTGTAGAAGAAGAGCTAGAAGAGCGGATTGATGAATCCATCGACCGTATTGATGAGCGCTTAGGCGAAGGCGCAGGCCAAGAGCTGCGTGACGGTATTCGTCGCCTGTTTAACTAATCAAAGACTGCTTAACGCCTAACCGCGTTAACGCAACACGCACCGCACGCGCCGGCCTCACCGCCGGCGCTGTCGTTCATAGCGAGTGTTTTAAGGAATTACGATGGCCGATATGCCCACACCGTGCCTACCGGCGCAAGAGTTTCAACAGCGGCTGCTTACCTGGTTCGACAAGCATGGCCGCCACGACCTGCCCTGGCAGTCGCCCCGCAGCGCCTATCGCGTGTGGGTGTCTGAAATCATGCTGCAGCAAACCCAAGTGGCTACAGTGATTCCCTACTTCGAGCGCTTTATGGCCCGCTTCCCCACGCTGGAAGCCCTGGCCACCGCGCCCCAGGATGACGTGCTGCACCACTGGACGGGCCTTGGCTACTACGCTCGTGCTCGCAACCTGCACAAAGCGGCTCAGCTCGCCATGGACGCGTATGGCGGCGCGCTACCCACCGATAGCGTCGAAACGCTGATGGCGCTACCCGGTATTGGCCGCTCCACCGCTGGCGCCATCATCGCCCAAAGCACCGGGCAGCAGGCGGCAATTCTAGATGGCAACGTCAAACGCTCGCTCACCCGCCTGCACGCGGTTTCGGGGTGGCCGGGCAAGCCCGCGGTAGAGCGCTCGCTGTGGGCGCTGGCCGACTACTTTACGCCCACCACGCGGCTGGCGGATTACACCCAAGCGGTGATGGATTTCGGCGCGACGCTGTGTAAGCGCAGCAAACCTGACTGTCTGATATGCCCGTTCAATGACGTATGCCGCGCCTACGCCCAAGGCGAGCCGCAGCGCTACCCGGAATCCAAACCCAAAAAAGCCACCCCCACCCGCGACACCATCATGCTGTTGCTGCGCGACCCCCAAGGTCGCGTGTGGCTAGAGCAGCGCCCACCTAGCGGACTGTGGGGCGGTTTATGGAGCCTGCCGCAGTTTGAGCGCCACAGTGAACTCAACGACTGGCTAGAAGACAACACCGAAGCCCCCGAGCGCCACGCTGCGCTGCCCAGCTTCACCCACACCTTCAGCCACTTTAAGCTGATGATTACGCCGCAACCTGTTACCTGCGAACGAATCAGCGGTGTTCGCGAAAGCGGCGTATGGTATGACGTTAATCATCCGCCTGCGTTAGGCTTAGCGGCACCGGTCAAATCGCTGTTAAGCCAGTTGGCACCATTTACCCTAGACCCGACCCCTGGGCCTTAGCCGTTAAGCACACGCTGGCCTTCACAGACACACGCCATAGGAGCATTCCATGAGCAACACGGTTTTCTGCCGTAAGTACCAACAAGAGCTACCCGCGCTGCCGTTCCCGCCACTGCCGGGCAAGCAGGGCCAAGAGATTCAGGCCACGGTATCGAAACAAGCCTGGGAAGAGTGGCAGGCGCTACAAACCCGCCTAATTAACGAGAAGCATCTCAACATGTTAGAGCCAGAAGCACGCGCTTATCTGATGGATCAGATGCAGCGCTTCCTCGATAACGAAACCACCGACCAAGCCGAAGGGTACGTGCCGCCCAGCCAGGCATAAACCTAGAAACGCAGCGCAAAGCCACGAATGGCGTGGCCTTTGCCGCTTTTGGTTCAACACCGGATGTGCCCTAAGCACGTGACTAGAAAGAAAGTTTCACAAAGGTGTTGACGAAAAGAGGAGCTTTTGGTTTAATACGCACCGTTGGCAAGGGCCAGATAGCTCAGTTGGTAGAGCAGGGGATTGAAAATCCCCGTGTCGGCGGTTCGATTCCGTCTCTGGCCACCACAACGTTGGGGTATCGCCAAGTGGTAAGGCACCGGTTTTTGGTATCGGCATTCCCAGGTTCGAATCCTGGTACCCCAGCCATTGCCAACAAGATTTCTTGTTGATTGGCTAGTCTAACGGCAACCCAATCAAGTTCTCAAGAAAATGCGAAGCGCCGACATAGCTCAGTTGGTAGAGCAACTGACTTGTAATCAGTAGGTCCCGGGTTCGACTCCTGGTGTCGGCACCACTTAAGTGGTTGATAAGCAAAGCATTTGAGACAATGATGAAGCCGCCTTTCGAGGCGGCTTTTTCGTATGTGTCCATAAAGTGTCCAACGGTTGGATACTTTTACCCGGTAGCTTTCATCCCTGCATGGCGAGGGGGTTGAGCTTGGCCGCTTCCTCTAGGTGGTCTGGTGCAAAGTGCGCATAGCGCATGGTCATGGTGATCGACTGATGACCGAGTATCTGTTGTAGCACCAGGATGTTTCCCCCGTTCATCATAAAGTGACTCGCGAACGTGTGACGTAATACGTGGGTTAACTGTCCTTCCGGTAGTTCTATCTTGAGTTTCTTTATGCCTCTATACCCCTCGGACAGCGAGCAAGGCGTGTGGGGTCTGCACAAAATAAAATATAGGGAGCTATAGAAAGCTATGACAAGCGCGGTTTGTAATAAAGAGTGATGAATACTCCCACTTCACCAGCCACGTCTCAACGGGTAGCGAGCACGCGTCTTAACTCGACTATTACGAAGTTCCAGAGCCGTTTGATGTTGATTTCTGTACGGCACAGCAATGCGTGGGAAGGCGGGAGCATTTGCGGATAGGGAAGCCGCAGGGCGAGACGATACCGCAGGCACGGAAATAATTGTGAGGTTGTTGGTATTCACCGTTTCAGAGTTGCCGCCCGCACAGGGGGAGTCCTGAAAGGTGGTGTGGCCGTTGTCGACGCATTTATAAATTTCAGCGTGGGCCGCCAATGGCATCAGTACCAACAGAGCAATCAGCGCGGGTGTTTTCATCGTCCATGAACCCTAAGAAAATATCGGTAACGGAATGTTATCAAGAATCGTTAGGTGTGGGTATCCCGTTATGACAATAAACGCCTGGAAGTGATTGCGCTTATCAACCTCTATCAAGTTGCTAAGCGATATTCAAAGTAGCGGCGTTCAAGACGCTTTCTTGCCTTACTTAATGCCTACTAATAAAGATGCACAGCCTTCAGCACTGCCAGCGGTTCTCCACGGGCGTTAGTTAACTCAAGGAGGCTGCCGTTAATGTTCCAACGCCTGGTTTGCTTAAGGGCAATTAACATGGCCTGCTCGCTGCGCATTTGTGCAGTAGGGCAAGCCATTTTCGTGGTGGCGATGGGATGGAAGGTGAGCTGCTGGCCGGTGTGTTGGTAGCGTCCGCTGAGCGTGTTGCAGCCGGTGGAACCTGCCAAGCGGGCGCTATCGATGTGCATCACTATATGCGCTTCGCGAACGTTGTCTGCGGCCACCACGGGCTCGTCGTTTAAGGTCAGTAGCTGCCAGTAGGTATTGATGAGCGATTCATCTGGGGCGGTATGTGCGTACTTGGTTACGTGGCGTTGGCAGCCGCCTAGCCATAGGCAGAGGGTAACGGTAATCGCGAGAGAGATACGCATGGCGGTAGCCTTTTACTCTGGGTGGTGGTGTTTTAAAGAAGTGTGTTGGCAATAGATGGAGTTAGTCAATTATTTTATCTTTCGTTATCCAATCACCAATGAAAAGTTATTTGATACATATCTGATTACGTCGTTATAAAGATTAAAGATGCTTCTTTGTGTTTCTGTTGGCTTGATAAGAGAGTGAGGTTGGCTAATCTCAAGTTACTCGAGTGATACACCGAGTACGAGTAAATGAGTTGGTTTTGCCGAATTCATGAAAAGGAGATTTATCATGGCGAATAACCGCAACGATAATGGAATGAGTCGCGAAGAGGCAGGACAAAAGGGTGGTGAAACGACCGCCAAAACCCACGATAAAGAGTTTTATCAAGATATCGGTCAAAAAGGCGGGGAAGCCACTGCTGAAAGCCATGGCAAAGAGTTTTACGAGGATATTGGCCAGAAAGGCGGTGAAAACAGCGGTGGTAACTTTGCCAACGACCCCAAGCGTGCCTCGGAAGCCGGTAAGAAAGGCGGCGAAAACAGTCACAGTGGCGGCGGTAACAACCGCTAACGCGCGCACCCGACACTGTTTTGTCTTTACACGTTCAAGTGTGCCTTGCGTCGTTTAGACGGAAGGCACAAGGAGACAAGGATGAATCGTCCGGTGAACGATAAGAACTTCGATATGGTGAGCACGCTATATCATGCCTCTCAAGGTGTTCAGCTAAGCCAGCAGTTTTCTCAAGATGCGAAAGAGAAGTCGGATCAAGATGCGCAAGCGTTCTTTGATCGCGTCGCTCAGCATTACGAGGACATTGCCGATGAAGCACGGAAGCTGTTAAAGCAAACGCTTTAAATGCGTTGCCAGGGAGTGCGCTCCCTGGCAATTAATGAAGGAGAGTCGCGCTATGTTCCACCACTCTGGAAAGCTACAGTATCCCGTGAAGGTCGATACACCCAACCCTGAATTTGCCATGTTGCTGCAGCAGGCCATTGGCGGCATCGAAGGTGAAATCCGTGTGGCCATGCAGTACTTCTTCCAGGCGATGGGCGCCCGCGGCGATGATCGTATTCGCGATATGCTGATGTCCACCGCCACCGAAGAACTGTCCCATATTGAAATGCTGGGCCATGCGGTTGCCCTTAACCTGGAAGGCGCACCGGTCTCCTACCAAGAGGCCACGGCCAAAGACCCGGTCATGAATGCCATCTTGGGCGGTGCCAACCCGCGCCACCTGCTCTCATCGGGCTTATCGGCCATGCCGGTAAACTCAAACGGCGTGCCGTTTGATATGAGCCACGTGTACGCCACGGGCAATATCGCCGCTGATATGCTGGCTAACGCCACGGCGGAAGCCGGTGGCCGCGTGCTGGCATCGCGCCTATACAACTGGACCGATGATCACGGTATGAAGGATTTTCTCTCCTTCTTGATTGCTCGCGATACGTACCATCAGCAGCAGTGGTTGGCGGTGATCGAAGAGCTGGGCGGCTTCGAGAAGCAGCTGCCGATTCCCAACGCTACGCCGGAAGATAACGAGGCGATGCAGCACTCTTACTACTACCTCAACACGCTGTTGGATAAAGAGGCGCCGAAAGGCCGCTGGTCGGAAGGCATATCGCTGGATGGTCGCAGCCAGTACAGCGTGCGCAATCAGCCTGCGCCCGAAGGCCAAGAGCCGAGCCTGGGCAGTGCCAAAGAGAAGTCGGGGGCGCAGAAAGAGCAGATCGACCCCAACAAGTAAGAGCGATTTACCCACGCCGTGAATGAACAAGGAGAGCGCACGATGGAAGCCAAGTATTTGGAAGATTGGTTACGCGATGCTCATGCGATGGAAAAGCAGGCGGAAGAGATGTTGAAAGCGCAGGCGAAACGAATCGAGCACTACCCGACGCTGCGCGCCCGCATTGATCAGCATCTTCATGAGACCGAGCATCAGGCTGAAAAGCTGGAGCGGTTGATGAATGAGCTGGGGATCGACACCTCTGCCGTCAAAGACATGGGCGGTAAGCTGACGGCCTTTGGCCAGTCGCTGGGTGGCATGATGGCAGGCGATGAGGTGGTCAAGGGCGGTATTGCGAGCTATGCCTTCGAATGCTTTGAGATTGCCAACTACAAGGCGCTGATTGCGGCGGCCGAGCAGGCCAATCAGCCAGAGGTGGTGCGTGTGTGCCGTGAGATTCTGCAAGAGGAGCAGGCCATGGCGGACTGGTTGGATCAGCATCTGGACGATACTACCCGCACCTTCCTGGCACGCGCGGACGACAACGACGTGCAGGCCAAGAAGTAACCACGAGCGTCGCTATACGGAGCGCGTCACCTAGCCACGCCCTTTTCCCCGGTAGCCCTGACCGGGGTTTTTTGCGCCCATTAAACACCGCCCCTGACGTATCGCAACGTGGGGCGGTGATGGTGCGTGTAGCCCTCGGGCTGGCGGGGATGATTACAGATGATCGCGAGGAATCTTCGACGACCAGTTCTTGGAAAAGACCCGGTAGGCGTTTTCGTAGGCGTCTAGCTGGGCGTGGACCAGAAAGTGACGCGCGGTGCAGGTCAGCACCGTGCGGGTATACACCTCAGTGTCCCAACGGCCGCGCTTGAAGTGGCTCTCGGTGAGCGTCTCGCCACGGGCGGAGGTGAAGTCATCGGTCACGGTGCTGTAGTACTCCCGTGCGCTGCGGTGAATCTCGGTGCCCGTATCGTCGATGCGAAAGCATCCTTGGTCGTTGATGACTTCTAGCGTAGAGCGTTTGGTGGCCAAGTCGCGGTGCAACAACCAGTTATGCTGGCTGGGCGCAAGCGTGGTGATGGACAGCGGTTTGGCCGCTTGGGGTGGTTCAAAGGTAACGGTGTTGTCATCATCGGTGGCGGTGCGCACGGGTAGGTGGAGCGTGCAGTTGTCCAGGGTGAGATCGACCTGGGCGGGCGCGGGCGACAGCCACGCCAATGGCCAGTAGGAGGTCGAGATCGACAGGCGAAGCTGATGCCCCTTGGGAAAGCGTTGGGCAATGCCGTTCATGGAGATCTGCACTGTGTACCGTTGGCCTGGCACTAGGTCGCTGGGGTACTCATCGCTCTCTCGATGGGTGAGGTTGAGTAGCCCGTAGGTGACACGGGTGGCTTTTCCATCCGGCGCTACGTCAGAAAGGCGCACCGCTAGCATCGCCTGAGGTTGATCGCAGGAAACCGTTAGCGACAGCGTCGCCACGCCGAAGATGTCCAGCGCTTCCTCTAGGGGGGCGCTGCTGAATACCAGCGAGCCGCCATCCTCTTCACGCTGGTCGCCGGGAAGATCGGGCGTCGCAGCATAAGAGCACCATTTGCCCGCCGACATGCCCACGCTGATGGGTGATTGCAGGCCGAGGGTGGGCGGCGCGGTATGACGGGAGCGTGGCTCGAGGGTCAAGCGGTTGGGCTGAAGGTAGTAGCGCTGCGTTTGAATCCGTGGCGAAGGCCACTGATCTTCACTCAGCCAGCGCCCTGGCCGGTCGGCGTAGCTGTTATCCGGTGGGACGCTATCCTGCTGCCAGACGCGCAGCATCGGCTCCTCCATGATGCCGTTCTCCTTACCTTTCAGCCAGTAATCCCACCAGCGCAGCGCCTCCTGTAAAAAACCGATGGCCGGGCCGGGAATCCCTTGGTGGGGATATTTATGCCCCCAAGGGCCAATCAGCCCTTTGCGCGGTACCGCCAGATGCTCCATCAAGCGCAACACGGTATTGGTGAACCCATCGGCCCAACCGCCGATGGCATACACGGGGCACTGAATCGCCCCGTAGTGTTCGCCCACCGAGCTAGTGGACCAGTACGCATCGCGGCGCTGGTGACGCAGCCACTGGTCGATCCATAGTCCACTGTGCTCCATACGGTCGAACCACATCTCCCGCCAGCGCTCCCCTACGATCTCTGGATCGGGAGGAAGCGCATTGAACGCGAACATCACGGTCGCCTCGGACAGGTTGTCTCCCAAAAGGCAGCCGCCCATGTAGTGCATGTTGTCGGCATAGAGGTCGTCGCTCGAGCACAGGCTGATGATCGCCTTGAGGGCAGGAGGCTGTTTGGCCGCCACTTGCAGGCTATTAAAGCCGCCCCAGGAAATCCCCATCATACCGACGTGGCCATCGCACCAGGGCTGCTCGGCCAGCCAAGCGATGGCATCCACGGCATCCTGCTGCTCTTGTTGGGTATACTCGTCGGTGAGCACACCGTCGGAATCGCCGCTGCCGCGCATATCCACCCGCACACACACATAGCCGTGGCCTGCTAGGTAGGGGTGGTTGCTGGCATCGCGGCCCCGTGTTACGTCGCGCTTACGATAAGGAATGTACTCCATGATGGCGGGGAACGGCGTGGCGTCAGGGGTGACGGGGAGCCACACCCTGGCCGCTAGCTGTTGTCCATCGCGCATGGGGATGAACAGGTTTTCGATCTCACGGATGGGGTAGGGGAAATCGTCAACGATCTCCATGTTGGTCTCCTTACGCATCGATGGGCTCGATGTCGAAGTTGAGAACATCGAGGCAGTACTGGTAGTTCTGCTCGATCTCCTCGTGGGTGTTGCCGGTGACGTAGAGCGTGCCTAGGCGATAGCAGAAACTATCTTGGTGCATCAGGTGGCTGAGCTGCTGGCCAGGTTCGACATCGATCACGACATCGGTATGTGGCAAGCGCGCCTTGAGCGCGGCGATCTCTGCCTGGCTGGGAATGCGTTTGACCACGCCATCGCGGTGGGCAAAGGGGATGAAGCACTTGGCAGCAATGGGCGCGACCCCCTGACGGTTGAGCAGCGATGGCCGCTGACCCAGGGCAATATCCACGGCGATTTCATGATTCGACATGCCATCGACCAAGACGAAAATCTCACTATGAGATTGCGAAATGCGCGTATTGACTTCGATGAGCCAGAGCTTTTCTCGCGCCTCGTCCCACATGAATTCCACGTTGAAACAGCCGTTGTTGTAGCCAATATGGGCTAGGAAGGTTTTGGCGGTTTCCACCATTTTGTGGTGAACGTGCTCAGGCAGGTTGCTGGGATACTCCAGGCGATCAAAGAGGGCAATGGAGTTCTCGGCTTTAGGTTGGGAAATAATGCCGTGAATATTAAATTCGCCATTAAACACCGAGCCTTCCGGGGCGCCTTGCACACCGCTAATGATCTCTTCGGCGATACACGCATTGCCATCTAAGTGAATAATCTCCTCGGGCACGTCTATATAAGCAAGTGCTTCATTAAAGGCATCGCCAAGTTGACGGATGCCCGCGCGTATTTCCTTAATGGCCTGTTCGAAGTGTAAGGACGACTCAATCTTGAATCCTAAATGAGAAGAGAACGCCTTCACTGGTTTCAGCCAAAATGGATAATCGAGCGTTACCTGGGAGAGTGGGTCCTCCGCAAAAGGGTCGATGCCGCAAAACTTGGGGACCACGTCGGGCACGACCTTTTGCTGTTCTAAACGGCTCAAATACTTATGTTCGCATTTTAAAACGCTGGTGATTGAGGGGGAGGGGAGGTGGTGGTGCTGACAGAGAATCGGCACGATGACGCTCGTGGGAAAGTCCCACTGTGCAATGATCGCATCGACGGTGCCGGGGTAAGCGGTGAGTTGTTCGTTGGCTAGTGACAGCAGATGATTAAAAGAGACGTTATCTGACTCTACGGCAGTGCTGACGTCTAGTAATCCATGTATCTCCAAGTCCTTGCGCTCTCTCAGTGTTTGCATGGCGCGTGTTTGCTTATCTTCTAAAGCAATGACGAAAACGTTGCGTTTCATGTGCGACTCCCTGAATGGTTGAGTGGGCTATCGATCCCTATAACCCCAGACTGGAGCCTATGAAAGACGTTTTTTACTTTCCAGTATTTAGGTGTTTAAAGTGGCGATAATTAATGTATATCACGAGAATACTTGATAAGATTCACCCATGAATGTATCTCTAGGTTTTTTTGTTCTTTATTTTGTTAAGGTCGATAGTTGATATAAGATTAGCGTCAAGCGGCCGACGAGAATGAGGTGTCGATAGTTTAACAAATGTTAATAATCAATGTTTTGCTGGCTTTTATGGTGGCGTGCTATAGAAACTGTCTTGTTTAGTTATTTACATTTGTCTATATTTCTGTCGCGTTATCTTCCTTTCTATATATCAGTATTATAACTGGTTCCTGGTGAGTATAGCGTTTGTCTAACTACAAAGGAGTGTAGAGATGAATAAGATTACTGCAGAAGAGTATAAGCAAGTGGAAGATGGAAATCGCAAAGGTTTACACGGCATCGACGGTGATGACAGCTCTTGTATAGATATTGTCGGTGTCTTGAATCTATATGGTGAATTAGGGGTCGAGGCTCGGGAGTCGTTGGCCCATATCAAGCACAAACCGGTGGAGCTGCGGCGCAATCAAAAGGTGTTTTCGCTCTGCGAAGGGCGCGCTGACATTTTTGTCGTGAAAGAGGGATGGTTGAGCCTGTCTCACGCCACCAGTACCCGCGGTCAAGACATCTGCAATGTCTTCATGCCCGGTGATATTATCGGCATGCGAGAGAGCTTTTTCGAAAGTCACGATATCGTGATCGTTTCATTGACGCACTGCAAACTCGAAAAAGTATCGGTGGATGATTTGCACGACCTGTTTAAACACCATGAGGAAATACGAAAAGCGATTACGTCGTATGTCATGGTGAACGATAATATTACTATCGAGCGGTTAAGAAGTTGTACGCATCATCGGTCGGAAGAGCGCGTGGCACACTTTCTTCTTGAAGTGCATGCGCGCTTTGACTTTAAAGGTCTGCTAACCAGTAATGTGTTTTCGTTCCCGGTCACGCAAGATGTCGTAGGAGAGTTATTAGGAATGACGAGTGTGCATGTCAGCCGTTGTATGACTGCGTTAGAGCAGAAAAAACTGATACGCAAAACACGCAATATTGTGAAGTTGTTAAAGCCTGAAGAGATGGTGCGCAATACCGGATTTGATCGGGATTTTATTTACGGGCATTTGTGCCTTGGTTAGCACACCGTAGAGTTAAAATAACCAGAGTGGCGCTTGAAAAGGCTATTCTGGTTTTTTTAGGTCGACTGTTTGATGGCGGCTGCCACGATAGGTGTATTTAGTAAGAGTTAAAGTTATAAGAAATAGCGATAATTTATAAACGTATTTTGCAGCAGCGACTGGGCGCATTGTAAGATGCCCACGAATAAATGTCATAACCCACGTTATGAAAGGAGACATCCTAGGTTGCAAGCGCAGAGGGGTTGGCTACCCTATCTACTGCGCTGTGTTTCTAAATGAGACACGTTTTAACTGAAGTTTAATCATACAAGGAGTGGATTAGATGACAGTCAGCAATACACCGCTAAAGAACGTAACCGCCCACAAACAGTACAGCGAGATGGCCGATGTGCCCACGGCGGGCAATGCCAAGGTGGCGGATGCCTATCCCACACGCCTTGCCCAAGCGCCTGAATCACTCACCCAGCCCCGCCAGGATGGTGTCGTAAAAGGGCGTACGTTGCCAGGGCCATTGAGTCAAGCTCAGCTCGACGAGTTCGAACGCAACGGGTATCTGTTCATCCCCAATCTGATCGAGGGCGAGGAGCTGGAAGCGCTGCGCCAGGAGATGAACGCGCTGTTGAGTAACGACGCCTACCGGGACAAGGCGTTCAGCATCACCGAGCCCGAAAGCCATGAAATTCGCTCGCTGTTTGCCGTGCATCAGCTCTCTGAACGCTTGGGGGCATTGGCCAGCGACGAACGCGTGGCCGGCGCGGCCCGGCAGATCATCGGCGACGATCCCTACGTGCATCAGTCGCGTATCAACTACAAGCCGGGCTTTGCCGGTAAAGGCTTCAACTGGCACTCGGACTTCGAGACGTGGCACGCCGAAGACGGCATGCCGAACATGCACGCCGTCAGCGCTTCGCTGATCTTGACCGACAATCACGAGTTCAATGGCCCGCTAATGCTGATCCCTGGCTCGCATATGGAATTCGTGCCCTGCCTGGGAGAAACCCCGGAGGATAACCATAAACACTCGTTGAAAGCCCAGGAGGTGGGCGTTCCTAGCCCGGAAGCGTTGACCCATCTGGTCGACAAGTACGGGATCGAGGCCCCGAAGGGCAAGGCGGGCGGGCTGCTACTGTTCGACTGCAACACGTTGCATGCCTCCAACGCGAACCTGTCGCCAGACCCGCGCAGCAACGTGTTCTTTGTGTTCAACCGGCCCGATAACCGCTGCGTCGCGCCGTTTGCCGCGCCGAAACAGCGTCCCTCGTTCTTGGCGCATGGCCCCGAGGAGCGCGGGTACCCCGAGGCTTAAGCGTCTCAAACGTCGACGCCGAGTGGAAATGCGCGGATGACACTGTGGAACATGGGCATGGCTGGGGTAGACTAATGCGCCTGTCGTTGCGAATGCGGCACGCATAATGAGAAGGAGAAGACCCGCCATGCGTTTTGTTCCACAGTTTACCGATGGTCAGGAGTTTCCCCACGCGCTGGGCAAGGTCGTCTGTGTCGGCCGCAACTATGCCGACCACGCCAAAGAGTTGGATAACCCGGTTCCCAGCGAGCCGCTGCTGTTCATCAAACCCGGCACTAGCGTCGTGGATTTAACCAAGCCGCTCGACCCGCCGTTTTCGCGGGGAGATGTGCATTACGAAGTCGAGCTGGCGCTGCTGGTGGGGGAGTGTCTGACCCACGCCACGCAGGATGAAGCCGAGCGTGCCATTGCCGGTATTGGCTTGGCAATGGATCTCACCCTGCGCGATGTGCAAACCAAGCTAAAAGAGAAAGGCCACCCTTGGGAAATTGCCAAGGCCTTTGATGGCGCTTGCCCGCTGTCGCCTTTTTTGCCGCTGAGCCGCGTGCCTAACTGGAACGCGCTGGCTTTCACCTTGGAAATCGACGGGGAAGAGCGTCAGCACGGCGAAGGGGCGGACATGATTTTTGCCATTCCCACGCTGGTGGCGGAGATGAGTCGTCACTTCACCCTGGAGCCAGGCGACGTGATTTTGACCGGAACGCCAGCCGGCGTTGGCGAGCTACCCCGTGGGGCCTCGCTGCGTTTGACACTCACTGGCGGTCTGGAGATCGTCACCAGCGTCGTCGAGTAAGGCAGCTGAGCTGCTCGCTAGTGACGCAAAAGCCACCGAGATACTCGGTGGCTTTTTTTATCGCCGGACGTGCCGGTGGGGTTACTCCAGGTAGGTGTAGCCCTCGAGCCCCTCGGTCAGGCTGGCAGCAAAGTGCGCCTGCTCTTCAGGGGAGAAGCCGCTGGTGACCAACTGCTCGGTGAGTTTCTGTTTCAACACGCGGGCGTCGAAGTTCACGTACGCCAGCACGTTGGCTACCGTGTCCCCCGCCTGCGGGTTAGAGAGCACCCACTCGCCGTCCGCGCCGAGCGCCGCATCGACGGAATCGGTGTCGCCGAACAAGTTGTGCAGGTCACCCAGGATCTCTTGGTACGCCCCCACCAGGAAGAAGCCCAGCCAGCGCTCGTCCTCGTTGGCCCACTCGGGCAGCGGTAGGGTGCTTTCCACCCCTTGGCCATCCACGTAGCTATCGATCCGGCCATCGGAGTCGCAGGTGATGTCTTGAATCACCGCGCGACGGGTCGGCGCTTTGTCCAGCCCGGTGAGCGGGAGCACCGGGAAAATCTGTTCGATGCCCCACACGTCCGGCACCGACTGGAACAGCGAGAAGTTTACGAAAAGCTTATCCGCCAGCTTTTCGGCCAACTCGTCCATGATTTCCCGGTGGGCGCGGTTGCGGGTATCCAGCTTGCCGCGCAGGCGCGTGCAGGCGGCCATGTAGAGCCGCTCGCCCTCGGCGCGGGCATTGATGTCGCTCAGCCCCAGAACGAAACGGTCGTGTAACTCGCTGACCGCTTGCAACAGGTCGTGCCATGCCTCGACCAGCACCCGGGTTCTTGGGTATCGGCCAGCTGCTCGAACACCCGCCATAGCTCTTCTACCTGCGGGTCTTCTTCCTGGGGCGCGCGCTCGGGGGGCGTGTCGTTGACGCGCTCTTCACCAATCACGTTGGTGATCAGCACCGCGTGGTGGGCCGTCAGCGAGCGGCCGGATTCGCTGATCAGGTGCGGCTGGGGCAGATCGGCTTCTTGGCAGAGCTGGGAGAAGGCGCTGACGACGTTGCGGGCGTACTCCTGCATGGAGTAGTTGGCCGAACAGTAGCTGCGCGAGCGAGTGCCTTCGTAGTCGATGCCCAATCCGCCACCTACGTCGACGGTGTCGATGGGCGCGCCCAGGCTCATCAGGTTTTGATAGAAGCGCGCGCACTCCCGCAGGCCGCGCTGAATGTCGCGGATGTTGGCGATTTGCGACCCCAGGTGGAAGTGCACGAGCTGCAGGCTGGCCAGGGCATCTTCGGCGCGCAGGGTGTCGACCACTTCCAAAATCTGGCTAGCGGTGAGACCGAATTTCGATTTCTCACCGCCGGTGTTCTGCCACTTCCCTTTACCCACCGAGGCCAGCCGTGCCCGCAGGCCAATGCGCGGCGTCACGTCCAGCTCGCGAGCCTCTTCGAGAATCAGCGCCAGCTCGGAGAGTTTCTCCACCACCAGATACACTTTGTGGCCGAGCTTCTCGCCCAGTAGTGCTAGGCGCACGTACTCGCGATCTTTATAGCCATTGCACACGATCAGTGACGAGCCGCCATCCGACAGCGCCAGCACCGCCAGCAGCTCCGGCTTGCTACCGGCTTCCAGGCCGACGCGGCCGTTACCGCGCTCGGAGGTCGCCAGAATCTCTTCCACGACGCGGCGCTGCTGGTTCACTTTGATGGGGTAAACGGCGGTATAGCCGCCCTGATAGTCCACGTCCTGCATGGCGGCATCGAAAGCACCGCAGAGCTGCTCGACGCGGTCGTGGAGAATATCGCTAAAGCGCACCAGTACCGGCAAGCGCAACCCGGCAGTTTGCAGCTGGCGCACCAGCGCGCTGATAGGCAGCGCTGGGCCTTCTGCATCGCTGCCTAGCGGACGCACCAGGGCTTGGCCGTGATCGTCGACGTCAAAGTAGCCGCTGCCCCACTGGTCCATGTTCCAAGTGCGGCGGGCACGTACGGCGGGACTGCTGGTCGTTGCCATGTCACTCATGAAGATGCCTCTGGAATGGGAAGTGCGCCCCACGCGATGCGTGCCTTGAGGATCACGCGGAAGCGTTCGGGGTCATGGGGGGTCAAGTCGTGGGCCGGCGGGTCGACATACACCACCAAAAGCCGCGACAGCCAGTAACGCAGTGCCGTCATCCGCAGCATGGTCGGCCAAAGGGTGCGCTCGGTCTCGGTGAGCGGACGACGCGCCTGGTAGGCGCTCAAGATCGCATGGTAGCGCTCGGCATTCAGCGAGCCATCCTCGTTGGAGGCCCAGTCGTTGATCACAATGGCGAGATCGAACAGCAGGTCGCCGGTGCAGCCGTTGTAAAAATCGATGATGCCGCCGAGGCTGTCGCCTTCGTACAGCGTGTTGTCACGGAACAGGTCGCCGTGCAGTGCCCCCTGGGGCAGCGCGCCATGCTGGTTGAAGGCGCTTTCGTAGTCGTCCACTTCGTTTTTCATCAGCGTTTGATCATCCGGGCTGATGTAAGTGAGCACTTTGTGGTGGACCGCCCGCAGCCAGTGCAGGTCGCGGGGATTGGGGCGGTGTCCAGGGAAGCGTTGCGACACCTTATGCAGCCGCCCCAGCGTCGTGCCCAGCGCTTGGCACTGAGCTAGATTGGGCGCGCTGGGGTGTTTGCCCGGTAGGCGCGGGAACAGCAGGGCGGGCTTGCCCGCCAAACTGTGCAGGGCAACGCCTTCACGGTCGTGAATGGTGCCCGGCACCGGCAGGCGGTGCTCGTCTAGGTAGTCGAGCAGTTCCACGAAAAACGGCAGCTCTTCGTGCTCGCCCTGTTCGAACAGGGTCAGCACCAGCTCGCGGCGGTCGGTGGTCACGAAAAACGTCGAATTCTCCGTACCGCCTGCCACACCCTGAAGCGCGACAAAGCTGCCAACATCAAATTTTTCCAAAAACGCGGCGACCTGTGCGTCGCTAAGCGGGGTGAATACTGCCATGAGGATCTCGCCCAGGTTGCTAAGCCCATTATTGTAGCGGCTTGCCGCGCGAGTTGGCAGCGTTGTGTGGCGATGCGCCTCGTGTTTTACGGCTCTTTTCTGCAGCCCCGGCGCTGAACGCGTATCATAGAGAACAGACATCCTTACCGTTTTGCTGACTATGGAATTTGGTTATGGCCCGTGCCCCAATCGTGCTCGTCGATGGCTCTTCGTACCTCTACCGCGCGTTTCATGCGCTGCCGCCGCTAACGACCTCTAACGGTCAGCCGACCGGGGCCGTGAAGGGCGTACTGAACATGCTCAAACGGCTGATGAAAGACTACCCCGATAGCCCCATGGCGGTGGTGTTCGACGCGCCAGGTAAAACCTTCCGCGATGAGCTGTACAGCGACTACAAGGCCCATCGTCCGCCCATGCCAGACGACCTGCGCAGCCAAATCAAACCGCTGCACGCCTGTGTCAAAGCCCTCGGCCTGCCGCTGCTATGCATCGAAGGGGTCGAAGCGGATGACGTAATTGGCACGTTGGCGCACCACGCCACTCAGGCTGGCCGTGACGCGGTGATCTCCACCGGCGATAAAGACATGGCCCAACTGGTGAACGGCCACATCACGCTGGTCAACACCATGAAAGAGGAAACCCTCGATGAAGCGGGCGTGGAGGAGAAGTTTGGCCTGCCCCCCGCACTGATCATCGACTTTCTCGCGCTGATGGGCGACAAGGTGGATAACATCCCCGGCGTGCCGGGGGTGGGCGAAAAAACCGCCATCGGTCTGCTGCAAGGTATGGGCGGCGGTTTGGATACGATTTATGGCGATTTAGAACGCGTGACCACCCTTGGTTTTCGTGGCGCGAAAACGCTACCCAAAAAACTGGAAGAGCACCGGGAGCAGGCGTTTCTCTCTTATCAGCTGGCCACCATCAAAACCGACTGCGACTTGCCGGTAGGATTGGATGATTTGGACATTGCCCACCCAGACCGCGAAGCGCTGGTCGAGCTGTACAAAGAGATGGAGTTCAAGCAGTGGCTCGCCGAGCTGCTGGAAGGTAACGACGAAGGCGTGGACGATGTAGCAGGCGGCGAGCCCGTCTCGGAAGCAGCCGACAGCGCGACGGAGACGGCGCCGACCGAGCGCCATGATCATGTGATTACCGAGCAGGCCGAGCTGGAGGCGTGGCTCGCACGGCTCAACGAGGCCGAACGCTTCTGCTTCGATCTGGAAACCACCAGCCTGAACTATATGGATGCCGATATCGTCGGCGTTGGGATTGCCCTAGAGGCAGGCGAGGCCGCCTATATTCCGTTGGCTCATGATTATCTGGACGCCCCGACCCAGCTGGACCGCCACACGGTTCTTCAGGCGTTGAAGCCGCTACTGGAAGATCCCACCAAGACCAAGATTGGCCAGAACCTAAAGTACGATATCTCCGTGCTCGCCAACGTGGACATTCATGTCGTGGGGCCGCTTGCGGACACCATGCTGGCCTCCTACGTGCTCAACTCCACCGCCACGCGTCACGACATGGATTCGCTGGCGTTGAAGTACCTGGGCGAGAAAACCATTTCCTTCGAAGAGATCGCAGGCAAAGGAGCCAAGCAGCTCACCTTCAACCAGATCGCCCTGGAGCAGGCGGCGCCTTACGCCTGTGAGGACGTGGACATCACCCTGCGTCTGCAAGATACCTTGCGCCCGCAGGTCGAACGGGAAGGGCGGTTGGCCGAGGTGCTCGACCGCCTCGAGCTGCCGCTGATCAACGTGCTGTCACGCATCGAGCGCAACGGCGTCGCCCTCGATGCCGAGCGCCTGCACGAACAGAGTCAGCAGCTCGAACAGCGTATCCGTGAGTTAGAGAGCAACGCTTTCGAACTGGCGGGCCGCGAGTTCAACCTGGGTTCGCCCAAGCAGTTAGGGCAAATTCTGTTCGACGAGCAGAAAATCCCGGTCATCAAGAAAACCCCGAAAGGCGCGCCGTCGACGGCGGAAGCGGTACTCGAAGAGCTGGCGCTGGACTACCCGCTGCCTAAAGTCATCATGCAGCACCGTGGGCTGGCCAAGCTGAAATCCACCTACACCGATAAGCTGCCACGCCTGCTTAACAAGACGACTGGGCGGGTTCACACCAGCTACCATCAGGCGGTCACGGCGACCGGTCGGCTGTCGTCGTCGGATCCCAATCTGCAGAACATTCCCATCCGCACCGAGGAGGGGCGCAAGATTCGCCAGGCGTTCGTGGCGCGCCCTGGCTACCGCATCGTCGCGGCGGACTACTCTCAGATCGAGCTGCGCATCATGGCGCATCTATCGGAGGACAAAGGGCTGCTGGAGGCGTTTGCCGAAGGGCGCGATATTCACACCGCGACGGCGGCGGAAGTCTTTGGCACCTCGCTGGACAAGGTCTCTGCCGACCAGCGCCGCAGTGCGAAAGCCATCAACTTTGGCTTGATCTACGGCATGAGCGCCTGGGGGCTTTCCCGCCAGCTGCACATCGACCGCAACCAGGCGCAGACCTACATTGATCGCTACTTCGACCGCTACCCCGGGGTGGCTCGCTACATGGACCGTATTCGTACCCAGGCGGCGGAGGATGGCTTTGTCGAAACCGTGATGGGGCGGCGGCTCTACCTGCCGGAGATCCACTCGCAAAACCGCAACCGCCGACAAGGCGCCGAGCGTACGGCCATCAATGCGCCCATGCAGGGCACGGCGGCGGATATCATCAAGCAGGCCATGATCGATGTAGATGCGTGGCTAGCGGAGGGGGAGTTCGACGCGCTGATGGTCATGCAGGTGCATGATGAATTGGTGTTCGAAGTGGCCGAGGCCCAGGTGGATAGTTTTATCGAGCAGGTGCAGACACGCATGCAGGCGGCGGCATCGCTCAACGTCCCGCTGATCGTAGAAGCGCAAAGCGGCGCGAATTGGGATGAAGCTCACTAACGAACGAGAGAGCACTCGCCCATAACACACAACCCCCACAGCGGTCGCTGCGGGGGTTGTGTTTAGTTCGTTACTTAAGCACCGGCTTCAAAAGCGTGTGCCCAAGCCGCGCTTAACGCCAGCTAACGCGGTCGAAGATACGTACCGCTTCCGGGTTGTTCTCACCCAGAATGCTGATGTTGATGTCGTCTTTGGCGAAATCGCCCCAAGACTCCAGCACCGGGTTTTTCTTCACGCCTTCGACCACCGGGAACTCGTAGTTGCGCTCGGCCAGCACTTCTTGCGCTTGCTCAGAGGCCAGGAACTCCAGGAAGCGAATGCCGTTTTCCGGGTTTTGCGCGTTGGCGACCAGGCCAGCACCGCCGACGTTCACGTGGGTACCGCGGTCATCCTGGTTGGGGAAGATCACGCCCACTTTACGCGCGGCTTCACGCTCGGCGGCATCGTCAGAGTGCAGCAGACGCACGTAGTAGTAGTGGTTACCGACCGCGAGGTTACACTCACCGCTAGCAACGCCCAGAATCTGGTCGGTGTCACCGCCTTCCGGGTCGCGAGCCATGTTGTTCACGACGCCCTGGGCCCACTCTTGCGCGCCCTCTTCACCGTGGTGCTCGATCATCGACGCCAGCAGGGACTGGTTGTAGATGTTGTTGGAAGAGCGGATGCACACTTGGCCTTCGAACTGCGGATCGGCCAGATCTTCGTAGGTGGCGATCTGACTCGGGTCGAAGTTTTCGCGGTTGTAGTAGATCACACGGGCGCGCTGGCTAAAGCCAAACCACATGCCTTCCGGGTGACGCATGGACTCCGGCAGGCGCTCGTTGAGCACGTCAGAGTCTACGCTTTGAAAAATGCCGTCTTGCTCCGCGCGCCACAGGTTGCCTGCATCCACGGTCAGCATGACGTCGGCAGGGCTCGCGACGCCTTCACGCTGCATACGCTCCATCAGCTGGTTGGCGTCGCCTTCCAGTACGTTCACTTCAATACCCGTCTCGTCGGTGAACGCTTGGTAGAGAATCTCGTCAGAGTCGTAGTGACGAGCAGAGTAGATGTTGACTTCGTTAGCGAGTGCGCTGGTGGCAAACGCGGAACCGGCCATGATGGCAGCAACGGAAGCCGAAAGACGTGCCTTTTTCATAAAAAATACCCTGAATGTTTATGATAATAAGTTGCATTAGCGCCGTAGCGTATTGAAACGCCTTGGTCGGAACGCGTCAAGTGAAATGATAATGACACGCATCTATTTTTGTAACGCGGCGCATTGACGGGCAAACGTGCATCTCTTGCCAATAGAAAATAGAATGCAAATACCTTTCAACCGTGTTTGCAACGGCTGCGTCCCTGCGTACTCGTTGTGAACAAACCCATGGGTGAACGAATGACGGCAACAGTCTCTCTTTCTGACGTGGCCGCTCCCGCATCGGCGCTGTCGCTGCGCGGTGTGCAACACACGTTTGCAGCCAATCACGTCGTCAAAGGCATCGACCTCGACATTGCCCAGGGCGAGGTGGTCTGCCTGCTTGGCCCGTCTGGCTGTGGTAAAACCACGCTACTGCGCATCGCCGCAGGGCTCGAAGTGGTTCAAGAGGGCACCGTCAGCTTAGAAGGGCAGGCCATCGCAGCCCCGGGCAAGCGTCATGTGCCGCCAGAGAAGCGGAATGTCGGGCTGGCGTTTCAAGACTCTGCCCTTTTTCCGCACTTGAGCGTGCTGGAAAATGTCACCTTTGGTTTGAAGCATCTGCCCTCTGGCCAGCGCCGCGCCCGGGCACTGGAGCTATTAGCGCAGCTGGGCATGGCCGATTACGCCGAGACTTATCCTCACATGCTCTCGGGCGGCCAGCAGCAGCGGGTGGCGCTCGCCCGCGCCCTGGCGCCTACCCCCAAACTGATGCTGCTGGATGAGCCCTTCTCTAGCCTGGATGCCCGGCTACGTGACCGGATTCGTGACGATACGCTGCACGTGCTGAAAAAGCTGGGGTCTGCGACACTGCTGGTCACCCACGACCCGGAAGAGGCGATGTTCATGGCTGACCGCATTGCCTTGATGCGCGATGGCAAGATCGTCCAAACGGGCACGCCGCGGGAGCTTTACTGCGCGCCGGTCGATCCATTCGTCGTGACCTTTTTTGGGGAGGTAAACGAGTTGGACGGCGTGGTTCAGGACGGAGTGGTACACACCCCGGTAGGAGACGTGGATGCGAGCTGGCTGCCCGAAGGCAGCGCCGCGCAGGTGATGATTCGCCCGGAGGCGCTGCGCATCAAAGAGCGCGACCTGCCGGCCGATGCCCATAGCCACAGCCACGTGGTGATGGCGAAACTGCTTGGCCGCACGAGCTTGATACACCTCTGCGCCCACGGCGTGGATGGCCAGGAGGCACACCTCCACGCCCGTGTGCCGGGTGTCTTCCTCCCCCAGGAGGGTCAGCCGATCGATATCGATCTCGACCACTCCCAAGTGTTCATCTTCCCGCGTTAAGCGCCTGGTGTTGTCAGGCGTCTACTTACTCGGCTTGGCTGCCTGGGCGCGCCCGGCGCATCGCCAAGCTGAGTAGAATCACCGGCAAAATACCCACTACCACGATGGTCAACGAGGCCGTGGAGGCCTCCGCCAGACGTTCATCGGATGCCAGGCTATGGGCGCGCACCGCCAGGGTATCGAAGTTGAACGGGCGAAGGATGATCGTGGCGGGCAGCTCCTTCATCACGTCCACGAAGACCAGAATGCCGGCAGCCAATAGGCTGCTGCGCATCAGCGGCGTATGAATGCGCCGCAGCGTCCCCCCAGCGGTTTGCCCCAGCGTGCGTGAGGCGGCGTCCATGCTCGGGGTGACCTTCCCCAGGCTTGCCTCGACCGCGTTGAACGACACCGCCAAAAAACGCACCACGTAAGCGTAAATCAGGATGAATGCCGTGCCGCTGAAGACCAGCCCGATGATGGTGTCGTAATGAGTATGCAGCCAGGTATTGAGCGCGTTATCCAGCCAGGCGAATGGGATCAAAATGCCCACGGCCACCACCGACCCCGGAATGGCGTACCCCATCGCCGCGATGCGGGTAAACAGCCGTGCACTGGGGGAGTCGTGTAGCCGCACGCCGTAACTCAGCAGCACCGCTAGCCCCACGGCAATCAGCGCTGCTACCGTCGCGAGGCTCAGGCTGTTAATGGCAAAGCCGATGAAGCGCGTCCCAAACAGGCTGTCGCCGGTGGTGATCGCCATCTCCAACAGAATGCCGCTGGGCAGCAAGAAACCAACGCCGATTGGCAACAGGCAAGCCAGCGTTGCCCCGGCGGCGTGCCAGCCGTGCAACCGATATTCGGGTAACTGCTGATAGCGGTTGGTGGTGTGGAAGTAACGGCGTTTCCCCCGCGACCAGCGCTCCAGCAGCACGAAGGCAATCACGAAGGTAAGTAGGCAGGCGGCCAGCTGGGCCGCAGCAATCGGCTCGCCCAAGCCAAACCACGTGCGGTAAATACCGGTGGTAAAAGTGTCCACACCAAAGAACTGGACCGCGCCGAACTCATTGAGCGTCTCCATCAACACCAACGAGACGCCGCCCACCAGCGCCGGGCGCGCCAGCGGCAGCGCCACGCTGCTGAATAGCCGCCAGGGCCCGCGTCCTAGTGTGCGCCCGACATCCAGTACGCACACCGACTGCTCTAAAAACGACGCCCGGGCCAGCAGGTAGACATACGGGTAGAGCACGAAGGTGATCAGCGTAGCGGCACCGCCCAGCGAACGCACGTTAGGGAAGTAGTAATCGCCCACCTGCCAGTCGAACCACTCCCGCAGCAGGCTTTGTAGCGGCCCGGCCACTTGCAGAAAGTCGGTATAGGCGTAGGCGATCACGTACGTCGGCACGGCCAGCGGCAGCAAAAGCGCCCACTCGAACAGACGCTTGCCAGGAAAGCGACACATGACGACCAGCCAGGCGGTGCCGGTGCCGATCACGAGCGTCCCTAGCCCTACCCACAGCGCTAACCAGAAGGTGTTGGAGAGGTAGCGGGGTAGGACCGTGCTGGCCAAGTGCTGCCAAACACCCTCGGTGGGCATCACGATATGCGCCAATACGACCAAGATGGGGAGCGCCACGATCAGAGCGATCAAGAACAGCGCAACGGACCACGGGCTGAGCGACAGCGTAAAGCGTGAAGCGAAACCTGACAGCAGAGCCGAGGGTGAGCGGCGAGCAGGCGTAGACACGTCGTGGACTCCTTGGACGAGAGGCAGCGTGGCTCGTCAATGCGAAAAAATAGCGGCTGCAAATAGTATCACCTGGGCTAGAAGGGTGCAGCCAGCATTCCTACAGGCAAAAAAAATCCCTCCGCGGTGCGGAGGGATGCGTAGCGTCCGAGGATGACGCGATCAGTAACCGACCATTAGGCTTGGCAGCCCGGTGATCAGGCCAGGGAAGATCGACATCAAAATACACGCCAAGATGATGATGATCACGAAGGGCACCACCGCTTTGTAGAGATCGACGATCTCGACGCCAGGCGGCGCGACGCCTTTCAAGTAGAACAGCGCATAGCCGAACGGCGGGGTCAGGAAGGAGGTTTGCAGGACCACGGCCACCATCACCACGAACCACAGCACGTCCACGCCCATCTGAGAGATGATGGGGAGCATGATCGGGAAGCTCAGCAGCACGATACCGGTCCAATCCAGGAACATGCCCAAAATGAAGACCAGGAACAGCATCAGCAGCAGCGCGCCAAAGGTGCCTCCCGGCATGGCCAGCACGAAGTCGCTGATCACCGTCATGCCGCCACCAATCGAGAACACGCCGGTAAACGCCGTGGCGCCTACCAGGACCAGCATCACCATAGTGGTGGTTTTGCCCGCTTCGATCAGCGTGTTGTAGCAGGTCGAGAGCTTGCGGTCACCGAAGATCAGGAACAGCAGGAAAGCGATGAACACACCAATCGCCGAGGCTTCGGTCGCGGTGGCGATCCCGGTGAACAGGGCGCCGAGTACGCCCAGAATCAGCGACATCGGCGGTACGACGTATTTACCCAGCATGATCAGCAGCTCTCTGGTGCTGACCTCGGCGCGCTCCTCTTTCGGCACTTTGGGGCCATAGCTGGGTTTCAGCCAGCAAATCAGCACCACGTAGAGCGCGTACATCACCCCCAAGAGCAGCCCAGGAATCAGCGCTCCGGCAAACAGCGCGCCCACGGACACTGGCGAGTAGCTGGCCATCAAGATCAGCATGATGCTGGGCGGAATCAGAATGCCCAGGCAGCCGCTCGCCATGATCACGCCCGCGCTGAGCTCTTTGTTGTAGCCATACTTGAGCATCGGCACCAGCGCGATCATCCCCATGACCGCAATGGACGCCCCGACGATGCCGGTAGTGGCCGCCAATAGTACCGACACCACCACCACGGTCAGCGCCAGGCCGCCGCGCACGTTGGCCAACAGCAGACGCATGGCGTCGAACATCTTCTCCGTCACGCCGGAGTCGTTGAGAAAGCGTGCCATCAGAATGAACAGCGGAATGGCGACCAGCACATAGTTGTCCATGGCGTTGCCATAGACGTTGTTGATGATGATGCCGAGAGTGTTGATACCGGGGCCTAGATACGCGCCGATGACCGCCATACCGCCTAGCACAAAGGCGAGCGGATGGCCCATAAACAGCCCCACCAGCAGTCCGCCAAACATCACTAGCGTTAGTAGTTCTGCACTCATGCGGACTTCTCCTCACGCAGTTGCATGATGGCGCGTAGGACGATGGCAATCGCCTGCAGCAAAATCAGCGCGGCGGCCACGACGATCACCCCTTTCACCGGGTAAACGGGAATCGAGACCATGCCGTAAGTCGTTTCACCACGGCTGAAGGAGCGCTCGAAGAAGCGCCAGCCGTAGGTCAGCAGCAGCCAAATGAACGGCACGAAAAAGACCAGGTAGCCAATGAGATCCAATACGGCCTGTTTCTTGCGGGATAGCAGCCGTTTCACCACGTCGACTTCCACGTGGGCATGATGGCGCAGCCCGTAGGCGGCCATGAGCATGAAGTGGGCGCCAAACAGCATTTTCGTCACATCGAACGCCCAGTCGCTGGGGCGGCCAAAGAAAAAGCGCGACACGATGTCGTAAAGCACGATAAGGGTAATGATGGCAATTAACGGCGCAATGATGCGGCCAAACAGCTCGTTAATCGCATCGATCGCCTTGGCAATCGCATTCATGGAAGATCTCCGCAACTGAGCTAAGGCCGCCCCGACAAGGGGAGGGGCGGCCGTGTTACGCTTTTATAGTGAGTGCCTTACAGGCAGGCTTCGATCTCTTCCAGTGAGGGCAGGTTGTCCATGGTACGGCTCATGTTGAACGGGGCCGTCACATCACGCCATGCGGCGTACTCTTGCAGGTAGGTGATCATGGAGTGGTAGACCTTGGCGTGGTCTGGGTTTTCACAGGCACCGCGTACGATGACCTCGTTGGTGATCTCTTGGATACGCGCCAGGTCTTCTTCCGAGAACTGATTGATGGTCACGCCCGCGTCGATGAACTTCTGGGTCGCTTCGGTGGACTCGCGCTCAGACCAGGAGAGTGTCCACGCCATGGTGGCTTCGGCAGCGATACGCAGTTTGGCTTGGGTCTCTTCGGAGAGTGCGTCCCACGCGTCTTTGTTGATCATGACGCCGAACACGCTCGCCGACTGGTGCCAGCCGGGGGTGGCCCAGTAGTCGGCGACTTCGGCAAAGCCTGCATTGAAGTCAACGCCAGGGGTGGAGAACTCACCTGCGTCGATCACCCCACGCTCGATGGCTTGGTACACTTCGCCACCGGCTAGCGTGACCTGGGAGCCGCCCAGCTCTTCGAGCACGCGGCCCTGGTCACGGCCGGAGAGACGCAGACGCTTGCCTTCCAGGTCGGCGATGCTCTCGATGGGCGTGCGGCCCATGAAACCCGATTCGTTGTTGGTGATGCCGTAGGGCAGGTACACCATGTTGTACTGGCCGTAGATCTCCTGGTAGAGCTCGAAGCCACCCCACTGTTGGATCCAGTTCAGATAATCGACACCGTTGAACAAACTGGTGGTGGTGGCTAGCGGCGAAAACGCCGGATTCAGGCCCGCCCAGTAGCCGGGCCAGTCGCCTGCGGCTTGAATGGCACCGGTTTCGGTCGCATCGAAGACCTCGGTACCAGGCATCAAGGTGCCGCCTGCGCGGAAATTGATTTGGACTTCATCGCCCGCCAGTTGATTGACCAGCTCGGCCCAATGCTGATCGATCTTGATCAGGTCGAGGTTCTCCGGCCACGTGGTGGTCATGGTCCACTGCTCCTGCGCTTGAGCGGTAGACGTGAGGGCGGCGAAGGCGACGCCAGCGGCAAGGCTGGTGAGTGCGAATTTTGTGGTCTTTTTCATTGTATGTTTCCTGGTACTTTGGCGGTTAGCGTTATTAGTGTTGGAGACCTGAAAGCAGGAAAGTACAGCGAGCAGGCTGACGTTTACGTAAAGTAAAACAACGCTGCGCTGCATCGCTAAGCTAGCACACTCCACCCGCTGCAACGCAATATCAGTAAATCAAGGAAGTTAACGCGGCGGACATCGCAGAGAAAATGTGAAAAAAGCCGTTAAAACATTGCTTTAAAAGGTACTTCTACGCTCTTTACTCTGTCTTGAAGGGTGAGAAAACGTTGAAAAGCCCGGGTTTGTTCAACCAAAGTTGTAAGAGAATTCTTGCCTAAGGAGCCGCTATGGGCGGGTCACGCCACGCCGACCCCACCTCACCCCGCAAACACGTCGACAGGGAGGCTGCCACGCTCGTTTGTCATGCCCGCCGTTTAAAGCAGCGGGGCTGGCGCGGGCTGGTGTGGTTAAGCGGTGCACCAGCGCAGGCCCGTCAGCAGGCACTGGCGCTGTGGCAGGCCGCCGACTGGCAGGCACCCCTTTGGGTGGGCGATGCCCAACAGTCCCCCGTCGCTGCCAGTTTACCTAGCCGTAAAGCGCGTACCCGGCTGGGTGTCGAGCACCAGCTAGTGATCCTCGATGCCAGTGGCCACGAAGGGCTAGACCCCGATGCGCTGGGTGCGCTGGCGGGGACGGTGAGCGCAGGCGGCTTACTGGTACTCGTCACGCCATCGTCATGGGGCTGCCAGCCCGATCCCAACTACGCTCGCTTTGCCGATTACCCCTGGCCTTGGGAGCACCTCAGTGCCCACTACCTCACGCGTATGGCCCGCTTGCTGGGGGCGTCGACCAAGGTAGTGCGCTGGCCGGTGGGAGGAGCGCTGCGATTGCCGACCTTGGCCAAACGGCCGAGCGCCCCTGAGTCCTGTGAAGACACCGACTGTCTTACTGCGGACCAAGCCTTGGCGGTGAGCGCGCTGGTCAAGCTCAAGCGCCGTCGACCGCTGGTGGTGACCGCCGACCGGGGGCGGGGCAAGAGCGCTGCCCTGGGCATTGCCTGCGCACGGCTACTGCAACAAAGCGACGGTGGCGAGTGGCTGCTCACCGCGCCTCGGCTGAGCGCCGTGGAGAGCGTCTTTAGCCGTGTGGCGGCGCTGTGCCCGGCGCTACAGCGCCACGGCCCTGCCGAGGTGTCGCTTGCCAACGGCAGTCGGCTGCGCTTTTTGCCGCCGGATGTACTGACAGAACAGATCGAGCAGGGCGCGCTAGGGGGCAGCGGCAGTACGCTGCTGGTGGATGAAGCTGCCGCCATTCCAGCGTCGTTGCTGGCCCGCTGGCTGGCGGCTTTTCCGCGCATTGCCTTTGCCACCACGGTGCATGGCTATGAAGGCTCTGGGCGCGGTTTTGCCCTGCGTTTTCGCGACGTGCTGGATCGCCAAGCGCCCCAGTGGCGAGAGCTAACGCTGCAAACGCCAATACGCTGGTCCGTCGGGGACCCGCTGGAGTCGCTCATCCAACGGTTGCTCTTGTTGAATGCGCCGCTACCTAACGCACTCCCCTCACAAGACGAGTTGCCACATAGCATCGTGCTCAGCCAAGCGCAGCTCGCCGCGCAGGACGCACGATTAGAAAAGCTGTTTGGCCTGCTGGTGCAGTCCCACTACCGCACCACGCCGAGCGATTTACGCCAGCTGCTGGATGGCCCCGGCACGGGACTACGCATGATACTCAGCCGTGACGGGGAAGACCCGCAAGCCGTCCTGGTCACCCGCGAAGAGGGGGGATTCGGGGCCGAGCTTGCCGACCAAGTGGCCAGGGGTGAGCGTAGGCCTCAGGGGCATTTGCTGGCGCAGTCGCTCGCAGCCCATGGCGGCAGCCGTGAGGCACTGACCGCCCGCTGGCGACGGGTGGCGCGTATTGCCACGCACCCCCAGCGTCGCCGAGAAGGACTAGGAAGGCAGCTCCTAGAAGAGGATATCGATAGCGCCACCCAGCAAGGGGTGTCCCTGTATGGCGCCACCTTCGGGGCGGAAGCGTCGCTGCTGCGCTTCTGGCGGGCGCTAGGGTTCGTGCCGGTACGCTTAGGCATGACCCGCGAAGCGGCGACCGGCGAATACGCCGTGATGGTCGCCAGGGCGCTCAACCCGGAGGGGCGCGCGGTACTGGACACCTTGAGGAGCGGCTTTGCCGCTTCGCTGCCTAGCCTGCTGGCCTTCGAGCTGGCCGCATTGCCTGCGTCGGTCGTGGCGCTGCTGCTCGCTGCACTGCCCGCCCAGCCGCTCGGCACGGCCGAGCGCCAAGCCATTCATGACGTAGCTTATGCCCGTCGCGACCCCGCTCTGGCCCGACCCGCGCTACAGGCGCTGGCGAGAGAAGCCAGCCGTCAGCCGCTGGGCGAGGCGCAGCAGGCACACCAGCAGCTCGCCGCTTGGGC